>JAYOMI010000024.1:38037-41044 GCA_038120765.1 Rhodospirillaceae bacterium
ACGATGCCGCCTTTCGACGCGCCGTATGGGGCGCTGTCGGCGAAAGCGCGGTAAAAGGCTTCGTTGGCAAAAAGGACAGCATCTGTATCTGACATCGCTGAACTGTACTCCAGCCGAGCGGGGATGGAAAACCGCCATTTGTGAATCGTATTTGTGAATCGTATTCTGATCGCGCTCAATCATTCATGATGGGTTGACCCTTCTGATCGGGGTCAATACCATCAGCGAAATTATTCTAAATAAGATCAAACCGGTAACAGGCCGGTCAGGTTTCAACAGAGGAGACTTCCCCGTGAAAAAGAATCACGTCACCCTTGCCGCTGCGGCACTTGCTATTGCACTTCCCACATCCGTATCGGCGCAGAATATCACGCTGAAATATCTTACCGCCTGGGACAAACGTTACGAAGGCACGCCCATCATTGCCTATGATTTCGGCAAGATGGTCGAGGAAGCGACCAATGGTCGGATCAAGTTCCAGTTCTCCGGCCCGGAAGTGATCAAGCCGAACCAGCAGTTCCAGCCGACCGCGTCAGGCGTGTTCGATCTGAACCTGTCGGTTGCCCCCTACTATTTCGGGACGACCGGCGTCTCCATGGCGTTTTTCGCGATGCCGCCGTCGACCGAGATCTGGCGCGAAAACGGCTACTGGGATTTCTCCGACAAGGAAATGCAGCGTTTCGGGCTGAAAATGATTTCGCACCTTCTCGGTGGCAGCACCGCCAGCATGTTCCAGGTGATGCTCAAAGAACCGGTAGACAACAGCATCAAACCGCTGACCGGCAAGAAGGTCCGCGCCAACGCGCTTTACCGTCCGGTTGTCGAGCCGCTTGGCGGATCGATGGTCAATCTCAGCGGCGGGCAGATTTACGCGGCGCTTCAGCGCGGTGTCGTTGACGGCGCAGCCTGGCCGGTTCTCGGTGCGGTCAACTTCAAATGGTACGAAGTCGCCAAATACATGATGCGGCCCCGTTTCGGCGTGTCGCCCTATACGGTGACGATGAACCTGAACAAGTTCAACAAGATGACCAAGGAAGACCAGAAACTGCTGCTCGACCTGGGCCGCAAGCTGGAACAGAAAGTCCCCGCCCTGTTCGATGACGCGACGAATAACGAAATCGCGAAGCTCAAGGAGCTCGGCGTTCAGGAAACGGCTCTTGAACCTACCGTCGGCAAGAACATGGTCGACGGCTTTATCAAGGGCATCTGGAACCTTTCCATGGACGGTAACAAGAAAACCGCCGGACGGGTCATGGAGCTCTATGAAATGGCGAAAGCCAAGGGCGATGCACCTGCCAGCCTGAAGTAAACACAGGCCAAGAAAAGAAGAAACGAGCGCCCCGGGAATGTTTGTTGTGCGTGGAATCTGCCGTCTTCATGACGCGTTGACCGACGCCGGCTACGCTGCCGGGGCGCTTGCGCTTTTCTCGATGGCCGCAATCTACTGTTATGAGGTCGTGACGCGATATTTCCTTGGCGTCGCCACCGACTGGGCCAACGACACCTTTTCGAACCTTCTGGTTATTACAATTTTTGCGATGGTGCCCCACGCCACACGGGCCGGACAGCACATCGCGATCAGCCTTTTATGGGAACTGGTCCCGAACTGGCGTACGGGCCTGAAGATCATCACCGGCATCGTCGGGGTCGCAGTCTGCTTTTTCGCAGCCTGGATGAGCTTTGGCGAGAACCTGCGCCATATCGAGATGCAACTCGTCACCGAACAGAACCATCCGCTGCCGAAAATCTGGATGTCGGCCTGGATATCCTATGGCTTTATCGGCGCGGCGCTTTATTTCCTGCGGGCACTGATCCCGGGCGAGGCGGTCAGGCCGCAGAGCTGGATCACGCCGAAGCGTGATGAAATCACGGGCGAAATCTGATGGAATGGTACTGGACGCTTTCGATCGGAATCGCGCTTCTCGTCGCGCTATTCATGACCGGTGCGCCGATCTTCCTCGCCTTCCTGATCATTATCGTCTCCGGCGTCGTCATGCTGCTGGGCGATTCCGCCTTCGGGATGGTGGTCAATTCGATCTACGAAACCGGAACCACCGCCTCGCTCGGCACGGTGCCGCTCTTCATCCTGCTCGGGGAAATCCTGTTCCGGTCCGGGTGCATGGAAGTGCTGCTCGATTCAATCGACAAGCTGGTCGGGCGGGTCCGCGGACGCCAGTACATTCTGTCGATCTCGCTGTCGACGGTTCTGGGCGCGCTGTCAGGCTCGGCAATTGCCGTTGGCGCTATGCTCGGCCGGTCTTTGCTGCCGATCATGCGGGGCCGCGGCTACGACACCAAGCTCTCCATCGGCACAATATTGGCGGGCGCCTGTCTCGCGCCGATCATTCCGCCGTCCATCCTTGCGATCATCGTCGGCACGCTCGCAGACGTCTCGATCGCGTCGCTCCTCATCGCGGGCGTGATACCGGGTGTCTTCCTCGCCGGTCTTTTCATCGCCGCGTGCCTTGTCAAGGTACGGATAGATCCGTCGCTGGCGCCGCTGGAGGAAGACGGGGAGATAATCGATCTGAAAGGCAAGCTCCGAGCCGCGGCAGGACTGCTGCCCTTCACGTTCATTATCTTCATGGTGATGGGCCTGATCATGCTCGGCGTGGCGACACCGTCGGAATCCGCAGCCACAGGCGTGTTCGGCGCCATCCTGACCGCAGCCTATTACAAGCGTCTCAGCTTCCGGATGCTGTATGAATCCGTCGGCGAAGCGGCGCTTCTCGCCTCGGTTATCATGCTGATCCTGTGCAGCGCCGTTATGTTCACGCAGCTTCTCGCCTTTACCGGCGCAACGGCCGCGCTGACGGAAGTCGTCACCACGATGGACGTGAACCGCTGGGTCATGTTCTTCATGATGATGCTGTTGCCCTTCGTGCTGTGCATGTTCATCGACCAGCTCGGTCTGATGCTCATCGTCATTCCGATTTACCTGCCGATCCTGAAAGCGCTTGAGTTCGACCCGGTCTGGTTCTGGCTGCTCTTCCTGCTCAACATCACG
>JAYOMI010000024.1:41071-44483 GCA_038120765.1 Rhodospirillaceae bacterium
CTTCGGCTACGTGATGTTCGCCGTCAAGGCCGCGGCACAGGATGTGAGCATGGGCGAGATATTCAATGCGTCCTGGTTGTTCGTCGGTCTGACGCTGTTCGGCATGTTGGTCATGACCCTCTTCCCGGATATCGTGACCTTCCTGCCCGAACTGGTGCAGTAGCCCGCCAGAAAAAAAACCCCGGCACAATGCCGGGGTTTTTTGTTCGCTCGGGCAGTCGCAGCCTATTTCAGCTGCACGCCCTTGTTCTCTCCGTCGAGGAAGATGTTCGGTTTCAGGAACATCGACAGGATCAGCGCGCCGTCCGGCGACCAGGCATCATGCTGGCTTCCCGGCGGACGCCAGACATAGTTGCCGGCGGTAACCGTCCCTTCGTCATCGACTAGGGACCCCTCAAGCACGAAGGTCTGTTCGAGTTCGACATGCTCATGAAACGTCAGTTTCGAGCCCGGCGCCCATTTGAACATGGCGGTCATCATGCCGGTTTCCTCGTCTTCCATGAGGACCTTCATCTCGATTCCTTCGCACGGCGTCGGCTTCCATGGGATCTGATCGACATTCACAAAGCGGGATGCCAGGTCGGGGAGTTCCTCGTGACCTTTGAATAGCGGGGTTACGACAGCCATAGCGAATCCTCTCGTTTATTGTGGCGATGCGGGCAGAGCACCTTGCCGGCACAGCTTCCTATGCCCTGCCCGCTTTCGTCAAGCGGCTGCTTTGATCGCGACGCTTATCTGTTCGATATGCCGGTGATCGGTGCCGCAGCACCCGCCGATGACCGTCAGTTGCGGATTCGTGCGCATCAGGTCAGCGAACTGACCACCAAGCTCGACCGGGTTGCCGTCATCCAGAACCTCGGAATTGTCGAGTTCCTCATGGCTGCACGAAGACGCATTCGCCCGCAGGCCGCGGATCCGGGGGTTTCCGGCAAGGGCCTCCTGGAAATGGGTGGGATGCGCGCAGTTGATCATGAAATAGGCGGGGCCGTTGCCGATCGCTGCATCCACCGCCATGACGGCATCGCCCAGCGCCTGGCCTGTCGGCAGGTTCCCATCGGTCTCCACCGTAAACGAGATGACGACTGGGATTCCCGCTTTCATCGATGCCCGCGCAATGCCGATCGCTTCCGGCACATTGGTGATCGTATAGGCGGAGATCATATCCGCCGCAGTGTCGGCGAGAATGCCGATCTGCAGCGCATGATAGGCCTCTGCCTCCGCTTCGGTCATTATCTCGCCGGGATCATAGCCGTCGCCGCGCGGGCCGATACACCCGCCGATCACCATCGGCGTCGCGTCCGTTTCATGCGCATTTCGCACGTCCTCGAGAAACGCGATACTGCCGCGATTGATCTTCTCCATTCTCTCCGCGGAATAGCCGAGCTGGTCCGTCCAATCGGAACTTGCCCGCCAGGTCGCACTATCGAGCAGGAGCCCCATGCCGGCCCGCTTCGCCAACGGGATATATCGATCGAAGTAATCGCGCAGCCGACGGCGGCCGTCGTCACTCTCGAGCAGGTGGAAGGCGGCGAAAAGCGGCAGGTCAATTCCTTCCTGGAAAACCATCACGGTTTCCAGTCCGCCGTCGGTCAGCACAATTTTACCGTTCAGTTGTGGAAGTCTCGTCCGGTACTTGGTCATATTCATCCTTTCGGTGTCAGGGTCAATCAGGCGAACCGGACTATGAGAAGCAGCACGATTTCATTCCACCCGACTTATGGTACAGCGCCGAAAGAACATTCCTGACCGCGCTTTTCATCCCTTTGGCGCTCCCGGGCGGCGGATTTATCGGCATCATTGTCTGCCGATGGTCGTCTTACTGTACCTGCGGTACAGTGAATTCTCATCAATCAGCCGGAAAACACCATGCCGGAGCCAAAACGCAAAACCGAACGGGATACAAAGGAGCGGCTGATGGATGCGGCAGAGGCCGCAATTCTCGACAAGGGTTTCGCGGCCACCTCGATAGAAGAGCTGATCGTGGAAGTCGGCATCACCAAAAGCGGCTTTTTCTAACATTTCCCCGACAAGGGAGCACTCGCGAAGGCGCTGCTCGAACGGTATCTGACGCGGGAAGAAGGTATCTTCGATCAGATATTCGACCGGGCGCGCGAACTCCACGACGATCCGCTTCATGCCTTTCTGATCGGACTGAAACTGCTTGCCGAAATGATGGAAGACCTGCCTAACGGCCACCCGGGATGTCTCGTGGCGTCTTTCTGCTATCAGGAAAACATGTTCAACCGAGATGTCCGCGACCTGAACCGCGAGGGGGTCCTACGATGGCGCAAGCGGTTCCGGGCCCACCTTGACGAGATAGCCGATCGCTACCCGCCGCGCTCCTCGACGACCTTGCCGACGTGCTGCCGGCGCTGGCTGATGGCGGGATCATCGTGTCCAAGGTCGTGCGCGACCCGAAGGTCCTGCCGGCGCAGATCATGCTGTTCCGCGAATTCGTGCGTACGATTTTTCTCGGCACGGACAGGAACTGATATCAGGCAGACGGGCATCACCTGACATTTTCGTGAGTGTGACAAACGACACAGCCGATGCAGTTAACCGGCCGTTAAGCTCCTGCGGAACAGGAGGACAGCAATGCTCAGATTCCGGCTATACGCTTTACGATACGGCTTTATCCCGACCCTGGTGCAGGGACTGATACGGCTCAAACGCGGCCGCTGCGGCGCTGCTACCTGACCGGTCAGGCAGCAGTTTCAAGAGCGGCTTTGGGCGCCTGGCCTGCAACGGTCGTACGCCGCAGGACGCGGCTCATTGACGGATCGAACCATGTGCGCGCATGCAGCGTGCACAGGTTGTCCCACATCACCAGATCGCCCGGCGTCCAGACATGTTCATAGCAATGGGCCGGGTCTTCGAGCACCTGGAACAGGTCTTCGAGAAGTGCATCGCTCTCCGCCCGGTCCATGCCGACAATATGGTCGGTCATCAGACGATTGACATACAGCACTTCGCGTCCCGTTTCGGGATGCCGGATGACGACGGGATGTTCGTAGCGCGGCGCATCCGGCGCGCTTTCATTAGATTTGACGGTCGCGTTCGCATCGTAATCGTAAACATTGTGCGCTTTCAGGCCTTTCAGGCGCTCCTTCATCGCGTCATCCAGCGAATCGTAGGCGCGGTAGGCGTTGGCGAATTTCGTGTTGCCGCCTTCCGCCGGTATTTCCAGCGCAAACAGGATCGTCGCCCGGGACGGCGTTTCGTAATAGCACTGATCGGTATGGAACTGCATTTCGCCGTCCGGCAAAACGCCGTCCATGCCATCCACCTTTTTGTTCGCGACATACATGAAGTTTTGCGGCCCTTCGTCCACGACCTTCACCGTCCGTACTTCCTGCCGCGGGCCGAACCATTCGGTGAACGCGATCTGATCGTCGCCCGACAAATCCTGGCC
>JAYOMI010000025.1:0-207 GCA_038120765.1 Rhodospirillaceae bacterium
ATAGAACCCGCGCGGCTTCTCCGCCTGTTTGGCGGCGGATTCCAGGTCGGCCAGCGTTACCCGGGATTTGGACGCAGCGATGTGGTCGCGTTTGTCGGCGCAGATTCTGGTAAGGGCGTCACTCATTGCCGGCTTCATCCTCTTCCTCGACAATCACTTCGTGCGAAATTTCAATCATCCGGTCCAGCGCCGCACGCGCCTTGCCGC
>JAYOMI010000025.1:217-5818 GCA_038120765.1 Rhodospirillaceae bacterium
GGACTGTATCGCGATAGGCGCTCGGCTCTCCGGCGAGCAGGGCTGTCAGGGCGGCCGCATTGAACTCGGCGTCCCCACCCCTGAGGTCCTCTATATCGCAGCGGGGAAGGCCAGCATCTTCCGGAGTGACCTCGAAGGTCTCGACCTTGCCGTTCTCGAGCGAAGCGACCTGGGCCGTACCACTTGTCGCCAGTTCATCGAGTCCGCCTTCGCCGTGCACCACCCAGGCGCGCTCGGCGCCCAGCGCGCCCAGCACCTGCGCGACGGGCTCCACCCATTCGGGGGCAAATACGCCGACCATCAGTCGGTCCACCATGGCAGGGTTGGACAGCGGCCCCAGCATGTTGAACACGGTCCGGATGGCGAGTTCGACGCGGGGGCCGGCGACGTGCCGCGTCGCGCTGTGATGACGGGGCGCCATCATGAAACCGATTTTCGCGTCGGCAATGGATTTTTCGATCAGGCGCATGTCCGCGTCGATATTGACACCGAGCGCCATCAGCACGTCCGCCGCCCCCGATTTGGACGACAAGGCCCGGTTGCCGTGTTTCGCGACAGGCACGCCGCAGCCGGCAACGGTCAATGCCGAACCGGTCGAGATATTGAGCGTGCCGCTGCGATCTCCGCCAGTACCGACGATGTCCATTGCATCCGGTGGCGCAGAAATCTTGATGGCCTTGGCCCGCATCACCGACGCCGCCGCCGCGATTTCCGTGACGGTTTCGCCGCGCATGCGCAGGCACATAAGGAACGCGCCGATCTGTGCAGGCGTCGCGTCACCCGACATAATGATGTCAAAGGCGGTCTCCGCCTGGATGCGATCCAGTGCGCCGCCGTCTGCGGCAAGGGCGAGTATGCTTTTGAAGTCCATGGACTCCCCGATCCGGTCTCGAATTCAGGTGTTTATAGAACACCTTGGCCAATAGCGTTAGTACGCGGAAAAGCCGCTGCACGAAACGGTTTTATGGACCGGCGTCGAAAGATGAAACCATTCCTTAACCATGAAGGCCCGAAAATACTGCTGGATCATCATGATTCCGGGCGAACCGTTGTGTGGAAACGTATTCAGCAATTTCTTGAACCGTTGACCGGGCCCACGATCTGGCCGGTTCCGGCCGGGCTTGCCGTTGGGGTGGCGCTGCTCGCCGGTGTCTCGCTGATGCAGCCTGCCGCCAGACCGGACGTATCCCCGCAGCGCGAAGCAAAAACCGCAGCCGCTTCGCACGACAGGTCCGTTTCGGGCCCGCTGCAGAGCTCACAGACCCTGCTGCTGGCAACACGGCCAGCCCCGGCGGAAAAAGCGCCTGCGGCCCGGGTGCAACCCGTTCGCCCCATGCCTCCGGCACCGAAAGCGCCTGCAGCAGTCCCGCCCGAAAAACGCTCGGCGGCGCCACGGGCATTTCAGCGCAGCGCTGAGAGCCCGCCGCGGCCGCGGATCGCGATTGTCATAGACGACATGGGTTTCGACCGGCTTTGCGCCTGCCGCCCCAGGTCACGCTGGCATATCTTCCCTTCGCACCGGACGTCGCGACCCAAGTTCGCCGCGCCCGGCTGAAAGGGCATCCGGTGATACTCCATCTCCCGATGGAAGCGCCGGAGCACGGTGGGAAACCGGGTGTAAACGTCCTGTCGGTCGCGTCCAGCCCGGCGAAACTGCGACGCCAGCTGGGTGACATTTTCGGTCGCTTCGGCGGGTATACCGGCGTGAACAACCACATGGGCAGCACGTTCACCCGGGACCGGGCGAAGATGTATATCGTGATGTCGGAACTTAAAAAACGCGGTCTGTTTTTCCTCGATTCCCGTACAAGCGGCGGGTCGGTTGGCGCATCCGCCGCCATCGATGCCGGCATAGCCTATGCGGTACGCGACGTATTTCTCGATCACGAGGTGGACCCCGAGAAAATCCAGGCGCGGATGGATGAGACCGAGAGAATTGCGCGTGCGACCGGGCAGGCGATCGCCATCGGTCATCCGCGCACGGCGACGATGAACGCGATTGCACCCTGGCTCGCGGGGATCAGGGAAAAGGGTTTCGACCTTGTACGGCTGGATTCGCTGTTGAAGCGGGACGACCGGAAAAAACTGGCGCAGGTCAGGGCGGGAGAATAACTTCGGCATTCTGTTTAACCCCGGAGAACCCGCCTTGATACGCCCCTGCACCGACGCCGATTTCGACGCGATCCTTGCTATCGTCAATGACGGCGCGCAAGCCTATCGCGGCATTATTCCGTCGGACCGCTGGAAAGAACCCTATATGCCCGCGGATGAACTTCGTCATGAAATCGCGTCCGGCGTGTCGTTTTCAGGCGCGGAAGCGGGCGGCAGCCTGGTCGGCGTGATGGGGATCCAGCCGGTCGACGACGTCATCCTGATCCGCCATGCCTATGTGCAGACGAAACTGCAAAAACGGGGCGTCGGCTCGGACCTCCTCGCACATCTGACATCGCGCGCGCCGCGCCCGGTTCTGCTGGGGACCTGGAAAGCGGCGCGCTGGGCTGTGCGCTTTTACGAAAAGAACGGCTTCGGACTTGTCGAGGGAGAGGAAAAGAACCGGCTTCTTCGAAAATACTGGGACATCCCCGAACGGCAGGTAGAAACGTCGGTCGTCATGGCCGACCCGCGGGCGCTGCGCGAAATCGTCCAGACGCCACTGCCACCGCGCGAAGACGGCGATGACGGCATCGATATATTCAAACTCTGAGCGCTTCCCCGACCGTTTGGTGGAGGTTACGGGCTGCCGTATCCCTGGCCGGAGAAGTAGGCGTTCAGGCCCGCCTGATTGATCGACACCGGATATTCCTTGCGGAGCGCGCGGGTGTATTCGGACAGAACGTCGTTTGCGATGGCCCCGTCAAGCGTCTCCTGAAGACGTTTGAAGTCCCCGTCATCGGCCGGCGGCGGGTTGTTCTCGATTTCGGTCAGAACGGCGACGGCATAACCGTCCGCGGTCTGCTGCATCACGATCCCGCCGGTCTTGGCCTTGAAAAGCTCCGGCAGAAGCTGGCGCGGGATCACGGTATCGGTGCCTGTGCCGAAGCGCGAAACCGGTTTCCCGTCTTCAACGGCGAGATTGTATTTCTTGCCGGCTTCCGACAGGGGGGTACCGCTTTTGGCGGCGTCCCGGATTTCCTCAGCCGTCTTTCTGGCGATATCGTTCAGTTTCTCGGTCTTCCACGCGGTCTCAACCTCGGCACGGACCTGATCGAGCGGCCGTTTCGCGGCCTCGATTACGTCGTCGACGCGGACCATGAAGTAGCCGCCCTCGGCAGTCTCGACGAGATTGCTGGTCGCGCCTTTGTTCAGCGAGAATGCGGTTTCAATGAACCGTGCGTCGCTCGGAAGGCCTGACGCCGTCGCCCCGGACCGGAGCTTGCGGGAAATATCGATCGGTTCGGTTTTGGCGACGCGGATCCCCGCTTCCTGTGCGGCATCCTCGATGGATGCACCGCCGGCGAGGGCGTCTTCAACCCGGTTTGCCCGGGTCACAAGATCGTCCAGCGCCAGTTCCTTGGACAGATCGCTGACGATTCCGTCACGGACCTCCGCGAGTTTGGGCTCTCGTCCCGGCTGGATTTCCGTCACCCGCAGGATGTGCCAGCCCAGAGGAGATTGCGTGGGCTGCGTGAATTGATCCTTGTTTACGGCAAAGGCGGCTTTGGCGAGATCGGGCAGCAGGTCTGCGGCCGTCAGCAGGCCCAGCTTGATCTCGTCGCCGGATTTCCCGGTCGTTTCCTTGGAGACGGTATCGAAGCTCCGACCTTCGGACAGCGCTGCATACGCCTTCTTCGCCTCATCCTCATCTTTCAGCAGAATCTGTTCCAGACGGCGGCGTTCCGGGACCGACAGAGTGCTCAGCCGGTATTCGTACTCCTGCTGGATACGTTCTTCCGACGGGGAGAGTTCCTTGGCGATCTGGTCGGGGTCCATATGCAGGATCGACAGTTGCCGGTATTCCGGCGCCCTGAACCGATCGGCGTTCTTTTCAAGATACGCATTCAGTTCGGCATCGGTCGGGACCGGCGCGCTTTCCAGCGGACCACGCTTGATGTTGACGACGTCGGCGGCGCGGCGCTCGTTGCGATAGCGATATACCGTCTCGGCAAGCTGGGGCGGGGCCGCAGCGCCCGCCGTTATGACACCGCCGATGTAATCCTGCTGGGTGTCCTGGCGCACCGACGCGACGTAGGCGCTTTCCGAGATACCGTTATTGGCGAGTGTCACCTGAAACATTGTCCGGTCGAACTGGCCGAGAGCATTGCGGAAGGCCGGTTGACGCTGGATCTGTTCGACCACCTGGGCGTCGCTGATCAGAAGTCCGAGGTCCGATGCCTGCAATCCGAGAAGCCGTCGGGCGATAAGCCCGTCAAGGGTCGAATCCGCGAGGCCGAGATTACGCGCCTGCTGGGCGTCGATATTGCCGATCCGGGCGCGGATACGGCTCATCTCCCGCTGAAACTGGTCCTGGAACTGTCGCTGCGTGATCGGGGTGCCATCCACCTCCGCGACCTGGTTGGTGTTGCCGCCGGGCGTGACCATATCGCCGATGCCCCATACGGCGAAGCTGATGATCAGCAGAACGGCCAATATGGTGATGACAACCTTGCCAACACCCTTTTTCATTTTTTCGAGCAGCATTCATCCTCCAGTACCTTTCCGAAACGCCCACGGAAAAGTCGATTTAAAGCGCGCGCATCATAGGCAGGCACCCTTTTGGCGGCAAGGTAATCCGCCGAGATCGACAGGGCACCCATGCGACGGGTCAAAGCCGGGGCAATAGTCAGGGCGAAAGCCCGCGCATTTGGTGGTGTGCCTGCCATGTGTTAAAAACCGCGCCGCCTGCCAAATATGACAAATGGATAGCAATGACCCAATCTCTTCGCCCTTTGATCGCCGGGAACTGGAAAATGCATGGCACCCGCGCCTTTGCCTCCGACCTTGCCGGCTCTCTTGCAGATAAGACGTCTGACGCCGGAGACAACGGTGTCGATATGCTCCTTTGCCCGCCTTCGCCGCTGCTTGCCGCCGTTCGCACCACGATCGGCGATTCCGGTATCGCGCTGGGTGGTCAGGATTGTCATGCGGCGGAGCAGGGCGCTCATACCGGGGACATCGCCGCGGCAATGCTCCATGACGCGGGGTGTACTTATGTCATTGTCGGCCATTCCGAGCGGCGTGCCGACCATGGCGAAGACAATGCAGCCGTCAAGGCAAAGGCCGCGGCAGCCCAGGCAAGCGGCCTGATTCCGGTCATATGCATCGGCGAGACCCTGGCAGAACGGGAAGCCGGTGAGGCCGTAAAAGTCGTCACGGGCCAGCTTCGCGGATCGGTTCCCGATAATTCCTCGGCAACGAACATCGTGATCGCATACGAACCCGTCTGGGCGATCGGCACGGGACGGACGCCTACGCTCGAGGACATCGCGGAAGTACATGATGCCATAAGGTCGGCCCTGGCCGATGTTTCCGAAGATCCCGACAATGTGAGGATCCTGTATGGTGGCTCGGTCAAACCGGAAAATGCCGCGGAGATTCTCGCCATCGACAACGTAAACGGCGCACTGGTCGGCGGAGCGAGCCTGAAAGCCGACGATTTCTGGG
>JAYOMI010000025.1:5828-29565 GCA_038120765.1 Rhodospirillaceae bacterium
CGTCCAAATTGGGCCAAAATCGCCAAATTATCTGGCCAAATGGCCAAATAGCCATTACATATCCGCCGCGTAACCAAGGCTGAAAGCTCATGATCCAGGTATTGTTGATAATCCATCTCTTTCTCGCGATCGGTCTCGTGGTCGTTGTCCTGCTGCAGCGAAGCGAAGGCGGCGCTCTCGGCATGGGCGGCGGGGGCGGCGGCACGATGGGCGGGATGATGACAACCCGCGGAACGGCGAACCTGCTGACGCGCGCGACCGCGATTATCGCTGCATGTTTTATTTCGACCAGCCTGCTTCTCGCCATTCTATCGTCTTCGAACCGCGCTCCGACATCGATCCTCGATCGCGCCGGCGCGCCGCAGACGGAGCAGACGATTCCGGCGCCAGCGGCACCTGCCGTGCCTGCCGTTCCGCTCGCGAAATAGATATCCACACAGGCGATTCGTTTTTTCCGCAAATAGCCTTCCTGGCGGGGTTCGTAATCCTTCGGAAGTAATGTAGTTTATCGCTCCATGACGCGGTTTGTATTCATCACCGGCGGCGTGGTTTCATCACTTGGCAAGGGGTTGGCCTCGGCCTCCCTCGGCGCGCTTTTACAGGCGCGCGGCTATCGTGTGCGACTGCGCAAACTGGACCCCTATCTGAACGTCGATCCCGGCACCATGAGCCCGACCCAGCATGGCGAGGTGTTCGTTACCGATGACGGCGCCGAGACCGATCTGGACCTTGGTCATTACGAGCGCTTTACCGGCGTTGCGGCGCGGCGAACCGACAACGTCACGACCGGCCGCATTTATACGAACGTTATCGAAAAGGAGCGTCGCGGCGATTATCTCGGCGCGACCGTTCAGGTCATCCCCCATGTCACCGACGCGATCAAGGAATTTGCGCTGAGCGACGTCGACGATGAGGATTTCGTTCTTTGCGAGATCGGCGGAACGGTGGGTGATATTGAAAGCCTGCCGTTTCTCGAAGCCATCCGCCAGCTCGGCAACGAGCTTGGCCCGGAACGCTCCATGTTCCTGCACCTCACGCTGGTGCCATATCTCAAATCCGCGGGCGAGCTGAAAACCAAGCCGACCCAGCATTCCGTCAAGGAATTACAGAGTGTCGGTATCCAGCCCGACATGATCCTGTGCCGATGCGAGCAGGATATTCCCGCAAGCGAACGGCGAAAAATAGCGTTGTTCTGCAATGTGCCTGTCGATAACGTCATCAGTGCGCCGGATGTGAGCACGATCTACGAAGTGCCGATCTGCTATCACGACCGTGGCATGGACCAGCAGATGATCAAGCATTTCCGTCTTGAGGATAAGGGAGAACATCTCGACCTCAGTCGCTGGACCCATATTGTCGACCGGGTCAAAAATCCGGAGGGCGAGGTCACGATTGCGGTGGTCGGGAAATACACCAACCTTCTGGATTCATACAAATCGCTCGCCGAGGCCCTGGATCACGGGGGTATCGCGAATAACGTCCGCGTGAACATGAACTGGATCGATTCAGAGATTTTCGAATCCGAGGACGCGGTTCATTATCTGTCCGATGTCGAGGGTATTCTGGTGCCGGGCGGATTCGGCGAGCGCGGTGCGGCTGGCAAAATTGCTGCCGTGACATTCGCGCGTGAACACAACGTGCCCTATTTCGGTATCTGTTTCGGGATGCAGATGGCGGTTATCGAGGCAGCGCGGAACCTTGCAGGAATCAAGGGCGCGGGATCGACCGAATTCGGCGTCTGCGCAGATCCGATTGTCGGATTGATGACCGAATGGACGCGCGGAAACGAAGTCGAACGGAGAAGCAGCGGGGATAATCTCGGCGGCACCATGCGTCTCGGCGCATACGATTGCTCGCTGGCGGAAGGCAGCCTCGTCCGGGAGATATACGGCGAGGCTAGGATCAGCGAACGGCATCGCCACCGCTACGAGGTGAATATCAATTACCGTGAGCAGCTTGAGGCAGGCGGCCTCAGGTTTTCAGGTCTGTCGCCCGACGGGATCCTGCCCGAGATCATCGAATTGCCGGATCACCCCTGGTATGTCGGCGTGCAGTTTCATCCCGAGCTCAAATCGAAGCCGTTCGATCCGCATCCTCTTTTCACCTCGTTCATCCGCGCTGCGATGGACCGGTCGCGGCTGATCTAGGGCATGACAGCGCCAAACCGCATCCGGATAGGCAATGTCACGGTCGCCAACGATGCGCCGTTCGTGCTGATTGCAGGACCCTGCGCGCTGGAAAGCAGGGCGCATGCCATGGAGATGTCGGCGGCGCTTGTCGAGATCACGGCAAAGCTCGGTATCGGCCTGATTTACAAGAGTTCCTTCGACAAGGCGAACCGGACGTCGCTGGACAGTCCGCGCGGTATGGGACTTGCAGAAAGCCTGCCCATCCTCGCTGACGTTCGCGAGACTCACGGGTGCCCGGTCCTGACGGATATCCATCTGCCGGAGCATTGCTCTCCGGTCGCGGAAGCGGTCGATGTGCTGCAGATACCGGCGTTTCTGAGCCGCCAGACCGACCTGATTGTTGCCGCAGCCGAGACCGGCAGGGCGCTGAATATCAAAAAGGGCCAGTTCCTCGCGCCCTGGGATATGGCGAACGTGGTCAAAAAGGCACAGGCCGCGGGCAATAACAGCGTCATGGTCTGCGAGCGCGGGGTTTCGTTCGGCTATAACACGCTTGTCTCGGATATGCGGTCCCTGCCGATCCTTGCGCAGACCGGCTGTCCTGTCGTTTACGATGCAACCCATTCGGTTCAGCAGCCGGGGGGGCAGGGCAATGTCTCAGGCGGCCAGCGTGAATTCGTGCCGGTATTGGCACGTGCTGCAATGGCCATCGGTGTCGCGGCGGTCTTCATGGAGACCCATCAGGATCCGGACAGCGCGCCGTCGGACGGGCCCAACATGGTCCGCCTGAACGAGTTGCCTGGAATTCTTCAAACCATGGTCGAAATCGACCGGATTGCCAAAGCGAATCCCGTCCAGATCTGATTGATTGCCGGCTCAGACGTTGCACTGCGCCGACGGCAACGCTATCACTCGGGCTCTGATTATAAATGCTTGCCCGGGGAAAAGTCATGTCCGCCATTGTTGATATTCACGCCCGCGAGATTCTGGATTCGCGCGGAAACCCGACCGTCGAAGTCGAGGTAGAACTCGAGACCGGTGCGGCGGGACGCGCGGCGGTTCCTTCCGGTGCTTCGACAGGCGCCTATGAGGCGGTTGAGCTGCGCGACGGCGACAAGAGCCGTTATGGCGGAAAAGGGGTTCTTAACGCGGTAGAGGCCGTCAACACGGAGATTTTCGAAGCGCTGTCCGGCATGGATGCCGACGAGCAGGCGGTACTCGACGAACGCATGATCGAACTGGACGGTACCGACAACAAGTCGCGGCTGGGCGCGAACGCAATTCTGGGCGTCAGTCTGGCCCTCGCCAAGGCGGCGGCCGACGATTCAGGCCTGCCGCTTTACCGCTATGTCGGCGGTGCTGCGGCCCGGGTTCTGCCGGTGCCGATGATGAACATCCTGAATGGCGGGGCCCATGCGGACAACCCGATCGATTTTCAGGAATTCATGATCATGCCGGTCGGAGCGGACAGCCTGAGCGATGGCGTGCGTTGGGGGGCGGAGATATTCCAGGCGTTGCGCAGCAAGCTGTCGCAGGCAGGGCATAATACCAATGTCGGGGACGAAGGCGGTTTTGCGCCCGATCTGGGCGGTACACGCGACGCGCTCGATTTCGTCATGCAGGCGATTGAGGAGGTCGGATTCAAACCCGGCGACAATATCCAGCTGGCTCTCGATTCCGCTTCGACCGAATTCTTCAAAGATGGGAAGTATCATCTTGAGGGTGAAGGAAAAGTTCTTTCCTCCGATCAGATGATTTCCTACTACGAAGAGCTCTGCAACGCCTATCCGATCGTCTCGATAGAGGACGGCCTTGCCGAAGACGACTGGGAAGGCTGGTGCGCCTTGACGGCGGCAATCGGAGATCGGGTCCAGCTTGTCGGCGACGACCTCTTCGTCACCAACCCGGCAAGGCTGCGCGACGGTATCGAGCAGGGGGCCGCGAATTCGATCCTGGTCAAGGTGAACCAGATCGGCACGCTGACGGAAACCCTCGCTGCGGTCAGCATGGCGCATAAATCGTCCTATACCGCCGTGATGTCCCATCGTTCGGGTGAGACCGAGGACACGACGATTGCTGATCTGGCGGTTGCAACGAATTGCGGGCAGATCAAGACCGGTTCGCTTGCGCGCTCGGACCGGCTGGCGAAATACAATCAGCTGATCCGTATCGAGGAACACCTCGGACCGGCGGCCATTTATCCGGGCCGAGATATTTTTGCGTAGCCGGCTCTCGCTGAGCCAATAAATATTTATGAGTCTTCTGGGCGCAGTTTTCTGCGGTTATCCACATTTATTTTCGTGATGTGAGTCTTTTTCCTTGACCTGACGAATCGAAATGTGATTCGATTCGATTATGGGAGCAGCACACGAAATCAAACGCAGGTCGCGCCGGATGATCGTTCCGATCGTCGGGGCGCTTTTTGTTTGTTATTTCCTCGTCCATTCTTTTCAGGGCGATCGCGGCGTGCTCGCCTGGATGCATCTGCAAAAGCAGGTAACGGTGGCCGAAAAGACGCTTGAGGAGACGCGCAGCGTCCGTATGGACTTTGAACGGCGCATTTCGCTTCTGCGGTCAGAGCACCTGGATGCGGATATGCTCGACGAACGCGCCCGTATCATGGCCGGTCTTGTCCGGCCCGATGAACTGATCATCACCGATACGCTGGACACCGCCGACTGACAAGCGCAGCGCGCGATCATGCCGCTGCCATCGACGTGGCGGGGCGTTTTGAAATTATCTTAAAATCTTAACCATATAATTCGATACATACTTGCCGAGGTCGCGGTTGCGGCTTTCCGCGGTTTCTATATTCTGTGCGAAGTAAATCAGAAGAAAATACGCGCACATGCACGTATTTCATACGGAGGAAATTTATGGCGACAGCTCCCAAGAGTGCAGCTTCGAAAGGCAAAGGCGGCAAGGCCAAGAGCAGGTCCGCAACACGCAGCCAGGCGAGCAAGCCAGGCGCGAGCGCAGACGAGCTGTTGCAGTACTACCGCGATATGCTGTTGATCCGCCGTTTCGAGGAACGGGCCGGGCAGATGTACGGCATGGGCCTCATCGGCGGCTTTTGCCACCTTTACATTGGACAGGAAGCGGTCGTCGTGGGCATGCAGGCCGCCATTGACGATCGGGACGCCGTCGTGACCAGCTACCGCGATCATGGGCACATGCTGGCCTGCGGCATGGACCCCAAGGGCGTCATGGCCGAACTTACCGGACGAAGCGGCGGTTACTCGAAAGGTAAGGGTGGCTCCATGCATATGTTCTCGAAGGAGAAGAATTTCTACGGCGGGCACGGCATTGTCGGCGCGCAGGTGCCGATCGGTACCGGATTGGCCTTCGCGGCGAAGTACAAGAAAACCGGCGGGGTTTCCCTGACCTATCTCGGCGACGGCGCCGTCAACCAGGGGCAGGTCCATGAAGCCTTCAATATGGCGGAACTCTGGGACCTGCCGGTGATTTATGTGATCGAAAACAATCGCTACGGGATGGGGACATCCGTCGCCCGCGCGTCTGCGGCAAAGGAATTGTTCCGGCTGGGCGAACCCTACGGGATGCCCGGGGAACAGGTTGATGGCATGGACGTTCTCGCGGTGCAGGCGGCGGCGGAAAAAGCCGTCGGACACTGCCGCGCCGGAAATGGGCCCTACGTGCTTGAGATGCTGACCTATCGATATCGGGGACATTCGATGTCCGACCCGGCAAAATACCGGACGAAGGAAGAAGTTTCCGACATGCGCGACAATCACGATCCGATCGCCAACCTCAGCAAAATCATCATCGAGTCCGGTGCCAAGACCGAGGCCGATCTCAAGGAGATGGACAAGGAAGTGCGTGCCATCGTTGTCGAAGCCGCCGAATTCGCGCAGGAAAGCCCCGAACCCGATCCGTCGGAGCTCTACACCGACGTTCTGGTCGAAGTTTGAGTCGGGAAGGGAGAAGCACATGTCCATAAATATCCTGATGCCCGCCCTGTCGCCGACGATGACGGAAGGCAACCTCGCCAAATGGCATAAGAACGAAGGCGATACGGTTTCCGCCGGCGACGTGATCGCTGAGATCGAGACCGACAAGGCGACCATGGAAGTGGAAGCCGTGGATGAAGGCGTCCTCGGCAAGATTCTGGTCTCTGCCGGCAGCGAAAACGTCAAGGTGAATGAAGTGATCGGGGTGCTGCTGGAAGAGGGCGAAGACGCCGGCGACATCGCCGGTGCGCCGGCTGCGCCTAAAGCGGCGTCTGAGACTCCTGAGGACGAAGCCCCCGGGGAAGAAGCCCGGAAGGACGACAAAGCCGCCGCGCAAGCGAGCGCACCGGCGGCCAGGCCGGTCGCCGCGGAGAAGGACTTCACCGGTCCGACAACCAGCACGACGGTGCGCGATGCCTTGCGCGATGCCATGGCCGAGGAAATGCGCCGCGACGAGAACGTGTTCCTGATGGGCGAGGAAGTCGGCCAGTACCAGGGGGCCTACAAGGTCAGCCAGGGACTGCTTGACGAGTTCGGCGAGATGCGCGTGATCGACACGCCGATTACCGAGCACGGGTTTACCGGTCTCGGTGTGGGCGCTGCATTTGCCGGATTGAAGCCGATCGTGGAGTTCATGACCTTCAACTTCGCCATGCAGGCGATGGATCATCTGATCAACTCGGCCGCAAAGACCAATTACATGTCGGGCGGTCAGATGGGTTGCCCGGCCGTGTTCCGGGGGCCGAACGGTGCCGCCGCGCGCGTTGGCGCCCAGCATTCGCAATGCTATGCGAGCTGGTACGCTCATGTGCCCGGGCTGTACGTTCTGGCGCCGTATTCTGCGGCAGATGCCAAGGGGCTGCTGAAATCGGCCATTCGGGATCCGAACCCGGTGATCTTCTTGGAGAACGAAATTCTCTACGGCCAGAGCTTCGATGTGCCCGATGACGACGACCTGACCGTGCCGATCGGCAAGGCGAAGGTCGTGCGAGAGGGAAGCGACGTGACGATCACGGCCTTCTCGATCATGGTGGGCCATGCGCTTGCCGCGGCCGAGGAGCTTTCCAAGCAGGGAATCGAAGCCGAAGTGATCGATCTGAGGACATTGCGGCCGCTCGATACCGAAACCATTGTGACCTCGGTGAAGAAGACAAACCGCATCGTGTCGGTCGAGGAAGGCTGGCCCGTCGCGGGCATGGGCTCAGAGATTGCGGCGATCATGATGGAGGAGGCATTCGACTGGCTCGACGCGCCCCTGAAACGGGTCTGCGCCGTGGACGTACCGCTGCCCTATGCGGCCAATCTCGAAAAGCTGGCCTTGCCGCAGGTCGCGGATGTGGTGGCGGCGGCAAAAGCCGTCTGCTACGCGGACTGACCGGGCGGGATCGCAGATATGTCCATTAAAATCCTCATGCCGGCCCTGTCGCCGACAATGACCGAAGGCAATCTTGCCAAATGGCACGTCAAGGAAGGCGACCAGGTCAATCCAGGCGATGTTATCGCCGAGATCGAAACCGACAAGGCGACCATGGAGGTCGAATCGATCGATGAAGGCATTGTCGGTAAAATTCTCGTTCCCGAGGGAACGGAAGCCGTCCCGGTCAACGAGGTAATCGGCCTTCTTCTGGAGGACGGCGAAGATGCTTCCGCCGCGGATGAAACGCCATCGGCTGCGCCGGCCGCGGCCGAAAAACCTGCAGCGGCGGGCGAAGAAGCCCCTGCGGCCAAATCCGAACCCGCGCTTGCAACATCTTCTGACGATGTGAATGCAAGCCCGCTTGCCCGACGTATCGCCGAACAGGCAGGTGTTGCACTGGATAAAGTCCAGGGTAGCGGTGCGCACGGTAAAATCGTCAGGTCCGACGTTGAAGCCGCCATGACGGGCGGCCGCGGCAAAGCGACCGCACAGGGCGGTATCGACATTTCAGCGACCGGGGCATTGCCGCCTGCGGTCGATGCGGACGGCAATCGTTTGTTTGCAAGCCCGCTTGCCCGCCGCATGGCAGCGCAGGCAGGGGTTGATCTCTCATCCGTCAAGGGATCCGGGCCTGATGGCCGGATCGTGAAACGCGATATCGACGATGCCGTTGCGAGGGGTGTTGGCAAAGCTGACTCGCCGGAAGCCTCCACGGGCGGTGCCGAGGCGGAACAGCCTGCGTCCGCGCGCGGCGATACGTCGGAGATCGTAAAGCTGTCGACCATGCGCAAGGTCATCGCACAGCGGATGGTGGAATCGAAATCCCAGGTGCCGCATTTCTATCTGACGATGGATTGCGAACTGGACGAGCTTCTCAAGGTTCGCAAGGCGCTGAACGCCGCACAGGAAGAGGTGAAGATATCGGTGAACGATTTCGTTATCCGCGCCTGCGCGATGGGGCTGATGGAAGTGCCTGCCGCCAATGTGGCCTTCGAGGGCGAGGGCGTGATGCGCCAGTTTCACACCGCGGATATTTCGGTCGCGGTCGCCATCCCGGGCGGCCTGATCACCCCGATCGTGCGGGCGGCCGAGAAAAAAGGCTTCAAGCAGATTTCGGCGGATATGAAAGACCTCGCGACGCGCGCCCGCGACGGCAAGCTGATGCCGGAAGAATACCAGGGGGGATCTTTCTCGGTCTCGAACCTCGGCATGTTCGGCGTGAAACAGTTCGATGCCGTCATCAATCCGCCCCAGGCCTGCATTTTGGCAGTCGGGGCAGGGGAACAACGCGCGGTCGTCAAGGACGGCCAGATCGTCCCCGCAACGGTGATGAGCTGTACGCTGTCGGTCGATCACCGCGTGGTCGACGGTGCGATCGGCGCGGAACTGCTTGCGGCGATCAAGCGCTACATCGAAAACCCGGCGCTGATGCTGCTCTAGCCTGAACCTGCGCGTCAGGTCCGGCGGGCGATCTTCTGCCGGGCACCGTCCACGATGGCATCGATTGCGCGGTCCATATCGAAGGGTTGCATGACCGGCGGGCGCTTTTCGACCATCGCGGGGATGTGCTCGAAGTTGGGAACCACGTGGACGTTTTCGAGGTCGGCGAACTGCCACATATTGCGGCGGGACTGATTGCCGAACAGACCGATATCGGTGACGATAAACGTCTCGACTCCCATCATCGCACTTTCCCGAACGACGGAGGATTCTCCGTTGGTGACAACGAAGTCGAAGTGGCGGGCGGCGACAGTAGGGTACATGTCCCGGTCGAGAATGTTGATGCCGCGAGCCTTGAGAAGCCCCTCGATTTCATCGAATTGCGGGAACGGCGGGAACTTGATCCAGAGCCAATCCCGCAGCCAGTCATGCATCAGCCCCAGGGTCTTCGTTGTCCCGTGTTCGACGAGGATGTATTCGAGGCTCATCGTCAGCCAGAGGCCCCGGCCCCAGCGATCCTGCGGTTCGTTCAGGTCCTGAGGGGTTTTGATCCAGCCCACGGTGAGAATATCGGTCAATCCGGCGAACATATGTTCGTAGGCGGAAGGCGCAAGATACAAATCCACGGCGGGAAGGTTCGCGATCTCGCCGGCCAGCAGCGGCTGCGACAGATCATGAGGATAATACGCGGTGAACACCGGCTCGATCCGGGCGATCAGTTCGACCAGTGCCGGGCAGTCCGGAACACCCATCTGGTGCATCATGTAACGCTCATCCCAGCCGAAATGAGCCGACGTCACCAGCGCTTTCGGGCGGTCTGCCGCGAGGACAGCTTCCAGGGCGGCGGTAATCGTGACGTCGGGCGTTGCATGGAGCTCGACGCAATCGAACCCCCGGTTCTTCATCTCCAGATATAGCGGGTTGAGGACATATTCGCTCTCCGCCCCGAAAAATACGAACAACGGATCGGTCATTACAATTCGGACCGCAGCGCCTGCTTGGAGGCGCGATACCACCGCCGGAACGTTCCCTCGTCGGGCGAACTGGTGGGCAGCGACTCACCGCCATCGAGGAAGATAAACCCGTCCTTTTTATCCGGGGTATCGACCATGTCGTTCCGGGACACACGATTGCAACCGGTCGCATTTCTGGGTCGCGGTGCACCGTCAACCGTGGTCAGGATGTCTTCGACGTCGAAAAATCCCTGATCGTGGAGCATGTTGCGGATGTAGGTATCGGTAAATGCGAGGGTGCCCCGGTTGTTTACCGGTTTGAAACTGCCGCTGTCCTCCGGCCAGAAATCGACGCAGAGGAGCATTTCGCGTTTCAGGCGAAGTGTCGTGTGAAAAAGCAGATCACCGTCGATGATAAAGAGACAGGCCTAGGCCGGGTCCATGACGACGAGCGTGTCTGCCGGCGGACAGGCAACCTGCAGCTCGGACCATCCGCAACGGATAGTTTCGTATCGCTCAGGTCGGGACCGGGTTTCCGAAACGGCGCCAGAGGCGCTGGGGCGGATTACGGTGACCCTGCGGCCGGTCTCAGCGAGGGCTGGGGCGACGAGCCCTGCCGCAGCCCCAATAATATTGACGCGTTCGCCCGCCTTCGAACATTTTTCTGCAAGCGAGACCAGCGCCGGAACGAAGCGGGGATCGGTCTGGCCGAGCGTCTGGCGGGCAATGGCGTTCCCGGCCATGCATCGGAGCAGGGACATCCACGTCGCTGTCCCCATCTGTTCACGGTTCAACAGCCAGTCACGGCCGAAGAAAGCAGCTGCGAGGGCGCCGACCGCATCCAGGACCGCGTTGTCCGTTCTCGGAGTCGCCAGGGTGGCGGTGTCGTGAATTTTTGCGCTGTTTTCCGTGCTCGCGGGGGGCGCGGATTCCTCGATGCCGGTGATCCGGGAAATAATACCGGCGGTATTTGTGTCTTCGGTATAGGGCAGGACGATGCCGCTGCCGTCATCAAGCAGAGCCGCCAGCGCCTGTTGGCGATCCGCATCATTGTAATCGTCGGAGAGGCAGACCGTATCGATATCATACTTGTCGAGAAAGCTTGTATCTGGCGCGGCAGGCGCGCCCGGCACAACTTCATCCACGCAGCGCAGGGCAGCGATGATAGCGACGCGTTCGTCCATGGAAATAACGGGAACGTGGCTCAGCCGGGTCGCTGTTTCATCGTCGAAGACGCCGACGACAAGGATGTCACCCAGTGCTGCTGCTTTCTCGAGATGCCGCAGGTGGCCTGAATGGAAAAGATCGCCGATCAGATCGGCGTAAACCCGCGTTTGTCCTTCGACCGCCGTATCGGTCATCTTTAGAGCGCTGCCCGGAACCTATTTGCGGCGGCGCCGGCGGCGAGTGGCGACAAATCCGAGTCCCGCGGCACCGAGAGCCAGTCCAGCGAGAGAAGAAGGCTCATCGACCGAGGTGCTGGCGAGTGGCGAAACGACAAGGCTGTAATCAGCCAGAAAACTGTTGGCGCCCTCAATCCTGAAATTAAGTTCGCCATTTGTCAGTGCCGTGGCATCGAAATTGAAATCAGGACTGAAAACTGTGGAGAATGACGGTGTGCTGGGATCGGAACCGGACGCACCGGATGAAGTGGCGCCGGATGACGTGGCGCCGAAGGATGTTCCACCGGGTGAAGAAGCCGTGCCTTCAATCGAGTCTCCCGGAAAATCGAGGATGCCGCCGACGCTGTTCAGAAGCGTTATCGCAAAGCTGCTGGGGTTCGAGCTGAGGGCGCCGCTCGCGTTCGCCGTCGGGCGGATGTCGATATTGACGCTTTGGCCCGGGGCGAGGCCGGTCAGCGTGAAATAGTCAAACGGGTCGGTGCTCGAATTGACGTTCCCGAAGACGCTGATCACGGAGGAGACGGGGCCACCGGTGCCTCCCGGTCCCGATGCTGCGCCCGATGAATCGCCCGACGCTGACGCGGAAGCGTCGGCTGTCGCGTTAATGATTGTGCGGCCTGCAAACGAGTTGCCGAAATCTGTGGTTTCCGAAATCGTGAGGGCCGAAGCGGGGTTGACGGCAACGAAAGTAAGGGCCGTCGATCCCAGCAATAACGCGCTGAACTTATTCATTAAACTAAAATCCGATATCGATATGGTATGACCGGTGAATGCTTTTCGCTTGATGCCTGGACCGGTCTGCTGAAATTGGTAACGTTTTTTTAAAACGGTTCAGTGATCGAGTACAATGAATCTTTCGGTTTTGGTTAACAGGACACTCGAACAAATGCCCTGTTTCCCGTATTAACAATTACACAACAGATTTTCCGGCATCCGGCAGGAGAGGATATAAATTGGCTGATACTGAATACGACATCATCGTGGTTGGCGGCGGACCCGGCGGCTATGTCGCGGCAATCCGCGCGGCTCAGCTCGGAATGAAGGCTGCCGTGGTCGAGCGCGAACACCTGGGGGGTATCTGCCTGAACTGGGGATGTATTCCAACCAAGGCCCTTTTGCGCACGTCCGAAATAAAGCATCTGATCGATAATGCCGAAAAATTCGGGCTGACCGTCGGTGAAGTCTCGTTCGACGTCAAAAAGATCGTCGAACGCTCGCGCGGCGTCGCCAAACAGCTCAATCAGGGCGTCGGTCACCTGTTGAAAAAGAACAAGGTCGACGTCATCATGGGCACCGGCGCGCTTGCCGGCGGCGGCAAGCTGGCGGTCGAGGGCGCCGACGGGAAGAAATCCGAGCTTTCAGCCGCGCACATCATCCTGGCGACCGGTGCGCGGGCGCGCACGCTGCCCGGACTGGAACCCGACGGCAAGCTGATCTGGACCTATCGCGAAGCCATGGTGCCGGAAGAGATGCCGAAATCGCTGCTGGTGATCGGATCGGGTGCGATCGGTATCGAGTTTGCGAGCTTCTACTCCGATCTTGGCGCGGACGTTACCGTCGTCGAGGTCATGGATCGCGTGCTGCCGGTCGAAGACGAGGAAATCTCGACCATGGCCCGCAAGGCGTTCGAGAAACAGGGCATGACAATCCATACCGGCGCAAAGGTGTCCGGGTTGAAAACCGGTTCCGATAACGTCACCGCAACAGTGGAAATGGGCGACGGCAAGGTCGAGGAAATCACCGTCGACCGCGTCATCCTCGCGGTCGGGATTACCGGCAATGTGGAGAATATCGGCCTGGAGAACACCAAGGTGGAGGTCGATCGCGGTCATGTGGTCATCAACGAATGGATGGAAACCGGAGAACCCGGCGTCTACGCTATCGGCGATCTGGCAGGCCCGCCCTGGCTGGCGCACAAGGCGAGCCACGAAGGGGTGATCTGCGTCGAGAAAATCGCGGGCGAGAAAACCCATCCGCTGAATACCTCGCTGATACCGGGCTGTACATATTGCCGCCCGCAGGTCGCGAGCGTCGGCATGACCGAAGCGGCCGCGAAAGAAGCCGGCCACGAGGTCAAGGTGGGCCGCTTCCCGTTCCTCGGCAACGGCAAGGCGATCGCGCTTGGCGACAGCGAAGGGATGGTCAAGACTGTCTTCGATGCCAGGACCGGCGAGTTGCTGGGCGCGCATATGATCGGCGCGGAGGTCACGGAGCTTATTCAGGGTTACATGGTCGGCAAAACGCTCGAGACGACCGAGGCCGAGCTGATGGAGGCCGTGTTCCCGCATCCGACCCTTTCGGAAATGATGCACGAGTCGGTGCTTGACGCCTATGGCCGGGCGGTCCATTTCTGATCCATGGACATTCCCGCAGAGACCACGCGTCCGCGCCATCCCGAAAAGGCGCACAAACCGGACAACCCGATCCAGCGGAAGCCGCCATGGATCCGGGTGAAGGCGCCGACATCGCCCGTTTATCAGGAAACCCGCGATGTGATGCGGAAGCTGAATCTCGTCACTGTATGCGAAGAAGCCGCATGTCCCAATATCGGCGAATGCTGGGCGCAGAAACACGCGACCATGATGATCATGGGGGATATCTGCACCCGGGCCTGTGCGTTCTGCAATATTGCGACCGGGATTCCGGGCGCGCTGGACAAGCTGGAACCGGAGCATGTCGCGGTGGCGGTCGCGGAACTGGGGCTTGCCCACGTGGTCATTACGTCTGTGGACCGCGACGACCTGGACGATGGCGGGGCGGCGCATTTCGCCGAGGTTATCCGCCGGATCCGCGAAAATTCGCCCGATACCACCATTGAAATCCTGACGCCCGATTTTCAGAGGAAACCCGGCGCGATCGAGACTGTCGTCGAGGCCCGCCCAGACGTTTTCAATCACAACCTCGAAACCGTGCCCCGGCTTTATGCTTCGGTGCGCCCCGGCGCGCGTTATTTCCACTCGCTCCGCCTGCTGGACCAGGTCAAGCGTCTCGATCCGACGATCTTCACCAAGTCGGGCCTGATGGCCGGCCTGGGCGAGGGCAAGGACGAGGTCCTGCAGGTGATGGATGATCTTCGGGCGGCGGACGTCGATTTTCTGACCATTGGCCAATACCTGCAACCGACCGTTAAGCACCACGCTATCGACCGGTTCGTGACGCCTGACGAATTTGAATCGTACAAGAAAGCCGCCTACGGCAAAGGCTTTCTGATGGTCTCATCCTCACCGCTGACCCGGTCCTCGTATCATGCCGACAGTGATTTTGCAGAAATGCGCGCAGCGCGCGAGGCCAGACTGGCAACCGAGTAAGCAGTCACCGGACAATGCCGACCCACCACGAAACCCGTTTCCTGCCGCAGACCGCGGACCAGCTTTTTGATCTGGTTTCGGACGTGGCGGATTATCCGAATTTCCTGCCCTGGTGCGTCGCCCTGCGGGTCACCAGCAGCGAGGATAACGTGATCCGCGCCGACATGGTGGTGGGGTTCAAGATGATCCGTGAAAAATTCACGTCGAAGGTCACCCTGACGCCGAAGGAACGGATCGACGTCGAGTATCTGGACGGTCCGTTCCGTTATCTTGAAAATCGCTGGCTGTTTACCGAGAAGGAGGGCGGCTGCGAGATCGACTTCTTCATCGATTTCGAATTCCGCTCGCGCCTGTTGCGGAAAATCATGGAGCCGCTGTTTCACGAAGCCGTCCGCCGGATGGTGCGGGCCTTCGAAAAGCGCGCGGCGGAGCGCTACGCCTAGAAGTACACCCGGCATTCAATCCGGTCGAGGTCGCTCCGCGGCGCAGGATCATCGATCCGCGCTGCAGCGATGGCGGACAGAACGGCATCGAGCGCATCGCCGCCGGCATTATTCAGAATCATATCCCGGAGCCTGCCGCGTACCGGCGAAAGAAGACCCCGCCGGGTCATCTGTCGCAGAATCAATTCACGTGCCCGCTGAAAATCTTCTCCGCGCCCCTTGTAAGGAACATACAGGCCTTCGGCCTTGAGCGTGGACGCCGGACAAATCTCGGCAATGACCGGTTTGCCGGCGAGAGGCTTCTGGATCGGGATAATGCGTGCCCGGTCATCTTCGATCAGCGGGTGCAGAACCTGGCGAATACCCGCCCAGGTCTGGCGATACAGACGCAGGTTATAGACGCACCACGGTACCCGCGCCTCGGTATCGGTTGCCCGCTTGTATTCCCGTCCACCGGTCCGGGCACGGCAAAATTCCCGGAAACTGTCCGATGTGTGAAAATCGGAGGCAAAACCGCGCACGAAAGAGGGCCAGTCGGCCTCGGCAACAAGCCGGGCAGGGAGGCTGAAAGGAAAGTCGAAGCCGACAACATGATCGGTGAGTGTGGAGACTTGCTCGACGAGTGCTGCCATCGCCGGTGCGAATGCGGTTTTGCCACCCGGGAGGTCCGCTGCGCGGCTCAGGCTTTCAATCTTTACGCCCGCACCGGTAACCACCCCTTCCGCAATCCAGATGTTTTTACCGGCTTCGCGCGCACCGGAAAAATCAACGCCGGCGACCCTCTCCCGAAGGCTCACGCCAGCGCGGCGATCATGTCGAACGCCTTGAGAACCGACGCCTTGCGTACCGCGGCGCGGTCTCCCTCGAACATGCAGCGCTCGTGAAGGGTATTGCCGTCCCTGCGGGCAGCGCAGATATGAACAAGTCCGGCGGGCTTGTTCTCGCTCTGCCCGGGACCCGCGACGCCCGTGATGCCGACGGCGATTGTCGCATCTGACTGGGCGAGCCCGCCTGCGGCCATCGCCCGGGCGACTTCCTCGCTGACGGCGCCGACGTCCCCGAAAAGATGCATGGGAACGCCGACAAGCTCGTTCTTGGCCTCGTTCGTATAGGTCACGAACCCCCGATCGACGACGGCGGACGACCCCGCAACCTCGGTCAATGAAGCCGCTACCAGTCCACCGGTGCAGGATTCGACCGTCGCGACCGTGACCTCTGCCTCGATGCATTTTTGGAGAAGGGCCTTTGCCCGTTCGAAGACGTCTTTATCGATCATATCAACCCGCCAGAACCAGATGTGCGCCGTAAAGGGCGACGAGGACATATACCGCCGCAAAAATGTCGTCCGTCATGACCCCCAGAGCGCCCCGCAGCGAGCGGTCCGCCCAGGAGGCAGGCCATGGTTTGAAAATATCGGCAAGTCGGAAAAGAATAAAGCCGGCGGCGTACCACCAGAGTTCCACCGGCACGAGGGCGAGCGCGAGCAATTGCCCGGCGGTTTCGTCAATCACAACTGCGCCCGGGTCCTTGCTGGTCGAGTATCTCAGATACTGCTCGGATGCCCAGAGACCGGCGAGGAAAGCGAGTGCGGCGGCGACAAAAAGGGCCTCACTGCCCCATTCGGATGCGATGATCCAGGCAAAGGGCAGGGTGAAAAACGAACCCCATGTCCCGGGTGCCCGCGGCAACAGGCCGGAGGCGCCCCATGTCGCCAGGAAGGCCGCCGGGTGCCAGAGCGATAATCCTGACGGAAGCTTTCCAATACCCATCGTTCAGGGAAGCCGGATCGTGACGGACGCCTGAGCGGCGATACCTTCACCGCGGCCGGTAAAGCCGAGTTTTTCCGTCGTTGTCGCCTTAACGCTGATACGCCCGGGATCGATCCCCAGGATGTCGCTCAGGGACCTGCGCATTGCCTCCCGATGGGGGCCGACTTTCGGGGCTTCGCAGATAATGGTGAGGTCTATGTTTCCGATCGATCCGTTCCGGCCCGTCACCAGCGATGCGGCGTGTTCGAGAAAAACGTGCGACGCAGCACCCCGCCATTGGGGGTCCGACGGTAGAAAATGGGATCCGATATCGCCTTCGGCTATCGCGCCCAGTATGGCATCGGTCAGGGCGTGAAGTGCCACATCGGCATCCGAATGGCCTTCGAGCGCCTGCGTGTGGGGTATTTCGATGCCGCACAGGATGACCTTGTCACCTTCGGTGAAGGCATGGACGTCGAATCCTGTGCCGATACGTGTCTCACCGGTCAT
Source organism: Rhodospirillaceae bacterium (assembly GCA_038120765.1). Taxonomy (GTDB): domain Bacteria; phylum Pseudomonadota; class Alphaproteobacteria; order MPNO01; family UBA830; genus CAXBCP01. The sequence goes on from JAYOMI010000025.1 coordinate 23,151, forward strand.
CGCAATCGCCATCCTTTCCGCACGCCGGAGGTCTTCCTGCGTCGTTATCTTGAAATTCTCCTCGGTGCCGGGCACAAGGGAAACAGCGATACCGCCGTGTTCCGCCACAGCCGTGTCGTCGGTCAGTTCCAGGCCCGCTGCCGCACGGTGGGCGGCCAGTATTTCACCGAAACGGAAACCCTGAGGTGTCTGCGCCCGCCAGATATTCTCTCGGTCGACAGTGGCCGCAACGACGGGCGGCGCCCCGGCACCGCGTTTGAGCGTATCTGCAACCGGGATGGCGGGCAGAACCGCGGAGGCTTGGTCGAGAGCCTGGATGACCCGGTCGATTGTCCCGTGATCTACGAATGGGCGGGCGGCATCATGGATGAGGACGTAGTCAGGTGAATATCCCTCAAGCGCTTCGAGACCTTTTCTGCCGGAGTCCTGTCGGGCGGCGCCACCGGCGACAGGGTCGGGAAGTTCAAGGCCCGCAAGGGCTGCACGGCAGCGCTGGGTGTCTTCCGCGCCAATGACGACCTGCACGATATCGATCGCGGGATGAGACAGAAAAACCTCTACCGTCCGCCGCATGATCGGCACGCCGGCGATATTCAGATACTGTTTCGGAATATCCGCTCCCACGCGGGAGCCGGAGCCTCCGGCAAGAACGAGAACGGCACAACGCGCCATTTGCGAGCAATCCTTAAGTGAACCTTCAAACTAGGCGAATCCGGCGAGCGCGCCAACTGCCGCAAGGGGCGAGTATTTTTTTACGGTGCCGGAAATACGACGCTTCGCCGATGGCCCTCAGGTGCTAGTATGCGGCGGATGATAAATACGCTTACCCTGTCGATTTCCGCCGTGGTTTCACTGCTGCCGGCAGCAGTCCTTCCCTTCCGGCGCGTGCCGTCGCGGGATGCATTCTATTGGCTGACGCTTGCCGTCGCCGTCGCCGGGCCGGCACTGTGGATATGGAACGCGTTCGGGGCCGGGTGGCAGACCGGACTGGCGCCGGCGTTATGGATCACGGTTTTAGCCAGCCTCGCGCTATTTGCCCTGCTTGCAGCTGCGATGCGCGAAGTCTGGCGGCTGACTCCACTCCTGTTGCCGTATCTCGGGATTATCGGTGGGCTTGCCACAATCTGGCTGCATCAGCCGTCGCAACCGCTCCACGGATTCGTGCCCTCGGCCTGGGTGACGTTTCATATTCTTGTCTCTGTTCTGACATACGGATTGCTCACCATCGGTGCGGTCGCCGGTTTGGCTGTCGTGCTGCAGGAGCGTGCGCTGAAACGGAAACGTCCGGGCAGGCTCACGCGACTGCTGCCATCTGTCGCGGATGGAGAACGCATTCAGGTCACGCTCCTGACTGCGGGGGCAGCTATCCTCGGCTGCGGTCTTCTGAGCGGCATGGCGGCGCAGTTTTTTCAGACCGGCGAGCTTGTCGAGTTCTCGCACAAGACGACGCTTTCCTTCGCGACCTTCGTCATTATCGTGATCCTGCTGATCGTCCATATTCGGACCGGCATACGCGGACGCCAGGCAGGCCGTTATTTTCTGGTGGCCTATCTGATGATTACACTGGCCTATCCGGGGGTTAAATTCATGACGGATGTCGTGTTAAACTAGCCACACAGAAATATTGTGTTTATTGCGCTGCACCATTATGGTTTGCCTTCGTTTTAGTCATAATGATTCGGTTGCCTATTTTATGACCATCAATGTTGGTCCCCTTCAGATTGACGATCCTGTGATCCTTGCGCCGATGTCGGGGGTTTCGGATTTGCCGTTCCGCCGGCTGGTAAAACGGTGGGGCGCGGGGCTCGTCGTATCCGAGATGATCGCCAGCCAGGCGATGGTGAATGCCAACCAGAAGACGATGAAGATGACGACCAACTGTGCCGCCGAGCAGCCGATGGCGGTTCAACTGGCGGGGTACGAGCCGGAACTGATGGCGCAAGCCGCCAAAATGAACGAGGACCGCGGGGCCGCAATCATCGATATCAATATGGGTTGCCCGGTGAAGAAGGTCGTGAACAAGCAATCCGGCTCTGCGCTGATGCGCGATCTGGATCATGCCCGCCGCGTGATCGAGGCGACCGTCGAGGCGGTCGATATCCCGGTGACGCTGAAAATGCGCAAGGGCTGGGATGACGACAGTCTGAATGCACCGGAGCTGGCAAGGATCGCCGAAGATTCCGGCGTCAGGATGTTGACCGTCCATGGGCGTACACGCTGCCAACTTTATAACGGTACGGCTGACTGGAAATTTATCCGCAATGTATGCGATGTCGTCGATATACCTGTCATCGTGAACGGGGATATCCGTACCTTCGACGATGTGGATACGGCGTTGGAACAATCCGGTGCCGACGGGGTCATGATCGGCCGCGGCGCGACGGGCCGCCCCTGGTTCCTTGGACATGTCATGCATTACCTGAAAACGGGCGAGAGGCTCGCACCTCCCTCTGCTGCGGAGCAGGGCGAGATCGTGTGCGAACATGTGGATCACATGATGAGCCATTTCGGCGGCCATGCGGGTCTTCGAATGGCCCGCAAACACATCGCCTGGTACAGTCGCGGCTTTGATTTTTCAGCCGAATTCAGAAATAAGATCAACACGATGGACGATGCTTCTCAGGTAATATCCGAGATTGGCGCGTTTTTTGCGGGAGCATGGCTTCCAAAGGCGGCGTAATGCAGTTTTCCACTTTGCCCGATCTTGAAAAACCGCTCGCATTCGATCCTGGCAATGCGCTTGCAGCGCTGCCGTTTGCTGTGCTGGCGATTGAGCGCGACAGCAGCATTGCCTACATGAACGGCGCGGCCGAACAGTTCTTCGAACACGGGGCCCGGGGACTTCAGGGGCGGCGCCTGAACGAACTTTTGCCGACAGACAGCCCGCTGTTTTCGCTCATTGCCCAGTCCATCGCGGGACAGACAAGTGTCGCGGAATACGACGTGTCCATTTCTTTCCCGCGGGGACGGCCCAGAAACCTGGCGATCACGGCAGCGCCCATGATGGACGGGTCGTCATTGACCGTCGTGTCGCTCCACGAACAGTCGATAGCGCGTCGGATCAACGACCAGATCGCGCACCGCAATGCCGCGCGCTCGGTCACCGGGCTCGCAGAACTCCTCGCGCATGAGGTCAAAAATCCGCTTTCGGGCATTCGCGGTGCCGCACAGCTCCTCGAAGCGGCGGTTGTGGAGCCCGAGGATCGCGGCCTGACGCGCCTGATATGTGAAGAAACCGACCGGATTTGCGATCTTGTCGACCGCATGGGACTGTTTTCAGACGCGGAGATAAGCCGGAGCGCGGTCAATATCCATCTGGTGCTTGAAAGGGTGCGACGGGTCGCTCAGGCCGGGTTCGGGCGCCATGTCGAGTTCGTCGAGAATTACGACCCTTCATTGCCGCCCGTATACGGAAATGCCGACCAGTTGATCCAGGTCTTGCTGAACATCGTCAAGAACGCGTGTGACGCGGTTCCGCAGAAAGACGGGAAGATCACGATTTCTACCTTTTTTCAGCATGGCATACGTCTTGCTTTGCCCGGCGGAACAAGTCGCGTTCAGCTTCCCCTGATCGTGTCCGTACGGGATAACGGATCCGGCATTCCCGACGATGTTGCGGCGAACCTGTTCGATCCGTTCGTGACCAGCAAGACAGACGGATCCGGCCTCGGGCTTGCACTCGTTGCAAAGGTCATGGGCGACCATGGCGGGATCGTGGAATTCGACTCTTCGGAAGAGGGGACGGAGTTCCGTCTCAGACTACCTATGCACACAAGTAAAAGCGGATGGATTGACGCCGCAGACGAGGACACAGAATGAACGCGGCATCCACAATTCTCGTTGCCGATGACGACCGCGCGATCCGAACGGTGCTTGAGCGCGCGCTGACGCGTCAGGGGTATGACGTGCGGCTGACGAGCAACGCGCGGACCCTGTGGTCCTGGGTGGCTGACGGAGAAGGCGATCTTGTCATCAGCGATGTCGTCATGCCGGACGAGAACGGCCTGGATCTGGTCCCGCGCATCCGCGATATTCGTCCCGATCTCAAAGTCATTATTATGAGCGCCCAAAGCACGCTGCTGACGGCGGTCAAGGCGACCGAAAGGGGCGCCTACGAGTACCTGCCCAAGCCGTTCGATCTGACCGAACTGATGAGCGTCATCGAACGGGCGCTTCAGGACCCATCGAAAGCAGGTCTCAGCGCGCCCTTGAACGACGAAGAGAGACTGCCGCTTATCGGTCGTTCTGTTGCCATGCAGAATATCTACCGGGTTCTGGCGCGCCTCATGGCGACGGACCTAACTGTTCTGATCACCGGTGAATCCGGCACGGGCAAGGAACTTGTCGCCCGGGCGCTGCACGATTACGGCAAGCGGCGTAACGGGCCCTTTATAGCGATCAATATGGCGGCCATCCCGCGCGATCTCGTCGAGGCGGAATTGTTCGGCCATGAGCGCGGCGCATTTACGGGGGCAACAGGCCGCGGTATCGGCCGGTTCGAACAGGCGCAACGCGGGACGCTGTTTCTCGATGAAATCGGCGACATGCCTCTTGACGCCCAGACCCGACTGCTCCGGGTCCTTCAGGATGGCGAATATACGACTGTCGGCGGCCGGACACCGATAAAGGCAGATGTCCGGATTGTCGCGGCAACCCATCGCGACCTGGCGCGCCAGGTAAAGCAGGGTCATTTCCGCGAAGATCTGTATTATCGCCTGAACGTCGTTCCGATTCGTCTTCCGCCGCTGCGCGAACGGGTCGAGGACCTCCCTGAACTTGTTGAACATTTCTTCGCCCGCGGTGCGGAGAATGGTCTGCCGTTCAAGACTCTCGAACCCGCCGCCATGGATATTCTGTTGCGGCACCGATGGTCGGGAAACGTCCGGGAACTGGAGAACCTGGTGCAAAGGCTCGCGGCTTTGTACGCGGACGACACTATTTCAGCCGAAATCGTCAGCAACGAACTTGCAGATGCCGTGGCCACCGTTTCCGACACGCCCGACAACGATGAAACCATGTCGGAGGCGATAGAACGGCATCTCGGAAAGAGCTATTTCGCCGGCGAAGATGGTTTGCCGTCCAACGGACTGTACTCTAGGGTGCTCCACGAGATGGAACGTCCCCTGATCTCGATGACGTTGATGGCGACCCGTGGCAACCAGATCAAGGCAGCCGAGATACTGGGGCTGAACCGGAATACGCTTCGCAAGAAGATCAGAGAGCTCGATATCGAGGTCGTACGGGGCGCGCGCTAACAACCATAATCATCGGGGCGGTTGTGCGGTGGCAGAGACAGACAAAGCAATTAATCTATCAACAGAGGTAGACCGGCAGTCCTTTGTAAGCGGAACCTACGCCCGGTTGTCCCAGTGGGGAAAACGTGTCGGTCTGGGGCGCAAGCTCTCCATTGCCCTCACCGTAGTGGCGCTCGGTTTTGCCTTCGCGACATATGCGATAATTACGGGCTCGTCGCCGCTCGGCGCAGACACCAAAACGCTCCTGATCCTCCTTCAGATCGATCTGGTGTTGTTCCTTCTTCTGGGTCTTGTCGTTGCCAGAAGTCTTGTCGGCCTGTGGATAGAGCGTCGCCGCGGACAGGTCGGTTCACGGCTTCATATGCGGCTCGCGATGTTATTCAGTCTGATCGCGCTCGCGCCGGCAATTATCGTATCGGTCTTTTCCGCCGTGTTCTTCAACTTCGGCATGGAAAACTGGTTCAACGAAAGGGTCAAAACCGCAATCGTGGAATCCCGCGCCGTCGCCGAAGCTTACCTGAAAGAACACAAGCAGATTATCCGGGGAGATGTCCTTTCAATGGCGCGTGACCTCGAACGCGCACTCCCCCTTGTTACCGAAAATCCCCGACAGTTCTCCAGAATTCTGGCCGGACAGGGCCTCATCCGCAATCTGAGTGAGATATACGTGTTCGACGGATCCGGCAGGATACTGGCAAAATGGGCACTCGGTTTCGTCATCGACCGGGCGCCCGTATCGATTGACGTCATCGACCGGGCGCGGAGTGGCGAGGTCGTATTGCTGACCAGCGAAGCGGACGATCGCCTGCGTGCGATTATCAAGCTTGACCGGGTTGTGGACGCATTTCTCTACGTTGGCCGCTTTGTAGAGCCTAATGTGCTGGAGCATATCGAGAAAACCCAGCGCGCTGCGGCGGAATACGAGAATATCGAAGGGCGCCGTTCCAGTATCGAAATAACCTTCGCGATGATTTTTATCCTGGTCGGCATGCTCTTGCTTTTCGTGGCCATCTGGGTGGGGCTGGTTTTTGCGAACCGTTTGTCTCGGCCGATATCCGATTTGGCGGGGGCGGCCGAGCGCGTCAGGGCAGGCGATTTGTCGGCGCGGGTCGATGAAGGACCGGATTCGGACGAACTCGGCCTGCTGAGCAGGGCATTCA
>JAYOMI010000025.1:29575-31138 GCA_038120765.1 Rhodospirillaceae bacterium
GCATTCAACCGCATGACCGACCAGTTGGAAGGTCAGCGTCATGAACTTGTCCGGGCAAACCGACAGCTCGATGAACGGCGTCATTTTATCGAGACGGTTCTCGGCGGGGTTTCGGCAGGGGTCATCGGTGTCGATTCCAAGGGGCGGATTAATGTCGCAAACCGCTCGGCATGCGCGTTGCTGGCGACGGATATCGATAAACAGATCGGTGCCGATATAACCAAAGTCGTACCAGAACTGTCCGGGATGATCTCAGACGCCCGTAGCCGGCCCAACCGCCTGATCGAGGGCCAGATTTCGATGCAGAGGGCCGGACGCTACCGGACCCTCTTGGTGCGGATGGCGACAGACCTCGTTGACCGGAGGGTGGCCGGTTTTGTGATAACATTCGACGATATTACGGAGCTCGTTGCGGCCCAGCGCAAGGCCGCCTGGTCCGATGTCGCCCGCCGGATCGCCCACGAGATCAAGAATCCGCTTACCCCGATCCAGTTGGCGGCCGAACGTCTTCGCCGCAAATACATGAAGGAAATTACATCGGACCCGGAAACGTTTTCGAACTGCACCGATACGATCATTCGCCAGGTCGGTGATATCGGCAGAATGGTGGATGAATTTTCCGCCTTTGCGCGAATGCCCAGAGCGGAAATGAAAAAGGTGGATATCGGCACAATCTGCCGTGAAGCCCTCATGCTTCCGCGCAGCGCACGCCCGGATATAGAATTCGTTTCGGATATTCCAGCCGAACCCGCGACAATTACAGGAGACCCTCGTCAGCTTTCACAGGTTCTGACCAACCTGATCCAGAACGCCATTGACGCGATTGACGGCCATGTCGCAGATGGTGAGGCCTTGATAGCCGGCGGAAAAATTCTGCTTTCCCTGACTTTGACGAATGAAGATGCCGAAATCGAAATAACGGATAACGGCAAAGGTCTGCCGGTCGAAATACGGGACCGGCTTACGGAGCCCTATATCACGACACGGGCGAAGGGCACGGGGCTCGGCCTGGCAATCGTCAAAACCATACTGGAAGATCATGGGGCGGTGCTGGCACTCAAAGACCGTGCAGATGGCAAACGTGGGGCCTCGGTGCGCGTAACAATACCTCTCCTGCAGGCCGATCACATTCCCGCGGACAATGCTTCGGGCACATTGCCTGAAGAGGAAACCGAAGACGGTGTCGCCTATGGCAGCTGATATTCTGGTCGTCGATGACGAAGAGGATATCCGGATGTTGATCGCGGATATTCTTACCGATGAGGGCTTTGTCTGCCGGACCGCGGGCGATAGCGACGCGGTGTTCCAGGCGATTGAGCAGCGTCGCCCCAATCTCCTGATCCTGGATATCTGGCTGGAGGGCAGCGCGCTGGACGGTATAGAAATCCTTGAGCGGGTGCATAAGGAACACGCGGCAATGCCCGTCATTATGATCAGCGGTCATGGCAATGTTGAAACGGCGGTGAACGCAATCAAACTCGGCGCCTACGACTTTATCGAAAAGCCTTTCAAAGCAGACAGGCTGGTCCTGACCGTAAGACGTGCGGTCGAGGCCGCCCGGTT
>JAYOMI010000025.1:31148-34864 GCA_038120765.1 Rhodospirillaceae bacterium
ACCAAGAGCTTCGTCAACGCACCAGCGACGTCACGGAAATTGTCGGGGTATCCTCTGCGATCCGGCACCTGCGAAATGCACTGGAAAAGGTCGGGCCGACAGATAGCAGGGTCTTGATTTCGGGACCGCCGGGCGCGGGAAAGGAAGTCTTTGCACGACAGCTTCATCAGCTGTCTCTCAGGTCCGCCGGACCGTTTGTCGTGCTGAACTGCGCCGCCATGAATCCCGACCGGATGGAAATGGAGTTGTTCGGGCATGAGACGTCGGGCGGCGACACGCCGCGGAACGTCGGCACGCTGGAAGCGGCCCATGGTGGCACGCTCCTGCTTGATGAAGTAAGCGACATGCCGCTGGAGACCCAGGGAAAAATCGTGAGAGTACTGCAGGACCAGACATTCACGCGGGTTGGCGGCGAGTCGGCAGTAAAGGTGGACGTACGGGTTATCGCATCGACGAATCGCGATATGGAAGCGGAAATGGCGGCGGGAAATTTTCGCCAGGACCTTTACTACCGGCTGAACGTTGTTCCGATTGAGGTTCCCCCGCTGAAAGACCGGCCCGATGATATCCCGGCGCTGGTTAATCACTTCATGCAGCAATCCGCCCTGATTTCCGGTGTAGCGCCGCGAACCATGTCCCGCGAGGCCATCGCCGCTTTTCAGGCATATGACTGGCCGGGAAACGTTCGCCAGCTTCGCAATGCGGTGGACTGGATCCTGATTATGGCGCCCGGTCCGGCCGACGAACCGGTGACGGTCGATAATCTTCCGCCAGATATCGGTGCGGGCACATCGGCGCCGGTCGGCCTGGAGGAGGAGGCAAAGATGATGTCGCTTCCGTTGCGGGACGCCCGTGAAAATTTCGAACGTCAGTATTTGCTTGCGCAGATATCCCGTTTTGGCGGAAACGTCTCGCGCACGGCCGAGTTTGTGGGGATGGAGCGCTCTGCCCTGCACCGAAAGCTGAAATCTCTCGGCGTTACCAGCCGTGAATTATCTGAACAGACCGCCGCGACAGCGCCGGACTAGCGTAATGGAAGTAAAATGAAGGTCATAGTTTGTGGCGCGGGGCAGGTGGGATACAACATCGCCCGTCAGCTCTCGCTGGAGAATCACGACGTGACGGTCGTGGATTCGTCCGCCGACAACATACGTACGGTGAATGAATCGCTGGATGTCCAGGCGATCAGGGGCTTTGCCTCCGATCCCGATGTCCTGGAACGTGCGAATGCCGCCGACAGCGATCTTCTGATCGCGGTGACGCAGTCCGACGAAGTGAATATGGTCGCCTGCCAGGTCGCGCACTCGCTTTTCAACGTGCCGACCAAGCTTGCACGGGTCCGGAATCAGAGTTACCTGCAACCTATATGGGCCGACCTGTTCAGCCGGGAAAACATGCCCATCGACGTCATCATCTCTCCAGAGCTGGAGGTTGCCCGCGCCATCTCCCGCGATCTCGTCGTCCCGGGAGCGTTCGACACGATCCCGCTGGTGGAAGGACGGGTCCGTGTGATCGGCGTCCGCTGCAACGAGGACTGTCCTGTCATCAACACCCCTCTGCGCCAGCTCACCGGCGTATTCCCGGACCTGAGCATTGTCATCGTCGGCATGATCCGCGACGGCAAGACAATCGTTCCGAGTGCTGATGAGGAAATGCTGCCAGGCGACGATGTCTATTTCGTCGCAGACAACGATCACGTTGCCCGCGCGATGACAATTTTCGGGCATGAAGAGCGGCAGGCGCGTAGAATCATCATTGCAGGGGGCGGCAATGTGGGGATGTTTCTGGCACAGCTCATCCGGGATGAGCATCCAGGCGTCAATGCGCGGATCATTGAATCCAATCGCAAACGTGCAGAGACGGCCGCCGCCCGTCTCCCGGAGACGACTATTATTCACGGCAACGCCCTCGAGCCTTCGATCCTGGAAGAAGCCGGCGTTGCGGTGACCGAAGCTATTGTCGCGGTCACGAATGACGATGAGACGAATATTCTGGGCTCGCTGCTCGCCAAGCGCCATGGCGCGCAGCGTGCAATTGCGCTCGTCAACAATACGAATTATTCGCCGCTTATTACGACGCTTGGCGTCGATGCCGTTATCAGCCCACGCTCGATCACCGCGTCGACGATTCTGCAACACGTCAGACGGGGCCGGATTCGCGCCGTTCATTCGCTTGGCGAGGATTTTGGCGAAGTCATGGAAGCGGAAATTCTCGAAACATCAAGCCTCGCGGGCCTCCAGATTCGTGAAATGGAGCTGCCTGAAGGCGTTATGTTCGGCGCGGTAATTCGTGGCGAAAAGATTATTACGCCGCGCAGCAATACTGTGCTGAACAAGGGCGACCTGGTGGTGATCTTTGTCCGCCCCGCCGCCGTCCGGGAAATCGAACGCCTGTTCGCTGTAAGCCTTGAATTTTTCTAGATATCAGTGGTCTCCATGCCCCGAATTTCCTACGTCAATGGCCGGTTCATCCGGCACAGCCATGCCGCCGTCCATATCGAGGACAGAGGTTATCAGTTTGCCGATGCGATCTATGAAGTCATCGCCGTCGTCCGCGGACGATTGATAGACGAAGAGCTGCACTTTGAGCGGCTTGAAAGATCGTTGCGCGCTATCCGAATCTCGCTTCCGTTTTCCCCGGCGATCTTCCGGCTGAAAGTCGCGGAGTTGCTGCGGCTCAACCGGCTTACAGATGGCGCCCTGTACCTTCAGGTCTCCCGCGGTGTCGCGCCGCGCAATCACAGGATTCCGGCAGGAATGCGGGCATCTGTTGTCATGACGGTCCAGCCTTTGCGCGAAGTTCCGATGGACGTGATCGAGAAGGGCGTGGCGGTGATAACCGTGCCCGACATCCGATGGAGGCGGCCGGATATCAAGTCCGTGGCATTGTTGCCGAATGTGCTGGCGAAGGACGAAGCCGTTCAGCGCAATGTTTACGAAGCCTGGCTGGTAAACAGCGACGGAATCGTTACCGAGGGTACGTCGACAAATGCGTGGATTGTGAAGGACGGACGCTTGATCACACACCCCGCTGCCAGCGCGATACTAAACGGGGTGACCCGATTGGCGCTGATGAAAATATCGGAGGACATGGGCAAAGAGGTCGATGAGCGGCCCTTTTCGGTCTCCGACGCTTATGCGGCGGACGAGGCGTTCCTGTCCAGCACGACAGCGTTTCTCGTGCCGATCGTGAAAATTGACGATACGGATATCGGGGCAGGGGTCCCGGGCCCCATCGCAACCGGGCTGCTTGCGCGCTACAAGGATCATTTCTGGAGCGATCATGCCTGACCGTATGCCGAAGGCGGTGCTGTTCGACTGGGACGGGACCCTGGTGAACAGCTGGCCCATCATCCACGAAAGCATGAACCGGACGCTGGAAGTGATGGGGCATCCCGTCTGGACCATGGAAGAGACAACCACACGAGTCCGCAAATCGCTGCGTGAGGCGTTCCCGGAGCTTTTCGGCGATCGCTGGGAAGACGCCCGCGACATTTTTTATGGCGCGTACCGGGAGGTTCATCTGGAACGGGTCGAAAAGATCGATGGCGCGGATGAGATGCTCTCGCTGCTGAAGGCGCAGGGAAGCCATCTCGGGGTTGTCAGCAACAAATCCGGCGGCCATCTGCGTGCGGAATCCACAAAACTCGGGTGGGATCGCTATTTCGGGGGATATCTTGTCGGTGCGACCGATGCGGCGCGGGACAAGCCTTCAAC
>JAYOMI010000025.1:34874-43466 GCA_038120765.1 Rhodospirillaceae bacterium
CCCGTATACATGGCGCTGGCGGGCACAGGGATCGATCCGCACCCCGATGTATGGTTTATCGGCGACACATGGGTCGATATCGCTTGCGGTCGGGCAGCGAATTGCCACACTATACTCATTGGGAAAAATGAGCCAGAAGATGAGGAGTTCCGCGAACATCCACCTCACGAACACTATTTTTCCGTCCAGCAGTTTCTGGAGGTTGTCAGGGGAATGGAAAGTTCCATATAGGGTATATACGCGCAGAATGGCCGATACCCGGTCAGGCTGCAGATTGTCAGGACCGGGTAGCTCATCCGGAAATGCTAAAGATAACAATAAGGTAACCCATGTCTTCAGAGAAACCCCAAAACCTTCAGGACGTCTTTCTCAACCACGTTCGCAAACAGAAAACCCCCGTTACGGTCTTTCTTGTCAATGGCGTGAAATTGCAGGGCATCATTACGTGGTTCGATAATTTTTGCGTTCTTCTGCGCCGTGACGGCCATTCCCAGCTCGTCTACAAGCATGCGATCTCGACCGTGATGCCGGTCACACCCGTTTCGCTTTACGATGACGATCTGGATGAAAATGACGACCGGATAGACGAGGCCTAGGCAGGGTTTGACGAACAATTATGAAAGCGCGGGCGACGCCCGCACCCGCGCGATCGTCATCCATCCTTTCAGAAAGTCGGGACAATCAGGCGGCCGCGCTGTCGAAGCCTGCCTCGATGAAGCGGTCGGTCTTGCCGCCGCGATAGAACTGAATGTCGTTTCCAGCGAAGCGGTGTCGTTGCCGAAGATCAACGCGGGTACTTATTTCGGCAAGGGCACCGTTGAGCGTCTGGGCGAACTTGTCGAAGAGGAAGAGGCGGATATCGTCTGTGTCGATACCTCTCTGTCGCCCGTACAACAGCGCACCCTCGAAAAGGCGTGGAACACGAAGGTCATTGATCGTACCGGGCTGATCCTGGAAATCTTTGGAGAGCGCGCACGCACCCGGGAAGGTGTGCTGCAGGTAGAACTCGCCCACCTGAATTATCAACGCAGCCGTCTGGTCCGAACCTGGACCCATCTTGAGCGCCAGCGCGGCGGTTTTGGTTTTCTCGGCGGTCCGGGCGAGACCCAGATCGAAGCGGACAGGCGGATGATCGCCGTGCGGATCAACAAGATCCAGCGGGAACTCGAAACAGTCACCCGCACCCGCGAACTTCACCGTGAAGCCCGACGGCGTATCCCGTACCCGGTCATCGCGCTTGTCGGGTATACCAATGCCGGCAAATCGACGCTGTTCAATACCCTGACCGATTCCCATGTTTTCGCCAAGGATCTGCTGTTTGCCACGCTTGATCCAACGATGCGGGAAATCAAGCTGCCGTCCGGCCGCTCGGCGATCCTTTCCGACACGGTGGGGTTCGTCTCGGACCTTCCGACAACGCTGATTGCCGCCTTCAGAGCAACGCTGGAAGAGGTGATCGGCGCCGATATCATTGTGCATGTCCGCGATATTGCGCATCCCGATACGGAATCTCAGAAAAAAGACGTGCTGCGGGTGATGGACGAACTCGGGATCGATTTTGCCGATGGCCGCGCCTTTGTCGAAGTGCTGAACAAGGTAGACCTGCTCGACGCGGATGCGCAGGAGGCGGTCCGCAACCAGGCGGCGCGGGACGACAATGTCGTTGCGATGTCCGCTTTGACTGGCGCTGGAAATGACGCCTTTCTTCGGTGTCTCGACGGGTTGTTGTCATCTGAACGGGATGTGATAAACCTGACGCTTCCCCAAGGCGACGGCGCTGCAATTTCATGGCTCTATCGCCACGCCGATGTATTGCGCCGGGACGACAGGGAAGACTTCGCCCATCTTGAAGTCTCTATCGCGCCGGACGAACTCGCCCGGTTCGAGAAAAACCAGTCAAAACGCTAGAACACCGGAAACCGCGCCTTGACACCAGGGCAGGGCATCCCTATATGACTGGCACTCGTTGGCAGAGAGTGCTAGCAAGTCTAAATAAGTAACATAAATTCAACATTTTAAGGAGAAGGCTAGATGGGAATCAGGCCTCTACATGACCGCGTTTTGGTCGAACCGCTTGGCGCAGAAGAAAAAACCGCCGGTGGGATCATCATTCCTGACAGCGCCCAGGAAAAGCCGCAGGAAGGCAAAATTATTTCTGTCGGCAGCGGCGCGCGCGGCGAAGACGGCAAGCCCGTAAAGCTCGACGTCAAGAAGGGCGACAAAGTCCTTTATGGCAAATGGTCGGGCACGGAAGTGAAAATCGATGGCAAGGACCTTCTCATCATGAAGGAATCCGACATCATGGGAATCATTGAGTAGGAGCGCCTGAACATGGCTGCGAAAGAAGTTAAATTTGAAGGCGATGCCCGCACACGTATGCAAAGGGGCGTCGACATCCTGGCCGATGCGGTCAAGGTAACGCTTGGCCCCAAGGGCCGTAACGTCATTATCGACAAATCCTTCGGCGCGCCGCGGATCACCAAGGACGGTGTGACGGTTGCCAAGGAAATCGAGCTTGAAGACAAGTTCGAGAACATGGGCGCCCAGATGGTCCGTGAAGTCGCGTCCAAAACCAACGACGAAGCCGGTGACGGCACGACGACGGCGACCGTTCTGGCTCAGGCCATCGTGCGCGAGGGCTGCAAGGCCGTTGCCGCCGGCATGAACCCGATGGACCTCAAGCGCGGCGTCGATGCGGCTGTTACCGCCGTTATTGCCGAGCTTCGCAAGAAGGCGAAGAAGGTTTCGTCCGACGAGGAAGTCCGCCAGATCGGCACGATTTCCGCCAATGGCGATCTCGACGTTGGCACGATGATCTCCGAAGCGATGCAGAAAGTCGGCAAGGAAGGCGTCATCACGGTCGAGGAAGCCAAGTCGCTTACGACCGAGCTTGAAGTCGTCGAAGGCATGCAGTTCGACCGCGGTTACATCTCCCCGTATTTCGTCACGAACGCGGAAAAGATGTTTGCCGAGCTTGAAGATCCCTACATCCTTCTCCACGAAAAGAAGGTGTCCGGTCTTCAGTCCATGCTGCCGCTGCTCGAAGCCGTCGTTCAGTCCAGCCGTCCGCTTCTCATCCTCGCCGAGGATGTCGAAGGCGAAGCGCTTGCGACCCTCGTGGTCAACAAGCTGCGTGGCGGCCTGAAGATCGCTGCCGTCAAGGCGCCGGGCTTCGGCGATCGTCGCAAGGCGATGCTGGAAGACATCGCGATCCTGACCGGTGGCCAGGTCGTGTCGGAAGATCTGGGCATCAAGCTCGAAAACGTCACGCTCGACATGCTCGGCACCGCCAAGAAAATCACGATCACCAAGGAAGAAACCACGATCGTGAACGGCGCCGGCAAGAAAGCCGACATCCAGGGCCGTTGCAACCAGATCCGCGCGCAGATCGACGAGACCAGCTCGGATTACGACCGCGAGAAACTGCAGGAACGTCTGGCGAAGCTCGCCGGCGGTGTTGCCGTTATCCGTGTCGGCGGTGCGACCGAAATCGAAGTGAAGGAAAAGCGGGACCGTGTCGAAGACGCGATGAACGCGACCCGCGCTGCGGTTGAAGAAGGCGTCGTCCCCGGCGGCGGAAACGCGCGTCTGCGCGCGTCCAAGGTCCTCGCAAGCCGGAAGCCCCACCAAGACGACCAGCGTGTCGGCCACCAGATAATCCGCAACGCCCTCCAGGCCCCGGTGCGTCAGATTGCTGAAAACGCCGGTGTCGAAGGCTCGATCGTCGTCGGCAAGCTGCTGGAGAAGAAAGACGCCAGCTACGGCTACAATGCCGCGACCGACAAGTTCGAAGACCTGGTGAAATCCGGCGTCATCGATCCGGTCAAGGTTGTCCGCACCGCGCTGCAGGACGCAGCCTCGGTCGCCGGCCTGCTCATCACGACCGAAGCAATGGTCGCCGAGAAGCCGAGCGAAGGCGGCGGAATGCCCGCGATGCCCGACATGGGCGGCATGGGCGGCATGGGCGGCATGATGTAAGTCAGCCGTTCCCGCTTAAGGAACGAAACGAGCCGCCGCGGATTAATTTCCGCGGCGGTTTCTTTTTGCAGCATCGAGTCGGCCCGAAACGTGCCGGGCAGGGTATAAAAGCTTTATGACGATCTCCATCCCTCCATCGGAAAAAATCGAAGCTCTCATCCGCGAAGTAACGGCCGCGGAAATCATGCCCCGTTTCCAGAGCCTGTCGAAGGACGAGAAATGGGAGAAGCGCCCGGGGTCCGTGGTAACGGCGGCCGATGTCGCGGCCGAAACGTTTTTGATCCGCGAGTTGCCGCCGCTGCTGCCGGGCTCGGTCGTTGTCGGCGAGGAGATGATCGAGGACGATCCGGCGGCGCTGGATCTGCTGGACGGCGACGCGCCGGTGTGGGTGCTCGATGCCGTCGACGGGACATCCAATTTCGCCAGAGGCAGCGAGGATTTCGGCGTGATGGTCGCGCTGGTGCTGAAGCGCAAGACCATCGGCGGCTGGATATTCCGTCCGGTCGATGACGACATGTATGTCTGCGAAAAAGGGGCAGGGGCGTTTCGCAACGGCGAGCGCCTGCGGATCGATCCATCGCCCCGGTATATGGCGGATATGGAAGGCTCACTCGGTGGCTATATGCGCAAGCATACCGACCTGCCAAATCAGGTGGCGCGGGTGACGTCTACGCGGTGTATCGCGGTCGATTACTGCGCGCTGGTGAACGGCGACATTCATTTCGCCCATTACCGCGGCGTGCGCGCGTGGGACCACGCGCCGGGCTGGCTTCTGCATACGGAGGCGGGCGGCTATAGCCGGTGTCTCGACGGCACGCCGTATCTCGCCGGGAAGCCGGGCGAGGGCGGTATCCTGCTCGCAACCGATGCCGAGGCATGGGACGTGCTGCAAAATCCGATCCAGGCGGCGATCGCCACCTTCAAGTAATGCGCCGACGCGGTATACTGATGTTGCGACACCTGTAATTCCGGAACGGGAAATCTGATATGAGCGACAAGGCAGCGGCCGCATTCGTCGGCCTGGGGGTCATGGGCTACCCGATGGCGGGACATCTCGCCGCCAAGGGACACCCGATGCGGGTCTACAACCGGACCGGGACGAAATCCGCCCAATGGGCCGGTGAACACGCGGGCACGGCATACCCGACACCCGCAGAAGCCGCGCAGGGTGCGGATTACGTCATGACATGCGTCGGCAATGACGACGACCTGCGCAGTGTGGTGCTGGGCGAGACCGGGGTTTTCGCCGGCATGAAGGAAGGCGCGGTGCTGATTGACCACACGACCACCTCCGCCGTGGTTGCCCGCGAACTCGCCGAAGAAGCCGCCAGGCGCGGGCTTGGCTTTCTCGATGCGCCGGTCTCCGGCGGTCAGGCAGGGGCCGAGAACGGCGCGCTGACGGTGATGGTCGGCGGCGACGAGGCGACATTTTCGGCCGCCGAACCGGTTATGCAGTGTTACGGCAAGACGGTCATGCGCATGGGAGACGCGGGGGCCGGGCAGCTGACGAAAATGGTCAACCAGATCTGTATTTCCGGGCTGGTACAGGCGCTTGCCGAAGGCATGAATTTCGCCATGGCGGCAGGGCTGGATGCTAAACGCGCGGCCGAGGTGATGTCCGGCGGCGCGGCGCAGTCCTGGCAGATGGATAACCGTGCCGGTACCATGGTGGACGGAGAGTTCGAATTCGGCTTCGCGGTGGACTGGATGCGCAAGGATCTCGGAATCTGTATCGATGAATCGAAACGCAACGGCGCAAAACTGCCGGTGGTCGAGATGGTGGACAAATTCTACGCCGAAATTCAGGCGAAAGGCGGCGGACGCTACGATACGTCCAGCCTCATACTCAATCTGAAGAACGATTAAATAAGGAAAAACAGGATGTTCGAGCTATACACATGGATGACGGATAACGGTTACAAGGCGCGCCAGATGGCCGAGGAAAGCGGGCTGGAATACGAACTGAAGCCGGTCAATATCCGCGAAAGACAGCAGTTCGAGCCGGAATTCCTCAAGATCAGCCCCGGCCACAAGATCCCCGCAATCATCGATCACGACGGTCCCGTCGGCCAGAGGATCACGCTGTGCGAATCCGGCGCGATCCTCAAATATCTGGGCCAGAAGGCCGATAACGGCCTCTATCCATCCGACTCGGTCAGGCAGGTCGAGGTCGACCAGTGGCTGTTCTACGGCTCGGCCCAGTTCACGACGCTCGCCCAGCAATACGGCCTGTTCTGGATTCGTCTCGGCGAGGAAGTGCCGCGGGCGAAGGAGCATTACGAAGGCGTGATGCGAGATATGCTCGGCATGTACGACAAACGCCTCGCCGAAAACGAATATGTGGCCGGGGATTATTCGGTCGCCGATATCGCGTGCTATCCGGATGTCCATATCCACGGCGTCAACGATATCGGACTCGACGATTTTCCCAACGTCAAACGCTGGCACGACGCGATCGAAGCGCGCCCGGCGGTTCAGAAGGCCTGGGTCCCGTTTGGCTAGGGCCGGGGGAAGCGGTTACCCCATGGCCGACGAGCCCTTCAGCCGCTATCCGGTACCTGGGCTGGATGATCTCCCCGATGATCTCAGGGAGATGATCCTGGCGGTGCAGGAGAAGGCCGGTTTCGTGCCGAATGTGTTCCTCACCCTCGCGCATCGTCCGGACGAGTTGCGGGCTTTCATGGCCTATCATGACGCACTGATGCTTCGGGAAGGGGGGCTCACGCCCGCCGACCGGGAAATGATCGTCGTCGCGACGTCGGGGGCCAATAACTGTCAGTACTGCGTGGTTGCGCATGGGGCGATCCTGAGGATTCGGACGAAACAGCCAACGATCGCCGATCAGGTGGCAATCAACTACCGCAAGGCGGACATCACACCGCGTCAGATGGCGATGCTGGATTTCGCCCTGAAGGTGGCAAAGGAATCGCATTCTGTCGGTGAAGAGGACTTCAACACACTGCGCGGCCACGGGTTTTCGGACGAGGATATCTGGGACATTGCCGGCATCACGGCGTTTTTCGGCATGTCCAACCGCATGGCGAATTTCACGTCGATGCGTCCCAATGACGAATTCTACATAATGGGGCGCGGCTAGCGCCGCGGATACGAGTTTATTCTGCGGCCTTGGCGGCGATCCAGTGGGACTCCATTTCGTCCAGATCGGCCTCGCTTAGGGACTTTCCCTCTTTTTCAAGACCTTGCTCGACATGGCGGAAACGCCGTTCGAATTTGGCGTTGGTGCCGCGGAGGGCGATTTCGGCATCGACACCGAGGTGCCGCGCAAGGTTCACGGCGGCGAATAACAGATCCCCGGCCTCCTCCTGTAGTCGACCGATATCCGCTTTGACGTCGATCTCGGCTTCAAGCTCGGCGAGTTCCTCCCGGATTTTGGCAATCACCGGCGACAGATCCTGCCAGTCGAACCCTTCGCGGGCTGCACGTTTCTGCAACTTCTGGGCACGCATAAGCGCGGGCAGGGCGAGCGCCACGCCATCCATTGCACTTGGTTTCCGGCCGGTTCTGGCCGCACGGGCTTCGCGTTCCTCCGCCTTATGGGCTTCCCAGGCAATTGTCTGGCCCACGGAGGTCCTTTCATCGACTGCATCAAAGACATGCGGATGCCGGTCGCGCATCTTTGACGAAATCCGCCGTGCCACCGCATCGAAATCGAACCCGCCAGCCTCACGCGACATCTCGGCATAAAACACGATTTGAAAAAGCAGGTCACCTAGCTCATCTTCTAGCTGATCCATATCGCCTGTTTCAATCGCATCTGCGACTTCGTAGGCCTCTTCAATTGTGTAAGGGGCAATCGTAGAAAATGTCTGTTCCTTGTCCCACGGACATCCGTTGATAGGATCGCGCAGTCGAGCCATTATCTCGAGCAGGTCGACCATGGCGGAGGTGTTGTTTGTTGAGATTTTATTCATTTAAGAAATCTATTTGAATGAGCGAGACATTTAGATCTGCTGCGACGGTTTTGTGTTTGAGGTATTTTCGAGGACTGACGGCATCCATTTTGCATGACGCAACAGCATTTTCCCTGTTGTATTTTCGGTTAATCGGACAATTTAGCGTCTTTTCAAAGGTGTATGGCGTTTAATTTCATCCTGCTCATTTCTCGTTTTTGGCAGACCAGTATGCTTCGACCGGTGTCCGGTATTCAAGGGCCGAATGGGGTCCGTCGGTATTGTTAAAGCTGATCCAGTCCGGAACGAAGAGCTGCCCCCTGAGAGCCATCTTTTAGTTCTGTCAGATAAATTTCTTCGTGCTTTAGTGATGGACTTCAGTCGTTCGATGAGGATGTTGCTTGAATATCGCCCGCGCCCGTCAGGGAGGCCGAATCCCCGCATCGATTACCACCGTGGTCCTGTCGACCAATCTACGATCGCAGTCAGATAGATACCGCCCCGCCTCTCCCCCCGCAGAAACTAGGTTTAGATGATACCGAAACATTAAATCTGATTCACAAGATCGATACTCATTTCTGTCAGTAGGTAAGGATAAATTCGGCGTACCGGATGTGACTGTGTCCTTCCCCCCTGAAACAGGGCCACTATTTTTAGAGGCTGAGGGAGGATGCGATGGCTCGGAAACGACATTCGGACGAGG
>JAYOMI010000026.1:0-17079 GCA_038120765.1 Rhodospirillaceae bacterium
CTGGACATCCCCGGCGACGGGCCGCGCCTTCACCATCGCTGCCCGCTCCCAGTTCTGGCCGGCGCTCTCGTAATATATCTCTGCCGCAAGAACGGAAATTGCCGGCGGCGTGGCGCCGGGGTCCGGGCGCAGACGCAGGTCGGTGCGGAACACATAACCGTCCCGTGTGCGCTCATCCATCAGCGCGACCAGATTCCGCGCAAGCCGCGTAAACACGTGCTGCAGGCCGTCATCGCCGTTGAACGGCACGGTGTCCTGGTCGAACAGGACGATCAGATCGATATCGCTGGAATAGTTGAGTTCCCGCGCGCCCAGCTTTCCCATGCCGAGAATAATCAGGCCGCTGTCGAGTTCCGGATCATCCGGATCCGGCAGCGTCAACTCGCCCCCGTCGTGGAGCCTGCGCAGCAGATGACGGCAACTCGCCTGTAGCGCGGCGCAGGCGAAATCGGACAAAGCGCCCGTGATGCGCTCCAGCGGCCAAACATTCGCGATGTCGGCGGCGCCAATCGTCACGGCTGCGCGCTGCTTTGCGATACGCAGCCTTTTTTTGACCTGATCCGTCGTCTCTACCGCCAGGCTGGACCGGTCGGCGGCGGCCGCCAGCGACTCGTCGAATGCAGCGTCGGGGCCGGATTCAAGCAAGCGCCGGGCGAAGGGCAGGTCGGAAATCAGGCACTGGCTCAGAAACGCGCTATTGCCGAATATCGCTGTCAGCAAACTGCCGCCAGGACGGTCTTCCGGATCGGCAGAGTCCAGCACCGCCGCCGCATAGGCCGCGAGTTCGTCATCCCCGCTGCGGGCCGCCGCCTCACGCCAGCGCTGCCGGTGGACCTCTTCCTGGCCGGAATTTGCCGCCGCCGGCAGACGGTCCGAACCGGTGCTCCATATTTCCGAGAAAAGTGCCAAATCCAGCGTTCCAAATCGGTGAGGATTCCAGCACACTGCGATCCAGAATCCGCAACGTCAAGAACGGGGCGGGATTAACATATACCGTCGCCTATGGTTGCAGGATGATCCGCAGAACATCGTTCATTTGCCTCGAAGTGCTTCTGGGCATTTTGTTGATACTGGGCGTGCTCGCGGCGGGGTCCGCCTGGCGTCTCTCTCAGGGCCCGGTATCGATCCGGTTTCTCTTGCCCTACGCACATGATTTTTTGCAGCAGCAGGATAGCCGTTTCGGGGCGGAGATGGACGACCTGATCCTTACATGGGCGGGATGGGAGCGCGCTCTGGACGTTCGCGCCATCGGCGTCCGGCTGACCGGGAAAGATACCCCGGTCCCTGTCGCCCGCATACGCGAAGTGTCGGTTACGCTCAGCGCCCGCGCGCTCGCGGAGGGAAAAGCCGCCCCGACCAGTCTGGAAATAATCCGCCCCCGCATCCGCCTAGTCCGCGACGCGGCGGGAGACATTCAGTTCGACCTGGCCACCGTCCCCACCGGCGCGTCCGAAGATTCCCCGGCGCCGGCGACCGGCAACAATAACGATCTTCTTGCCTCACTGCTGGACGAACTCTCAGGTCCGGCAAAATCCGGCAGCAGCCTTCGGTACCTCAACCGGGTCAGCGTTGTCGGCGCGGTACTGCGGCTCGAAGACCGTCAACTGGGCCTGAACTGGGGCGCCCGGCACGCCGATATCACATTGGAACGGGCACGGGTCGGTCTGCGGGCGGCATTCGATCTTGACGTCGACCTGCAAACGTCGCGCCCTGAGCTGGAGGGCGAAGCCCTTTTCGACAGGTCGGCGGGCCACGTCGACGTCAACCTGGGTTTCACCCGTCTTAACCCCGGATTGCTTGGCGACCAGGTGCCGGCCCTCGCGGGTCTCAAAGCGTTAACGGCGGAATTCGGCGGCACGGGGACCCTGCGCGTCAGTCTCGGCGGCGACATCGAACGCGCCGAGTTCACCCTGAACAGCGGGCAGGGTTCTTTCGCCTCACCGGATATCAACCCGTCCCCCTATGACTTCAGAAGCGTCTCAATCAACGGTCGTCTGAACAGGAACCCCGATCAGATTCAGATCGCCGACGCCACTGTCGATTTCGGATCGACGAAAGCTTCCCTGGCCGGGGTCGTCACGCGCGTCGGGAAAATCGCCGCGATCAATGCCATGGTCACCGTCCCGACGATGCCGGCAGACGATCTGAAAAAATTCTGGCCGCCGGGCGCGGCGAGCGGCGCCCGGGCATGGGTGACCGGCAACATGCGGGACGGCGAATATCGCGATGCGGCGGCAAGCCTGACGGCGCGCATACCCATAGACGGCAAGGATGCGGGAAAAATAATCGTCGATTCCATTAACGGGCGGATCAATGTGTCCGGCGTGACGATCGATTACCTCTCTCCGATGCCGCCCCTGAAAAATACAAATGCGACGGGAACATTCAGCGACAACCGTTTCGACTTCGCGGTTCAGGGCGGCAATGTGGGGGACCTGGTCCTGGACAGAGGGACGGTCGCCATCACCGGCATCGGTTCACAGGGCGAGGCCCTCGCGCTGACGGCCGAAATCAAGGGGCCCGTCCGGTCAGCCCTCGACATTGTCGCGCACCCGCGTCTCGATCTTCTGTCCAGGGTCGGGCTGAACAGAGAGGGTGCGGCCGGGACGCACACAACCCGGCTGGAGATAAACTTCCCGCTGATTACCGACCTGAAAGCCGAGGAAGTCCGCGTCAGATCGGCATCGACAATCACAGACCTCGTCCTCACCGACGTCGTGAAAGGACGCGGCATCACCGGCGGCGCTGTATCACTGGATGTAGATAACGCTTCCATGACCGCCAAAGGCCGCGCGATGTATGCAGGCGCCGCAGCCGACTTCGAATGGCGGCAGGATTTCGACACTTCCGCCAACGTCCACACACGCATCTCGGCAAAGGCGACGCTGGATGCCGAAATGCGCGCGCTCTTCGACGTCTATATGCACGAGCAGATTCAGGGGCCGGTCCCGATAAGCCTTATCTACGAGCAGCGACGCGACAACATCGAAACTTTCTCGGCAGGTCTAAATCTGACCGATTCCACGTTCACGCTGCCCGGATTTGAATGGGTGAAGCCCGCGGGCGCGGAAGCGACCGCCGAGATCGCAATCCTTATGACGGATGGCAGAATCACCGAATTGCCGGAATTCCGCATAAATGCGGGCGCTTTCAGGGCCGCCGGCAAGGGCACCTTCGGCCCTGCCGCCAAGGGGTCCGGTTCCCCGAATACGATAAGCGGCCCAGTTATCGAATCGCTCGATATCGAGAGCTTCATTCTCGGAACCACCTCTTTCTCGGCAACCGTGCGGCGTGCCGCCGACCGTTCCTTCACCATCGATGTAAGCGGCGGGGGTTTCGATGCTGCGCCCTTCATCAGCCAGGACCTCGGGGGAATCGATGCACCGGAACTGCCCGCGTTAAGCCTTACCGGCACATTCGGCCGGTTCTGGATCGGCCAGGGGGCGCCTGCCAGCAATGTGCGCATGGAACTGAAGCGCGAAGCGACGAAGTGGCAGCGCATCGTTATCGAAGGCGCGCTGCCCGACGGCGGAAAGGCCATTTCGATCAAGATGCTGCCGACCCCCGAAGGTCATAGCCTCACGATTTATTCGGCGGATGCCGGGTCTCTGCTGAAAGCGATGGATGTCTCGGAGTCGATCCGCACCGGTGTCATCGAGATCTCGGCAAGCAGAATGGGCGGACCGGACGCCCCGTGGCGGGGAATCGCCGAAATGAAGCGTTTCAGAGTCGCCAATGCCCCGAATTTCGCCAGACTTCTGACACTCGCCTCTCTTACCGGAATGAATGACACGATCGCCAGAAAGGGGATCGCCTTCTCAAGTCTGAGTTCTCCCTTTGTATTCGAAAATGAAGTCGCAACGATTGAGGAAGCGCGGGCGTTGGGCTCCGAACTGGGGATTACGGCGTCGGGAAAAATCGATTTCGGCAAGGATGCCATCGATATCGACGGCACCATCATTCCGGCCTACACCATCAACAGTCTGCTGGGACAGATCCCCGTCATCGGCACCCTACTAACCGGTGAAAAAGGGGGCGGCATCTTTGCCGCATCCTATAAAATCAGCGGCCCGGTCGACAAACCGCAAATTTCGGTCAACCCACTCTCCGCCCTGGCGCCCGGGTTCCTGCGAAAGCTTATTGACGGCAGTGGAGCCAGCGCGACTGACAGCCCGGCGCCGGATCAGCCGGAAAGTCAGCGCCGGTAGTAATCAGCGCAATCCGTTTGAATATCTGTTAATATACGTGAAAATAAATTTTCGCTGGCGCTTCGCGGAAAAAGCTGACCCGATGCGTGACAACGGCCCGCTAAGCAACTGTTTCAAAACATTTCTGATCAAGAATTTAGGCAAAATATTAATAATCGGACTGCACCGACGGGTCGCTGAAGCCTGTCCGGCCACGGGCGTTCTGCATGTTCTGGGCGCAGACGACCTGCCCCGGCCTCAGCCGAAAGGCGATACGGTTTTCCGGGGCTTCGACTGCCCGCTGCATCGCCGCCAGCGCCGCCAATCCGGCGGGATCCATATCTTCTTTCATCAACCGGTAGCCGTTACGGATATAGTCATCGTAATAGCGCACCGACAGGGTATCCCCGTGGCCTGTGAAAACCGGCAGCCAGTTGGCCGGTGTCTCGTCCGGATCGTGCTCGGCCTGGCGGTCCCACCAGAACGGCTCGTACAGGCGCTTCAGGTTTTCCGGGTGATTTTCCAGCAGGTCGTTATGGGCCGATACAAGGCTGGCGATCAGGCTTTCACCGCCCGCCTCCGCCTGGCGGATACAGGTCAATGAAAAGAAATCAGGCGTCATCGCCAGAAACGATCCGTCGGTATGAAATTCCTGGCTGAGATTCGTGACCGAGCGGCGCACGCCGTATTCGAGCTTCGCGCCGGTATCGCGCACGTCGTACACCCGATGCCCCTGCCACTTCTGCATGATCGGCGGCGCGATCATCTCGTTGAGCAGCCAGGTCAGCGCGCGGTTTGCAGGATCGGTCCAGGTCTCCACCGGCATCCGATCCAGCATGACAAAGCCGAGGCCGCTGCTCAGCCGGGCGCGCACGTCAGCCATCAAATCCGTCGTCGCCGGCCAGTCGAAACTGTCTGGCGAAAGCGTATCGAGCGGCTCGTCGTATTCTTCGAGCGCGCCTGCGATGATCTCGAACTCCTGCAGCGCGGCGTCGGGGATCCGGATTTTCCAGTCGGCCTCGGTAAGGTCGGATGCGCGCCAGGCGCTGCCCATCGGCAATGGCGCATCCGGCACGCCGTCCCCCGGGGCGTGCTGGCTCGCCCCGATGCGCCGGTCGATATCGATAAGGACGGTCTCGCCGTCGCGATACTGCATATCTGAATCCGCCATAGTCCCGATCCTGTCGTCTGTCTCATATCTGGTTTGCACGCGTCGCGTTTATTGCGCCGCAGCATCCTCCGGTCAGGCTGCTTGCTCGGTAGCGCTCTGACAACTATTTATCGCAAATTTTATATGTTTTTTTGTTTCACCTTTGGGTTAAGCAATTGGTTATTAACCTTTTTTCACTCTACGTCGCTGGTTTTCATCACACATCGGCGTTCGGGACAACTGGCCCTTCGGATGACGCGTATCGTGCATACCCTGTTTGCTGTCCCCGCACCGGACAAGCCGTTCGTGATGCTTTGACAGCCGCGGTGATCTCGTTAGGATTTGGAAAATCACCCCACCAGGCTGCGCTTTTTCCCGCGCAGACCAATACACAGGAGAAAGACTAAATGGCGCGGATCAGAGTACCTTATGAATATGACGGTCGCGAATTCGAAGGCATGCTGGTCTATGATGAGGCGGTCACCGAAAAGCGTCCTGCGCTGTTCATGCAGCCGGACTGGCTCGGGGTCTGCGATCATTCAGCCGATATGGCCGCGCAGGCGGGCGGTTCGGACTTTGTCATGATGGTCGCCGACATGTTCGGCAAGGGGTATGGCGAGGTTCAGCGCACCCAGGAAGAACTCGGTACCGTCGCTCGGGCAACCCGCAACAACCTGCCCTTCGTCAAGGGTTGCGGCGCGGCGGCCTTTGCGGCTTTGACGGCGGCCGCCGACGAGCACGGACTGATCGATACCAAGCGGATCGGCGCAATCGGCTACTGCATGGGTGGCGGGTTCGTTCTCGAACAGGCCCGCGCCGGCGCGGATTTCAAGGGTACGGTTGTCTTTCACGTGACCCTGCCCAACCCGGTCGATCCCGACACAAAGCCCGATTTCAAGGGACGCGTTCTGGCCATTCACGGCTCCCACGATCCGGTAACGCCAAAGCCGCAGATGGATGCGCTCGAAGCCGAATTCGCGGCAAACGGTGTCGACTGGCAGCTCGTCAATTTCGGCCATGCGGTGCATTCCTTCTGCGTACTGGGTGCCAACAGCGCTCACCAGCGCTATGACGACAGGCTGTGCCGCCAGTCCTACCGGATGATGCGCGATTTTTTCGCGGAGACGTTCTGAGCCGCGGCCGTTTAATCTGTATCAAGGCCGTACAACGGCCCCGCCCCTAAACTCCTTTTCCAACCTTGGCGTGGCGCGCCTATCAAACGGAAAGGAGCACGGAATGGTCGAAAAATCTCACACTGCCGCGGGCAACGATATCGGCTGGTGGCCCAGCATGTACGAACCCGTACGCAATATGGGGCGGAAGATTGCCGATTTCTTCGCCCCCGATGCCGATGCCGCAGCGACAAAGGACGCCTATGTCATCAATGTCGAGCTGCCGGGCGTTTCGGCGGATGATGTCCATGTATCCGTTCAGGATCATGTGCTCACCGTGAAGGGAGAAAAATCGTCCGAACACGAAGAAAAAGGCAAATCCTATTTCTTCTCGGAACGCCGTTACGGCGCATTCCAGCGGTCGTTCCGGTTGCCGCCCGATGTCAGCGAAGATTCGATATCGGCCGACTTCAAGGACGGCATCCTGACCCTGAATGTGCCGAAGCAGGGTCCCGAGAAGAAGAAACGGGAAAAGAAAATCGACGTCCGCCAGATGTAGGTTCCGGTTACTCCCGACTCTGAAAAACCCGGTTCGCCTGCGCCGGGTCACGGGCGACGTGACGACACTGCCGCACCGCACTGGAACGGACCCGGCACCAACGGTATTCTGCCGGCTGGCAACAGGGAAAGAACATCGACATGACGGCATTGCGTATCGGGATCTGCGGCGGCGGGGTCGGCGGGCTCGCCGCTGCAATCGGCCTGCGGAAAATGGGCCACGAGGCCATTGTGTTCGAGAAAGCATCGCAGTTTCTCCGCATCGGGGCGGACGTCAACCTGACCCCCAATGCCGTCCACGCGATCGACCGTCTGGGCGTCGGCGAAGTCCTGCGCCGGACGGCTGCCCGGCCGACATTCCGGATCAGCCGGACGTGGGATACCGGCGAGGAAACTTCCCGCCTGCCGATGAGCGACGCGGCGGAGAAAACCTACGGCGCGCCGCAGCTGACGATCCACCGCGCCGATCTGCTGAAAGCGATGGAAGCGGAAATACCGGCCGACCGGCTGCATCTCGGGAAATCCGTCTCCGGGATCGTCAACGACGATACACGGACCGCCATCCTGTTCGCCGACAGATCGTCCGAAGACGTCGATGTGATCATCGGCGCCGACGGTATTCATTCGGCCGTACGCAACGCCATGTTCGGCAAGGATGACCCGAAATTCTCGGGCATTGTCTCCTACAGGTCCGTCATCCCGCGCGAAAAGGCAGGCGATATCGCCAACCTGGATGCATTCACCAAGTGGTGGGGACCGACGCCGGAGGTCCAGATCGTCACCTTCCCGCTGACCCTGGGGAGAGAGATATTCGTCTTCGCCACCACGCCGCAGGAAGGCTGGACCGAGGAAGGCTGGACCCTGCCCGGCGACGTAGATGAACTGCGCCGCGCCTATGAAGGCTTCCACCCGGAAGCGATGGCG
Source organism: Rhodospirillaceae bacterium (assembly GCA_038120765.1). GTDB lineage: Bacteria > Pseudomonadota > Alphaproteobacteria > MPNO01 > UBA830 > CAXBCP01. The sequence continues at coordinate 7,932 of JAYOMI010000026.1, forward strand.
CTGCTGAACGCCTGCACGGAGGTGACCAAATCGGCGCTGCATATCCGCGAGCCGATGGAAAGATGGTCTATCGCCAATGCGACCCTGCTCGGCGACGCGGCTCATCCGATGGTGCCGTTCATGGCCCAGGGTGCCTGCATGGCAATCGAGGATGCCGTCGTACTGGCCCGCGCGCTGGAAGGCGCCGGTCGCGACGACGTGCCCGGACGCCTGCGCGCCTACGAAAACGCCCGGCTGGAGCGCACAGCGAGTATCCAGCGCAACTCCCTCGCCAATGAGTGGATGAAGGAACAGGGCAACGCAGACTGGGTCTACGGGTACCATGCCTGGGAGACGCCGCTGGACGTGGCCGGCGGGGCCTGAACCCGGCCCCACTGCGCACGCGGCAGTCGCTTGCCTGCCGCTTCAGCCGATGGCTTTCCACGCTGCGTGATAGGCCCGCAGCAGCCAGGCATTGAATTGCACAAGCGTGGTTTCAAGCTGCATGTAATGACGTCCGTCCGGCGCGAAGCGGGACTTCTTGCCCGACTGCACGCCGAGATTGACCGGAATATCCTGTACCCAGATTTTCTTGCCGCCCGCGCGCACCGCCGCGGCGCGGTCTTCAAAATCGTCGGCCTCGCAGGTCGAGCGCGGCAGAAGCCAGCCGCCCGCCGTTACCCGGTCGTTCGATGTCAGCGTCGCCTCGACGCCGACGGCGCTGATCAGCTGATAGGACACGGCCCCCGGCGCGAAGATGATGGTCATACCCGGCGGGATCATGGCGAAGGTCACATGGCTGCGCTGGCAGGCCGACAGGGTTTCGATCGCGGGAAATTCGGCTTCCGGCCCCCAGCCGTCTTCCATCATGCCGCCATCCGGGCTGAGCAGCGGCACGGTGCGCACGATCGCATTGTCGCCCGCCGCCATCGGCGTGAACTCGACTCCGCCATCGGGATGGATGCTCGGCGCAAAATCGTGGGTGCCGATATGGACGAATTCCGGATGATAGGCGTCGGTGAAGTTTTCCGCGTGAATTTTCCAGTTCCACGTCAAAGGCGTGTCCGACATAGTCGGCGGCACGGCCACCAGATCCGCGTCCTCATAGCCCTCCCAGAACGGCTCCAGCTTCGCGAGGCTCGGGGCGAGCGGGGCCGCGTCCTCGTCTAGATTCACGAACAGGAAGCCGTGCCAGTTCTCCAGCCGGATCGCGGGCAGACGCACCTCTTTGCGCAGGCAGTCATGGGTTGCCTCGTCATCGATGCGGGTCGCCGCGACAAGGCTTCCCTCCAGATCGTAGCGCCAGAAGTGCAGCGGACAGCGAAACGCCCTGCCCGCCGATCCGGGCTCCGTCGCGATAACCTGTCCCCGGTGCTGGCAGACGGCGCTCATCGCGCCGATGGTGCCGTCCCCGCGCCGTACGACCAGCAGCGGCTCGTCGCCGATGGTCGGTGTGAGGAAATCGCCGGGCTCGGGAATCTGTTCCTGCCGTCCGACACATATCCAGCTGCGGGGAAACACCTGAGTGCGTTCGAATTCAAAGAAGGCGGCGGACGTATAGCATGCCGCGGGCAGCATCGGGGCCGTGTCGTCGTGCCCGGCAGCATCTGGCAGCGCTTCGAGAACGCTGCGCAGGTCGGCATCGGAATCGATCATGGGGGTCATTTCACTCTCTCCTCCCGGCAGGACGGCTCGCCGACCGTAGGATTACTGCAAAAACCATGCCATTCGCCCTTGTCATCCCCGCGCCGTTTTATGGGCCTTTCGCGGCGCGAACAAGGACGCCCACCCAGGCTTGTTGGCGATAATTCGGCCGCAACGCCCATTATTTGGGCTTCGACCGGCGCAGATGTCCTTTTCCTTCAGGCCGCCGGCGGCAGCGACCCGCCAACGGCGGGAATCTCGAGCATCCGGTCATACCAGGCGGAGAGCCCCGGGCAGCCGTCGCGCCAGGCCATGTCTGGCAGGCGGCGATGGACATCGAGGGCGCAGAACAGAAGCAGCTGCGAGATATTCACCCCCGAACCCGTCAGCGCCAGCGGCGCGAAGCCGATCTCGCCGTCGAACATGTGCGCCAGCCGTCCGGCGCGGCGTTGCTCCTGCGCGATGATACCGGGCGATTGTTCATCCGCCGGCCGGATGACTTCCCGCGCCCACACCGAAACGCCGTCGAGCATGCTGCGCGCCGACGCTTCCAGACGGCGGAACCGCCAATAGGCCTCTTCGCCGGCCTCTGCCGGTTCGGGCCGCGCAAACCTGCGGGGCTCGGCGAGACGGTCGAGATATTCGACAATGACATCGGTGTCCTCGAAGCCAGACCCGTCCTCGAGCCGCAGGAACGGGATGCGCCCCGACGGATTGACGGCAAGCAGCGGATCATCCGGCACCCGCGTCTTGGTCCAGACGAGCTCGACGTCGTCTTCGAGCTTGAGCTCGAGCCGCACGATCATCGCGAGCCGCGCATAGGGCGAGGTGGGGGTGACATAGAGTTTCATGGCGGCGCTCCTCCTCCGCGACCGTCTCCCCGCAACGGCGGGAACCGGCCGTCCTGCGTATTCACGTCCGCGACAGGATCACCAGCGGGATTTCCCGCGAACCCGCCGCCTTTTCCTGATAGGCATCGTAGGGCGGATAGATATCCGTCATGACCGGCCACAGCCGGGCGCGCTCCGCCGGGTCCGCCGTGCGGGCGGTCGCCGCGAACACGTCCGACACGACCTGCACCTCCACCGAGGCATCGGCGAGGATGTTGAAATACCAGCCCGGATGGGACGGCCGCCTGCCCTGCGAGGCGATGACGACGTAATCCTCCCCGTCCCGCCCGTAGATCAGCGGCGTGGTCCGCGCCGCACCCGATTTCCGCCCGGTGGTGGTCAGCAGCAGGCAGGGAAAATGCCCCTTCCCGTCGAACCCGGTCCAGATATGCCCGTCCGCACCGTTAGAGGCGCGGTAGCGCTCGACATGTTCTTTCGCGAAGGCGGGTTGGGTCATTGATTACGCCTTTCAGGCCGCTCGGTATTTGCGAGCCTGCCTTATCCCACCCGCACCAGCACATGGCGTTTCTTGCCCGCCGACAGCTTGATCACGCCGTCCGCGTCGGCTTCTGTGGCCGAGACCGGGGCGTTCTCGTCTTTCAGCTGCACATCGTTGACGCGCGCACCGCCGCCGCGGATCAGGCGGCGGGCCTCGCCGTTGCTGGTGGCGAGTCCGGCGCGGGCGAACAGGGCGAAGGCGGCAATGCCGTCGGCCAGTTCGGCGGCGGGGATATCGACCGTCGGCAGGCCCGCGGCGGACTGGCCCTGCTCGAACGTTTCGGCCGCCGTCCTCTCCGCGTTCGCGGCGGCATCGGCGCCGTGGCACATGGCGGTTGCGGCGTTGGCGAGGATTTTCTTGGCCTCGTTGATCTCAGCATCCTTCAGCGCTTCGAGCTTCTCGATCTCCGCCAGCGGCAGGTCGGTGAACAGGCGCAGGAACCGGCCGACATCGGCATCCGCCGTGTTGCGCCAGAACTGCCAGTAATCGTACGGGCTGACCCGGTCGGCGTTGAGCCACACCGCGCCGTCGGCGGTCTTGCCCATCTTCGCGCCGGACGCGGTGGTGATCAGCGGCGCGGTCAGGCCGAAGAGATGGGCCCCGTCGACACGGCGGCCGAGCTCCACGCCGTTGACGATATTGCCCCACTGGTCCGAGCCGCCCATCTGGAGGATGCAGCCGTGACGGCGGAACAGCTCCGTGAAGTCATAGGCCTGGAGGATCATGTAGTTGAACTCGAGGAAACTGAGCGGCTGTTCGCGCTCCAGCCGCAGCTTCACGGACTCGAACCCGAGCATGCGGTTGACCGAGAAATGCCGTCCGAAATCGCGCAGGAACGGGATGTATTCAAGCTTGTCCAGCCAGTCGGCATTGTCGACCATGATCGCATCGGTCGGCCCGTCGCCGAAGGTCAGGAACTTCTCGAAAATACCCTGGATGCCGGCCTTGTTCGCCGCGATCTGCTCGTCCGTGATCAGCTGGCGCGCCTCGTCCTTGCCCGACGGGTCGCCGACCTTGGTGGTGCCGCCGCCCATGAGCACGATCGGCTTGTGGCCCGATTTCTGGAACCAGCGCAGCAGCATGATCGGCAGCAGCGAGCCGACATGCAGGGAATCCGCCGTGCAGTCGAAACCGGTATAGCAGAGCTTCGGCGCGCCCCCAGTCGCGATTTCGCCCAGCGCGGCGTCCAGCGCATCGGTATCGGTGCATTGATGCACGAAACCGCGCTCGGTGACGGTTTTCAGGAAAGCCGATTTCAGCTCGGTCATGATTATTCAGTCCGGTTCGGTGTGGCGCAATATTGAGACGCCGCGTCGTATCACAGGATGGTTTCCGTATCAAAGGATCAGGGCGGGAATTCATCGGGCGGGATTCCCGCCGGATCGCCAAAAATAATTGACGCAACCGCGCCCGCCCCACAAACTCGTCTGCACACCAGCAGAAAGATCGCCATGAAACCGCAGCGCTACGGACCGTTCAAATACACCCCGATCAACCGCCGCCCGAAGATCACCTGGCCGGACGGCAATCATGTCGCTCTCTGGATCATCCCCAATATAGAGACATTCCCCCTGAACGAGCCGGTTCCCGGCGGCACCGGCGTGGTGCCGGACGTGATCAACTGGGCGCCGCGGGATTACGGCGCGCGGGTCGGCGTGTTCCGCATCATGGACACCCTGGAAAAGCACGGCATGCGGGGCACGGTCGCGCTCAACAGCGAGGTCTGCGCCGACTATCCCGAGATCATCGAGGATGCGAAGGCGCTGAACTGGGAATTCATGGGCCATAACCAGTCGAACAGCCGCTATCTCCACCTGATGGACGACGCTCCCGGCCGCGAGGTCGTGGCCGCCACGCTCGACCAGATCGAAGGCGCCACCGGCACCCGGCCCAAGGGCTGGCTGTCGAGCGGGCTGCAGCAGAACTGGACCACCCTGGAAGCGCTGATCGACGGCGGCGTCGAATACGTTGCGGATTTCATCAATGACGACCAGCCCTACGTGATGGATGTCGACGGCCGGCAGATCTGCTCGATCCCGTATTCGGGGGAAATCAACGATCTGCCGCAGTTTATCCGCCACAGCCGCACCGCCGAAGAATTCACCGACATGATCCGGCGCCAGTTCGACACGCTGTACCGGGAAAGCGTCGAGACCGGCTCGGGCCGGGTGATGGCGATCTGCCTGCACCCCTTCGTCATCGGCGTGCCGCACCGGATCAGCGCGCTGGACGATGCCCTGAAATACATTTTCGGCCATGACGGCGTCTGGAAGGCCACCGGCAGCGAGATTATCGAGCACTACCTCCAGAGCGAGACGTTCTAGCCGTGGCGGCGTTCGAGCCCATATGGGCCCTCGGCCTGATGAGCGGCACGTCCATGGACGGGATTGACGCCGCCCTGATCGAAACCGACGGCGAACGCGTCATCGCGTTCGGCCCCGCGGCGACGACGCCCTATGCCGAAGACGTGCGCGAGGCGATCCGCTCTGCCCTCGGACAGGCCCACCCCGACCCCGCCATCGCCCGCGACCTGACCGACGCACATGCAGACTGTATCCAGGCCATACTTTCTCAATACCCTGAATACAAAGGGAAAGTGACCCTGGTAGGCCTCCACGGCCATACGGTATTACATTCCCCTAAAAGACGTCTGACCCTGCAGATCGGCGACGGGCCGCGCCTTGCGGAACGGGTCGGCATCGACGTCGTATCGGACTTTCGCAGCGCCGATGTCGCCGCCGGCGGACAGGGCGCACCGTTCGCGCCGCTGTTTCACCGCGCATTGTGCAGCATGATGGACCGTGACACCGATGGTCCGGTCGTGGTGCTCAATATCGGCGGTATTTCGAACGTCACCTGGATCGCGGGGGCCGATACCGACCCGGTCGCATTCGACACAGGCCCGGGCAACGGCCTCATGGATGAATGGGTGGAAAGCACTACCGGCCTCAAATGCGATCTGGACGGGCAGATCAGCGCCAAGGGCCGTGTTGACAGCACTACCCTGGGCAGACTGCTCGACAATCCCTATTTCGACGCCCCGCCGCCGAAATCCCTCGACCGTCTGGATTTCTCCATCGACGCGGTCCGCCACCTCACGCCCGAAGACGGCGCGGCGACGCTGGCGCGCTTTACCTGCGAGACCGTTGCCTCGAACCTGAAACACCTGCCGGCGTTTCCGGTGCGGATTCTGGTCACGGGCGGCGGGCGCCGGAATCCTACCCTGATGACAGGACTCGCCGACCTGACGGGGCTGCCTGTCGATCCGGTCGAAGCGGTCGGCTGGGACGGGGATGCGATAGAGGCGCAGGCATTCGGTTTTCTGGCCGTCCGGTCGTTGCGCGGCCTGCCGCTCAGCGTGCCTTCGACAACCGGCGTGCCGGTCCCCACCACCGGCGGGCACCTTCACCACGCAGCGTAACGCTGCAAGAATATCCAGTTAGTGACGCTGCGGCAGATCCAGAAACGCGTAGCGGTCGCCGCTGGTAACCCGCACCGAAATCACATCGTCTTCGCGCAGAACGGTGTAGCGGATCTCGGTCCCGGCCTCGCCCGCGCCCCACAGGGCCCGGTACATGTCCGCCAGGTTGTCTACCGGCACGCCCTCGACCGACAGGATGACGTCGGCGATCCTGAACCCCGCCCGCGCACCCGGGCCGTCCGCGGTCACGCCGGTAACGTATAATCTGTTTTCCGCCTCGGTGACGTGCACGCCGACCCACGGACGCGGCGGCCGCGAGACCCGCCCGTTACTGACCATCTCGTCGAAGACCGGGAACAGCTCGTCGATGGGCACAAACATGTTTCCGGGCCGGCTGTCGCCATCCTCACCCAGCGGCTGTTCCAGATACAGGGAGCCGACGCCCGCAAGCGCGCCGTCCGGGCCGATCAGCGCCGCGCCGCCCCAATAGGGATGCAGCGGCGTCGTGAAGACGGCATTGTCGAGCATGTATTCCCACGACCCGGCGAATTCCTGGCGGGCCACGACATTGGCGGCGATCGCCTGCGCGTAACCGCCATAGCCGGATACGACGACGGGATCCCCCGGCACCAGCGCCCTCGCCGATCCCAGCGCCAATGGCGCAACGTCCAGGGCACCGACCGCCCGCACCATGCCGAGCCCCGTCTCGTGATCGTAGGCAATCGCCTCTCCCACCACGGGTTCCGCGCGGCCGAGGATCGAAATCGTGACATCGCGCGCCTCGACGATGATATAGCCGATGGTGAGGATCAGTCCGTTCTCATCGATGACGATCCCCGCCCCTTCACGCTCCGGTCCGAGGGTCGAGGCCGTCGCGCAGCGCTGGTCGACATCGGCGTGCAGGCGGACAACGGCGGCGAGGGCCGGATCCAGGTCATACGAGAGAGACGCCCGGTCGGGACGCGGCGCCGTCGCGAGCGCCGGATGAAGCAGTTCCATCAATCCGGCGGGCCGGTGCCCGTTGGCCATGGGCACGCCGGTCATCAGGAATCCCGGCCGGCTTTTGCATCCGCCGCGCCGGCAACCCGCTGCGCCAGTGAGGCGGCCATGAACTGGTCGAGATCGCCGTCGAGCACGGCTTGCGAATTCGATGTCTCGACGTCGGTCCGCAGGTCCTTCACCATCTGATACGGATGGAGAACGTAAGAGCGGATCTGGTGGCCCCAGCCGATATCCGTCTTTGCATCCTGCTCGGCCTGGGCCGCTTCCTCGCGCCGCCGCAGTTCGGCTTCATAGAGACGGGCACGCAACATCCGCATGGCCTCGGCGCGGTTGCGATGCTGCGACCTGTCTGTCTGGCAGGCAACAACGATGCCCGTCGGAATATGGGTAATCCGGATCGCACTGTCGGTGGTGTTGACGTGCTGGCCGCCGGCCCCCTGCGACCGGTAGGTATCGATACGCAGGTCGCTCGGGTCCACCTCGACGTCTATTTCGTCGTCGATTTCGGGATAGACCCAGACGGATGTAAAACTTGTATGCCGCCGCGCACTTGAATCGTATGGCGATATGCGGACCAGCCGGTGAACCCCGCTTTCGGTCTTCAGCCAGCCATAGGCGTTATGTCCCTGGACGCGGATGGAGGCGGACTTGATGCCGGCTTCCTCACCCGGGCTCTCGTCCATCAGCTCGACCTTGTAGCCGTGGGCTTCGGCCCAGCGGCTGTACATCCGGAAGAGCATCTGCGCCCAGTCTTGGCTTTCCGTGCCGCCGGCGCCCGCATTCAATTCAAGGAAACAGTCATTCGCATCGGCTTCGCCCGACAGAAGCGTTTCCAGTTCCTGGGTCGCCGCCTGTTTCTGAAGCCGGACAAGCGCCTCCTCCGCCTCGGCGACGATCTCGGCGTCGTCCTCGGCCTCGCCCATTTCAATCAGCTCTATGCTGTCGCGGAGTTCCTGTTCGAGTGCCGTGAAATCCTCGATGGATTTTTCGAGGTGACCGCGTTCCCGCATCACCTTCTGTGCCCGCGCCTGATCGTTCCACAGATCGGGATCTTCGGCTTCCGCGTTCAGTTCATCAAGTCGTCTCGCTGCCTGAACGGGGTCAAAGATGCCTCCTCAGCAGTACCAGCGACTGCTCTATCTTGTCGGCCAAGGCCTGCATTTCCGCCCGCATGACGTCTCCCGTTGGATGGTTCCTAAAAGTGGCGACGGACCCGGCACCGCCGTGTATCGTCCCCGTGTGCGCTCAGATAATACGCCAGGGCGAGGCCTGAACCTGCGCGTCCATCGCTATACGCGGTAAGTGCCGGACATCGCCTCACCCGTCAATACAGATCGCGCAGTTTACCCGCCGGTGCGGCTTCGCCGCCGACCGGCTGAACATTCGCACCGCTGCCGTCGAGGACCTGTTCCCCGCGCGTCGGGACCGTCCCCGGCAGAAATGCCTCCAGAATAACGCCACGCGTGCCGGGCCTCGGTGGCCGGCCGGTCTCCGGGTCGACCCGCACAAGCTGCAGCCCCGGCGGCACCCGGAACGGAATTGCCGGCTGGTTTTTCAGGGCTTCTTCCATGAATTTCTTGAAGACGGGCACCGCGACTGACGAGCCCGTCTCGCCCTTGCCCAGCGGGGTGGGATTGTCGAAGCCGATATACACGCCGACCGCCAGATCCGGAGAAAACCCGACGAACCATGCATCGCGGCTGTCATTCGTGG
>JAYOMI010000026.1:17089-35624 GCA_038120765.1 Rhodospirillaceae bacterium
TCCCGGTCTTCCCCGCGAGCGGCTTTCCGATCGAATTTATCCGTCGGCCGGTTCCCCGTTTCACGACACCTTCGAGCATGGATACGATCTGGTAGGCCGTCTTGGGATCGGCAATCTGCTCCCGGTTGTCGGGGAGGGACGGCACCGTGTCGGCATTCCATTCGGTATCCCGACATTCATTGCAGTCGCGCCGGTCATGGCGAAAAATAGTCCTGCCCGTGCGGTCCTGGATCTTGTCTATCAACGTCGGGCTGATGCGTTTGCCGCCGTTGACAAGCATGGCGTAGGCCGTGGTCATTCGCATCAGCGTCGTCTCGCCGGAGCCCAGCGACATGGATAACAACGGTGGCAGATTGTCGACGATGCCGAAACGTTTCGCATAGTCGACGACCGTCTCCATCCCGATATTCTGTGCCAGCCTGACGGTCATCAGGTTGCGCGATTTTTCGATGCCGAGCCGCAACGGGCTCGCCCCATAGAACGTGTTCGAATAATTGGCCGGCCGCCAGCGTCCGAGCCCCGGTCCCTGATCTATGACAAACGGGGCGTCGAGAATCTGGCTCGACGGAGTAAACCCCTTGTCGAGGGCAGCCAGATAGACAAAGGGTTTGAAGGCAGACCCGGGCTGGCGCTCTGCCTGGGTCACCCTGTTGAATTCGCTGATCTCTGCCGAAAAACCGCCCGACATCGCAAGGACACGGCCGGTATGCGGGTCGAGGGCCACCACGCCGCCGCTGACTTTCGGTATCTGGCGCAGCGCATAGGTATTCGCCGGCCAGCTCTCATCGTCATTCTTGCGTGTGACCGCCTCGACGGCGATGACATCCCCCACGGACAGCGCGTCGGACGGCTGCTTTATCGATGGGCCCCGGTCGCCATTCTTGTCGACAGGGCGCGCCCAGCGCAACTCGGCGAACGGAATTGTGCCCGTCGTGTCGTCGGCAAAACCAATGGTGACCTCGCTTTCGGACAGACCGCTGACCACCGCGGTCTTCCATTCCACGACATCGCCCGGCAGCGCGATGCGCGCCATCGCGGTTTTCCAGTCAGTGGCAAGATCAACGCGGCCCAGCGGACCCCGCCAGCCATGGCGCCGGTCATAGGCCGAAAGCCCGAAATGAAGAGATGAATCGGCGATGCGCTGAAGCCGGGAATCCAGCGTCGTGCGCACCGAAAGGCCACCACCGTAAAGCCCCTTGTCGCCATAGCGGTCCTGAAGCTCACGGCGGACCTCTTCGACAAAATAGTCGGCACGGGCGACATCGGCGCGCGTCGAGGGGCGAACGAGGACGGGTTTGCCCATTTCGACGGCCGCCGCGGTCAAGCCGATAAAGCCGTCGGCAGCCATGCGGTTCAGAACGTAGTCGCGCCGGTCCCGCGCGGCTTCAGGCCGGCGTACCGGATTGTAATTGTTCGGCGCCTTGGGCAACCCGGCGAGAAACGCCGTCTCTCCCAGCGTGAGGTCGTCCAGCGATTTGTCGAAATAGTTCAGCGCGGCCGCCGCTACACCGTAGGAGCCGAAACCGAGGTAGATTTCGTTCAGATACAGTTCGAGGATACGGTCTTTGCTGAAGGCGCGCTCGATGCGCAACGCCAGAATGACTTCCTTTGCCTTGCGCGCGATCGATACTTCGTTGGTCAGCAGGAAGTTTTTTGCGACCTGCTGGGTGATTGTCGACGCGCCGATGGGCCGCCGGTTACTGCCCATCCGGCTGATATTCGTCAGCATGGCCCGGACGATACCCGGGATATCGATTCCGGGGTGGGTGTAGAACGTTTTATCCTCCGCCGAGAGAAAAGCCTTGATGATCTGTTTCGGCATCGCCTCGATGGGCACGAACACACGCTTTTCGCGTGCGAACTCCGCCATCAGGCGGCCGTCGCCGGCATGGATCCGGGTCACCACGGGCGGATTGTAATCGGCCAGTTGCTGATATTCCGGCAGGCCTTTGCCGAAATGATAGAAACCGTAAAGCACAGCCCCTGCGCCGGCGATCGCCAGCACAACGAACATCAGAAATATTGCCGCCAGAATTCTCATATCACGCTTTCTGGGCCTACCCGCCAATCACTGCCGCCACCAGGCGCGAACGCCCCCGAGTATAAACTACAACCCTGAATATGGTCTAATTATGGCCTGTTCAGGGCCTGCTGGCGCTCGAAATAGCGGTCCACCGCCGTCGCCATGGCTTCGGCCAGTCGTTTGCGTTTACGCGGATTACGCAGCATCTGCTCGTCGGAGCGATTGGACAGATACCCGAGTTCGACCAGAACAGAGGGTATATCCGGCGCTTTCAGGACCGCAAAACCCGCAAACCGGTGTGTATTGCGCAGTAATTTCCGGGTTTTCCCCATTTCATCGACGAGTTTGCGCGCAAATACGGCGGATTCGTTCATTGTTTCGCGCTGGGCCAGGTCGATCAGGATGTTGACGACGTCATTCGACTGATCGTCTAGATCGACCCCCGCAATCAGATCGGCCTTGTTCTCTTTCCGGGCAAGCGCGTCGGCTTCCTTATCCGAAGCGCGTTCGGACAACGTGTAGACGGAGGTTCCCCGCACTTTGCTGTTGCCGATCGAGTCCGCATGGACGGAAATGAACAGATCGGCGCCCGCGCGACGGGCAATCGCAATACGGTCCCTCAACCGGATGAACACATCCTTGTCGCGGGTCAGTCTTACCCGGAACTTGCCGGTCGCCAGCAGGCTCTGTTTCAGCTCGCGGGCGAAGGCGAGAACGATATGTTTCTCCCACACCCCGGACCTGCTCATCGCGCCGGGATCCACGCCGCCATGGCCCGGATCGATAACGATCAGCTTCTTTTCGTCGGCGCGGGCCGGCGGGCGCTCGAACGGGACCGGTACGGGTGCGGGAAGCGATGCCGCCGCTGCCTCCGGTTGGCGGTCCGGACGCTTGTAAGACATCATGAATGCCTGACGGCTTGTCTGCGCGATGTCGACGACAAGCCTGTAGGAGCTGTATTCGGGAGACGGGGGAATGATTAAAACCTTGGCAATCCGCACCGGTCCCGTGGAATCGAGCACGACACGCGACGCGCCGGGCCGGAACAGACCGAAACGCATACCTGTCACCAGGCCGCCCGTCGGGGCATTGCGCAGTTTCGGCGACCACGTAACCTCCGACATGTCCAGAACGACGCGATAGGGTTCCGGCAGAACAAAGGATCTGAACGTCACCGACCGGTCGATATCCAGCACGATCCGCGTTTTCGCCGAATACACGCCGACCCGCACACCCGTCACCTGCGGGGTCGCCGCCTGGACCGCAGTCGGCGTCATGGTCGCGGCGGAGAACAGCAGGAACAAGGTTGCGGAGGACACAGCGGCCGTCGAAGCGGCACAGAACGGAATCGCCAGGGCCGCAATGGCCGCAGACGCGGTCGGGATACTCTTCAGAAGTGTAAAAATACCGATCACATCACATATTTAGCATTTTAAAAACGGCAGTATACCAGATATATCCGAATGAGGGGGTGCTTTTCAACGCTTTCAACCGAAGCACCTCGTTAATATAAGTTGTACGGATGCTGGCCGGGGTCTATTCTATTCTCGCAAACGTCCGTAGGTGGACTGGAATCGTTTCCTTGCACCGCGTGGCCCTCCGGAATTCGGCGCAAATATCCGTGTTTTGAATATCTGCGCGAAATGGTGGATCGGCTGCGTTTTTCGCCTGCGGTATATAGAACCCATATCCGGACCCGCTTTCACGCGGGACTCCGCGAACCATGTAAGTCCCTGCCCTGCGGTATCCCATGTGGAGAGAGCGCACCCGGCAGGTCGACGATGGCGCGTCCGGATCAGATGGTGCGGCTCGTTTTCGGTTGGTCGTTCGCACGACCGGGATGCTGCCGCGCCGGAGAAACACTATGTCGAAGCGCATGCTTATCGATGGCGCGCATTCCGAAGAGATTCGGGTTGTCGTCACTTCCGGTACACGTCTTGATGAATACGATATCGAGACGACTTTCAAAAAACAGGACAAAGGCAATATCTATCTCGCGAAGGTCACGCGGGTAGAACCCTCACTGCAGGCCGCCTTTGTCGATTTCGGCGGCAACCGCCACGGTTTTCTGGCATTCAGCGAAATTCATCCAGACTACTACCAGATCCCGGTCGACGACCGACAGGCGCTGATAGAAGAGCAGGAAGCGCTCGAAATGGAAGCCCGCGCGGCGCGCGAGCATCTGGAGGATATCGACGGGGCGAGTGACGACCACGACCTGGATGACGATGTCACGGACCAGAACGACGACGATGATGACGGCCACGACGACGACCACGACCACGACCACGGCCACGACGACGCAGAGGAGGCTTCTTCAGATAGCGAAGAAGATGACGAAGATACCGCGTCGGACGATACGTCGGACGACGCCGATGAAGAATCCGATGGTGACGAAAGCGACGACGGGGAGACCGCGTCTTCGTCATCCGCCGGTGACGAGTCCGGCGACCTGAACGACCCCGACCCGGTCGCCGCAGATCCCGATGTCGAGGAAGCCCTGGAAGCGGCGGAGAAATCATCCTCGCGCCGCACGCGCTCCATGCGCCGCTACAAGATCCAGGAAGTCATCAAGCGCCGCCAGATTCTTCTGGTACAGGTGGTCAAGGAAGAGCGCGGCAACAAGGGTGCGGCGCTGACGACCTATATCTCTCTCGCGGGCCGCTATTGTGTCCTGATGCCGAATTCCTCCCGGGGCGGCGGAATCTCCCGCAAGATCACGGTCGCCAAAGAGCGGCGCAAGCTGCGGGATACACTGAACTCGCTCGATATGCCGCAGGGCATGGGAGTCATCATCCGGACAGCGGGGCTTGAGCGGAACAAGGCGGAAATAAAGCGCGATTTCGAATATCTCATCCGCGCCTGGGACGAAGTACGCGAAAAGACGCTCGAATCCTCGGCCCCGGCGATGGTCTATGAAGAAGGCGACATCATCAAACGCGCCATCCGCGATGTTTACAGCAAGGACATCGAGGAAATTCTGGTGGAGGGCACCGAGACCTACCAGACCGCGAAGCGCTTCATGCGACTGATGATGCCCAGCCATGCCAAGCGAGTTCAGCAATACCGCGACGATACGATACCCCTGTATCAGCGCTTTCAGATCGAACAGCAGCTCGACGCGATGCATAACCCCGAGGTCCAGTTGAAATCGGGCGGCTACATCGTCATCAATCCGACAGAAGCACTGGTCGCGATAGACGTGAACTCGGGCAAATCGACCAAAGAGCGCAATATCGAAGAAACCGCGCTCAAGACGAATCTCGAAGCAGCCGACGAGGTCGGACGCCAGTTGCGGCTGCGCGATCTGGCCGGTCTGATCGTGATCGATTTCATCGACATGGAAGACGGCCGCAACATCCGCAAGGTCGAACGGCGCCTCCGCGAGGCGATGAAGACCGACCGCGCACGGCTGCAGATCGGCCGGATCAGTAATTTCGGCCTGCTTGAACTCTCCCGCCAGCGCCTGCGGCCCAGCCTGCTCGAAACCAGCTCGCAGATTTGTCCGCATTGCCGGGGAACAGGCACGATCCTGTCGACCGAATCGATGGCGATGCGCGTCCTCCGGGCGATCGAGGAAGAAGGCATCCGCATGCGGACCAGCGAGATCACGGTCCGGGTACCGACCGAGGTCGCGCTGTATATTCTGAACCAGAAACGCTCGACGCTGGTCGATCTCGAAGCCCGCTACGGTTTCAAGGTTATCCTTGCGGGCGACGATACGGTCATCCCGCCGGATATCGAGATCGAGCGGGTGAAAGGCCGGCCCGAACCGACGGCCGGACAGCCGTCGCGCGGTACGTCGGCGGGCACCGTTCGCACCGCAGAGGAAGATGCGGCGGAAGCGGAAGACGAAGCCGCCGCCGATGCCGAGGAAAACGAAGCGCCTCGCCAGGCAGACGACGAGAGCGAAGGCGAGGAGAAGCCGAAACGGGGACGCCGCCGCCGGGGACGCCGCCGCTCCCAGGGCGACGACAATCGCGCCGACCAGACCAGGACACAGGACAACGCGGACGACAATAACGCAGATGCCGCCGACGGCGACGCGGATGGCGACGCCGTGTCTGCAAACACCGGCCCGGCCGACGACGAAAACATCGGCGAGGAAAAACCTGCGCGTCGCCGGCGTCGCGGACGCCGCGGCGGACGCCGTCGCAACCGGAACGCCGAGGGCGAAGACGGGGAAGCGGCGAGCGCGGGCGGAGAGACGACGGAGCACTCCCCCGCTGACAACGGATCCGCCCCGGTGGCCGAAACCGGTTCGGACGAGGCTCGGGCAACCGAAGCGGACGCCGGATCGGAGACGGCATCGGACGCCGTTCAAGACGCCGCGCCGGACACCGGGTCAGACACCGGGTCAGACGCTGCGGCAACCGAAGCGACCGAGATCGAGATTCGCGAAAAGGCCGTCGCCGAGGATGCAGGATCATCCGACGTGGACGCTGACGGGAAAGCTGATGCCGAGGTAGCGGAGACATCGGCTGCCGGAAATGCGAACGGCGAAGACCACGAGGCCGAAAGCACCGCCTCGAAAGTGACGGTGGAGGACGCGCCCGCTGCTGAAGAGCCGGCAAGCGCTGCTGCGACAGCGACCGTCGAAAAACCGCGCCGCAAAGGCTGGTGGCAGAAGATCGTCGAATAACCGGATAGCGTGACCGGGCCGGACCCGGCCGGAAACGTCAAAAGGGGCGCCTCATCGGGCGCCCCTTTTTGCCGCCCTACCCTTTCAGAAAGCCGTACAGACGCCGCGCGGCTTCCCCCATCGTCGGCGTATCGCCGGCGAAGGAAATTCGCAGCGTCGCGTGCCCGCGTTCGCGGTCGAAATCCGTCCCCGGCGCCATCGCAACGCCGGTTTCGGCAAGTATCTGGCGACAGAAGGCCTCGCTGTCATTGGTCAGGTGTCCGACCTCGGCGTAGATGTAGAAAGCGCCGTCCGCGGGGGCGAGACGGTCGAGCCCCGCTTTCGGCAGTTCCTTCAGCAACAGTTCCCGGTTCGCCGCATAACGCGCGACGTTCAAATCCAGTTCTTCGCGGCAGTCGAAAGCGGCGCAGGCGGCGCGCTGCGACAGCGCCGGCACCGAGATAAACAGGTTCTGTGCCAGACACTCGACCGGGCGGTGAACATCCTCGGGGACCACCATCCAGCCGACACGCCAGCCGGTCATAGAATAGTATTTCGAAAAGCTGTTCACGATGAACGCGTTGTCCGTAAACCGCAGCGCGGTCTCGCCGGCACCCTCGTAGGTGATGCCGTGATAGATTTCGTCGGAGATCAGCCGTATGCCGTTGGTATCGCAATATCCGGTCAGCGCTTCCATTTCCGCCGCCGCCAGCATCGTACCGGTCGGATTGGCCGGGCTGGCGACAATCAATCCATCAATCGCGCCGCTTTCCCGCGCGACCCTGTCCAGCAGGTCAGGTGTCGGCTGGTAGCGGTCGGCTATCGTCGCCGGGATAGCGACCGCTTCGATCCCGAGTGCAGCCAGAATATTGCGGTAGGCGGGATAGCCCGGATCGGCCAGCGCGACCCGATCGCCGGCATCGAACGCCGCCAGGAACGCGAGCATGAAGCCCCCCGACGAGCCCGTCGTCACCACGACCCGGTCAGCAGCCAGATCGATATCATGTATCTCGCCGTAATATCGCGCGATACGTGCCCGAAGCGTCTCTATTCCCAGCGCCTCGGTATAGCCGAGCTTGTCGCCAACGAGCGCTGCCTGCGCGGCCTCGATCACCCCTGACGGGGCGCCGGTGGAGGGCTGGCCGACCTCAAGATGCAGCACATCCTCGCCCGCCGCTTCGCGCCGGTTTGCCTCCGCCATGACATCCATGACGATAAACGGCGGCACCTGGCCACGTATCGACCGCTTGAGCGCCATCTTCAGAACGCAGCGCTGGTCGCGAGGCCGTGCCCCCCGGGGTCCGCCTGAAAGCGGCAGGTTCCCGGTTCGCGGCGCACACCCTCGGGGCAGTAAATGATGTTCACCCGCCCGGCCGCCCCGCCCTCACCCGGCAGGGCAGACAATATCCGGTCGAGCGCGCTGTCACCGCCGAACGCCGGGACGGTAGCCCGCAGCACGCGCATGACCCCCGCCGCGCCGCCGGAACCCGCGGCCACGCCGCGTGCGTCCTGTTGCGGCCTGTTCAACATCACCATCGGTAGACCGGGAAAGGCATCGCCCCGGGGCGGCGCTGCCGCGATGATGCCGCTGTGACCGACGATCCGCCCGGCGCCGACCGTTCCGTTCGCGCTGACCACACAGGCGGCAGCGCCCCCGGCCCGGTCTGTCGCAACGAAGCCCGCACTGTTGAACGACACCTGCGGCGCATCTGCAGGCAACGGTGTTTTCTCGGAAAGCGCCCGCCAGATTGCAGCAGCCCGCACGCCGTCCGGCCCGCCCGGCAGATGCAGCTCGTCATTGCCCACATTGACGATTTCCGTCTTCGTCCACGTCGGGCGGTAGGCGCGAAATGCGTCCGTCGGAACCTTTATCCCCGCCATCTCCCCGAGCTCCCGGGCCAGTGTCGCGGCGAGATCACCCGCATAGAATTCACCCGGACCGCGAAGACGGATGCCGGCAAGGGTTGCCGATAACTCCTCCTGACGGAGTATCTCGCCCTCTGCAAGCGGCTTCCCCCGCGGCGCAAATATCCGGCGAAATGCCGGATCGGCGAACGCGGCGTCAGGCAACCCCGCAGTTTGCCGCGCAAAGGCCCGCGATACCGGATTGCCGAAACGGGCAAGCCGCTCTGCCGGCAGCAGCAATGCTTCCCATTTAAGCCGGCCGTATCGTGCATGCAGCGCAAACATGCCCCGCACGGCGCCCGGAATCATGACAGCGCGATTTCCCTGGACGAACAGCGCCGGCCGGAAATCGATCGCTTCCACGGCATCATCGCCGCCCCGGGACACGACGCAAATCCCGCCGCCGCCAAGCGTCGCGGCGCCGGGATAGGTCACCGCCATCGCGAAATACGTCGCAACGGCGGCATCCACGGCGGTCCCTCCCGCCGACAGTACATCGCGGCCGACAAGCGCCGACCGCGGCTCATCCGATACCACGCCCCCGAAATTCTCCTGGATGAAACCGACCTGTCCCTCCGTCGGACCGTCGCTGCCGCAGGCGACGCAAACGAATCCCGCCCCCAGCACAGTGATCAATTGACGGACCATGGGTCGCAACCTACTTATAGTTTTCAGGATGAGAGTCGGGCCCTTGCGCACTAAGATTTCCTCCATGGCAGCCGTTGTTGCTGTCATCGCGATTGTATCGCTATCAATTTCGCTGGCATCCGGCTCGGCGAAGGCCGCCGGAATCCGCGATGCGGAAATCGAACATACCATTCGGACCTACCTTTCGCCACTTCTCCGGGCCGCCGCAATAGAGCAGCGGGACTTCGGCCTTTACATCGTCAACGACAAGGCCCTGAATGCTTTTGTCGCGCGCGGACAGAACATTTTCATCACCTCCGGGTTGCTGATGGCGGCCGAACGGCCCTCACAGGTCATCGGCGTCCTTGCGCATGAAATCGGCCACATCACCGGCGGACATCTCGCCCGCCTCGAGGGCGCACTCGACGATGCGCGGACACAGGCGATGATCGGACAGATTATCGGACTGGCGCTGGGCGTCCTGGCGAGAGATGCCGGGGTCGGCGCGGCAAGCTCGGCGGCAGGAACCGGTGTTGCGGTCAAGAACCTTCTGAAATTCACCCGTACACAGGAACGGTCGGCGGATCAGGTTGCGGTCGACCTGCTCGACCAGACACAAACCTCCGCACGCGGCCTGCTCGAGTTTTTCGAGCTGCTTCAGGATCAGGAACTGCTCGTCCGGTCACGGCAGGACGATTATGTCGTAACCCATCCGCTCACCCAGGACCGTCTCGAATTCGTTCGCAACCACGTCGCCAAATCCCGCTATTCGGACAACAAACTGCCGACGGTCCTGCAGTTGATGCATGACAGGATGGTCGGGAAGCTCAAAGGTTTCATCAACCCGCCATCGCAGACATTGCACGAGTTCAAGGCGGACAATCCCTCCGTGATGGCGCGCTATGCACGGGCGGTGGCCTATTTCCAGGATGCCAGAATGGATCAGGCTTTGGCGCTTATAGACGGTCTGATCGCCGAGGCGCCGGAAGATCCGTATTTTCACGAGCTTCGCGGCCAGATCCTTTTCGAAAACGGGAAAATAAAGGAAGCATTGCCGCCCTATCAGAGATCGGTGGACCTCCGTCCGAACGAACCGCTCCTGCGGGTCGGACTTGCCCACGCGCAGATCGAACTGAATCAGCCGGATCTCGTGCAGACCGCCCTAAGCAACCTGCAGCAGGCGATCCGCTATGATCGCAATATGCCGCTTTCCTGGCGTCTGGCAGCGACGGCCTATGGCCGCAGCGGCGATCTCGGCATGTCGGCGCTGGCGCTTGCGGAATACAGCCTGTTACTGGGGCGTCATCTCGACGCTGAAGGCCAGGCAAAAAAGGCACAGCGCCTTCTGAAGGAAAACGAGCCGAGCTGGCTCCGCGCCCAGGATATCGCGAATACAACGGAACGTGCGCGCCGCAAAGCGAACGACCGCTGACGTCGTGTCCCCGCCGGCGGCACCCCTTGTGTGAATACGCCACTTTGCCCGTAACGAAATTTGAAGGTTATGCTCAGATAACCGGGCTACAATCGGCAAAACGCCCCCCGGTTCGCGCCGCTGTTCGTCTGATTTATTGAGTAATCCGCCATGAAAAACACGCATCGTCGTCGATACAATGCCCGCCGGTTCGCCGCAGCCGCCGCGCTTGCCGCCGTGATCGGCGTGACCGCACATACGTCATCCGCCCAGAATGCCGGCGGATTTTCCACCGCGGACAAGGCGGCAATCGAGAAGATCGTCCGCGACTACATCCTCGAGAATCCCGAGATCATTACCGACGCCGTCCGGATTCTGAAAAACCGGAAAGAGATGGCGGACAGCGCAGCCGACCGACAGTTGCTTGCCGCGAACCGCGACGCCCTGCTCAACGACCCGGCGTCACCCGTCGGCGGCAATCCGAACGGCGACGTGACCGTGGTGGAGTTCTTCGACTACCGCTGCGGCGTCTGCAAGCGCATTCACCCGATCGTCGAACAACTCGTAAAAACCGATCCCAACATCCGGCGGGTCTACAAGGAATGGCCGATACTCGGGCCGAACTCCGTGCTGGCATCACGCGCCGCCATCGCGGCGCGCAAGCAGGGGAAATACCTGTCTCTTCACAAGGTGATGATCGAAGCGAATTCGACCTACGGCGAAGACGCCGTCATGGCGATGGCAAAATCCGTCGGTCTCGATACCGCGCGGCTTGCCCGCGACATGCGATCGCCCGAAACCGATGCCGTCCTGCGCGACAATTACGCATTGGCGCAAAAGCTGAAGCTTAACGGCACCCCGTCTTTCGTGATCGGCGACACACTGCTGCGCGGCGCCCGCGACCTGGAGTCCTTGCGCGCCATCGTCGCCGAGGCGCGGGCAAACAAGAAATAGGTTTTCCGGCCGCTAATCCGGCTGCTTCGACGGCTGCGCGGAATCGAATGCGTCCAGCTTCATGCAGGCATCGAAGATACGCATGATCGTCGGGTACCGTCCGAGGTCGCATTCGTAGCGCTGGGCGTTGAACACCTGGGGCACGATGCAGATATCGGCCAGCCCCGGTGCATCGCCATGGGCGAACGTGCCGGTCGCATTGTCGCCCGCGAGCATCGCTTCAAGCGCGTTGAAACCTTCGTAGATCCAGTGCTGATACCAGGTGACATTCACGGCATCCTTGTCCGCGCCCATTTCCTTTGCGAGGAATTTGAGGACAGCGAGATTGTTCAGCGGATGAATGTCGCAGGCGATGATGTCGGCAAGCCCGCGGACCCGCGCCCGCGCGACGGGCTCCGCCGGCAGGAACGCCGGTTCGGGATGGGTTTCGTCGAGATACTCCAGAATCGCCATGGACTGGATCAGCTTGTTGTCGCCGTCGATCAGGGTCGGCACCCGCCCCTGCGGATTAACGCTGGTGTAGTCCGCCCCGAACTGGTCGCCATCCGGCAGGCTGATATTGATATGCTCCCACGCGATCCCTTTCAGATTGAGGGCAATCCGGACCCGGAACGCGGCGGACGAGCGTGAAAAACCATAGAGCTTCATGTCAATTCCCCTGAAAGTATCCGGGGAGTTTACGGTCTTGCCGGTGATCTATCCAGCCATTCAGCCGGAATGTGCGCCCTTTTCAGATGTAATATTCGCGCAGCGGCGGAAACCCGTTGAAACCGACCGATGCATAGGTCGCGGTGTAGGCGCCGGTGCTCAGCAGTTCGATTCTGTCGCCGTCCGCCAGGGCAAGCGGCAGGGTGTATCCGGCGTCGTTGTACATGACATCCACTTCGTCGCAGGTCGGCCCGGCCAGAACCACCGGGCCTTCGGGCCCGCCGTCATGCGGTGTCGTGATCCGGTACTGGATCGCTTCCTCGAAGGTTTCGGGAAGTCCGCCGAATTTGCCGACATCCAGAAAGACCCAGCGGCGATCAGGTTCGCGGGATTTTTCCGCCACCAGCACCACCTCGGTCTGCAAAATGCCTGCATCCCCCGCAATGCTGCGCCCGGGCTCCGCGATGATCCGCGGCGGCTTGTTTCCGAAATGCTTCACAATAGCGGCTTGGATCGCATCGCCGTAGGCATCGATCGACTGGATTTCCTGACGGTAATCTGCCGGAAATCCGCCCCCCATATTCAACAGTTCCAGCTCTATGCCGCGGGCGCCCAGTTCGGCGAAAACCATTGCCGCCCGTTCGATCGCGACATCCCATTGCCCGAGATTGCGCTGCTGCGAGCCGACATGAAACGAGACCCCTACGGGGCGCAGTCCGTCTTCGGCCGCCTGGCATAAAAGTTCGATCGCAAGGTCAGGGTCGCATCCGAACTTTCGCGATAGCGGCCAGTCCGCTCCGGCGCCGTCCATGAATATGCGGCTGAATACGCCGGCGCCGGGCGCGTTGTCTTTGAGCTTCGCCAGTTCGGCGCGGCTGTCGAAGGCGAAAAGTCTGACGCCGTGATCGAACGCCCGGGCGATATCCCGTGCCTTTTTTATGGTGTTGCCATAGGCGATCCGGTCGGGTGAGGCGCCGATATCGAGACAGGTTTCTATTTCGTAGATGCTTGCGGTATCGAAGTAGGTGCCGAGCGGCAACAGCGTGGACAGGACCTCCCTCGCCGGATTCGCTTTGACCGCATAAAAAATATCTGCCTGCGGCAGCGCCTGCGCCAGATCGAGATAATTCCGGGCGACGACATCCAGATCTACGACGAGGCACGGTGTATCGGGCCGGCGGTCTTCGAGGAATTTTCTGATTTTATCCGTCATTGCGGCGGGTTTTAGGACGGGCGGGCAGACAACGCAAAGGGTATTTGCGGCTCAGAACCCGCCCTGTTGCAGCACCAGGAGGCCATACATCGCCCCGCCGGCCAACGCCCCGAGCATGATCATGACGAGGCGGACCGCGCCCGCCTGCTTCTTAACCTTGCGCCTTTTGGCGGCTTTCCGGCGCTGGACCGGATCAGCCCGGCCTTTTCTGGGCGCCTGCGCAGTCTTCAGATTGGTTTCCCGGGCTTTCCGCAATTGCGCCGCGTTGGCGTCGGCGGCCTTGCTGCCGCGGTAGATGGTCCTGGTTTTCGTTTCCTTTGTCGCCTCGAAGTAAACTTCCTCGACCACCCGAATACTCGTATAGCGGCCGCTGCTATCCATGCGCTGCGCTTCGAACATGGCGAGATCGCGATCGTCAAAGACGGAATCGATCTTCCATTTACCACTCTGGTAGGTATGTATTTCGAAGGCTTTCATATCGGATATCCCGGCCCGGGGGTCCCTGACCGGCTCAGCCGGCCGGAACTTCCCGGCAATTCGCCGCGCCAAACAGCCCCGAAATGGACGTGCCGTCATCGCTCATGGGCAGGATGATGCTTCGATAAAGGACTTTCATACCGTCATATTTGATGAACTCGCCGCCCCGCGAAATGGGCACGCCACGATCCAGTATTTCCTGGTAATACGACGCCGCATGTTCGATCAGCGAAGCGGCCGGTGCATCGGAGAGTGCGCAGTCCCGGACGGACTGAGGCAGATAGCTCTGAAATTCGCTCCCGACCATCCGGACGATCGGGTTCTCTTCATGCCCGACGATATCGAGCACAAAGCTGTGATCCCAGATATCCGCCATCCGCGACGGATCGACCTGGGTGAAGGACGGATAGAGCGCGTCGCCGCACCAGTCGCGCCAATAGGAAAGAAGGCGGAGCACCATTCGGCGTTCCATACCCTGGGGCGCCTCGGTGGGCGGTGTCGATGTACTTTGCGTGTCCATGCGAAGAATAATGCAATCTTGAGGTTAATTTCCGGTAAAATTGTGGATAACTCTACGCAGAGCGCGTGGACGACGGCATCCATTTCAGCGACCCGGCTCCGGCAATTGACGAATCGACTGCCGCAGCACCCCTGAATTCCGGGCTTCGGCGACCATTGCCCAAACGATTCGTGTTAGGGTATCCATTAGTCTTGGCTGTCTGAAACAGAGATACAATTTGTCCGACACCGTCCGAATACTGGTCCTGAACGGTCCGAACCTGAATATGCTCGGGGTCCGGGAGCCTGAGATCTACGGCAAGGAAACCCTCGACGATATCCAGAAAAACTGTGACGCCCATGCGTCCGCTGCCGGCGTCACGCTGGATTTCCGGCAGAGCAACAGCGAGGCCGATCTGATCGACTGGATCCAGCAGGCGCGCGGTACGGTTGACGGGATCGTCATCAATCCGGCGGCCTTCACCCATACGTCGGTCGCTATCCTGGACGCGCTGGTGCTGACCGAACTGCCGGTTGTCGAAATTCATATATCCAACATTTTCCGCCGCGAGAGCTTTCGGCAGCACTCTTACGTCTCCGCCGGCGCGACCGGTATCATCTCCGGTTTTGGCGCACACGGCTACATTCTGGCAATCGACGCAATGATCGGACTGACCGCATCCAAGAAGGACGCCTGATGGCAAACAAATTTGATATTGACCCCGACCTCGTCCGCAAGCTTTCTGAATTGCTCAATGAAACCGGACTAAGCGAAATCGAATATGAAAGTACCGGCCGCCGGATTCGCGTGGCACGCCAGATGAGCGGTGCGCCACTGGTCGCCGTCGGCGGGGCGGCCGCCGCTGCAGCGCCTGCGTCAAATGCCGCGCCCCAGACCGGCGACACGGCGGATACACCCGCCCCGCGGAAGGGAACGCCGATCCTGTCGCCGATGGTCGGCACCGTCTTTTCGTCGCCCGAACCGGGGGCAGAGCCTTTCATCCGTGTCGGTGACACCATAACCGAAGGCCAGACCGTGATGCTGATCGAGGCCATGAAGACCTATAATCCGGTCCGCGCCACGATAAGCGGCAAGGTGACCCAGATTCTCGTCGGAGACTCGACCCCGGTCGAGTTCGGCGAAGAACTCCTCCTGGTCGAATAGCGCCCCGTCAGGGCCCGGACCGGCACAGAAAATGTTTGAAAAAGTTCTTATCGCAAACCGCGGCGAAATCGCCCTCCGCATTCATCGCGCATGCAAGGAAATGGGGATATCGACCGTTGCGGTCCATTCAACCGCCGATGCAGACGCCATGCATGTCCGCCTCGCAGACGAAAGCGTCTGCCTCGGCCCGCCGGATGCAAAGCAGAGCTATCTGAATATTCCGGCCATCGTGTCCGCCGCGACGATTACCGGCGCGGATGCAGTGCATCCTGGCTATGGCTTTTTATCGGAGGAAGCGAGCTTCGCCTCTATCCTTGAAGAACACGGCTTCACCTTTATCGGGCCAAGCGCGGACCATATCGCCCTGATGGGCGACAAGGTGGCGGCGAAGAAGGCGGTCGAGGAAAACGGCGTTCCGGTTGTTCCGGGTTCCGCCGGCGCCATCGAGACGGCAAGCGAGGCACGAAGCATCGCCGATGCGATTGGCTACCCTGTCCTGATCAAGGCCGCCGGCGGCGGAGGCGGTCGCGGCATGCAGATCGTGCGCAGCGCCGATGAGGTCGAAGCCGCCTATAAGATGGCGCGCACCGAAGCCAAGGCGAGTTTCCGCAACGATACCGTCTACATGGAAAAATTCCTCGAGAAGCCGCGGCATATCGAGGTGCAGGTCTTCGCCGACGGACAGGGCGGCGCGGTGCATCTTGGCGAGCGTGACTGCTCGCTCCAGCGGCGGCACCAGAAAGTTCTCGAAGAAGCCCGTTCCCCGGCGCTCAACGATGAGCAGCGTGAGAAGATCGGCAAGATCGCCGCGGATGCCGTCCGCCGGATCGGCTACGCCAATGCGGGGACCATCGAGTTCCTGTTCGAAGACGGCGAGTTCTATTTCATCGAGATGAATACCCGCCTGCAGGTCGAACACCCGGTGACGGAAATGATCACCGGCATCGACATGGTGCGCGAGCAGATCCGCGTCGCTTCTGGCGCGCCCCTGTCTTTCAAGCAGGAAGACATCACGTTTCAGGGGCATGCGATCGAATGCCGGATCACGGCGGAACATCCAGAGACATTTATCCCCTCGCCCGGGCTCGTCACCGATTACCATCCGCCGGGCGGCCTGTCGGTCCGCGTGGATTCCGGGCTTTACGCGGGATATACCATCCCGCCCTACTACGACAGCCTTGTCGCCAAGCTGATCGTGCATGGCCGGGACCGGACCGAATGTCTGATGCGGCTTCGGCGATCGCTCGAAGAATACGTGATCGGCGGGATTGAAACGACGATCCCGCTTCACGCAAAAATTATTGAAAATTCCGATTTCATAAACGGTGATTATGATATCCATTGGCTGGAACGCTTCGTCGCGGGAGAAATCCCGGACGACTGACGGAGCGCCTGAACGACCGGTGTACCCCGTGGCCAATGACCAAGCTGACGCCTGAGATACTGTTACGCGCCTATGCGGTCGGCCTGTTTCCGATGGCCGAGCGCCGCGACGACCCGACCCTTTTCTGGATAGACCCTGAAAAGCGCGGGATATTGCCGCTGGACGGATTCCACGTCCCCCGCCGGCTCCGCCGCACCGTGCGCAGCGGCTTCTACGATGTCCGCTGCAATACCGTCTTCAGCGAAGTCGTGCGGTCCTGCGCGGCCCCCGGCCCGGACCGCGAAGACACCTGGATCAACGACGAGATACTCTCGCTTTACAGCGACCTGCACGAGCTCGGCCGGGCGCACAGCGTCGAGACATGGCAGGACGGCGAACTGGTGGGCGGCCTGTACGGCGTATCGCTGGGCGCCGCCTTTTTCGGCGAGAGCATGTTCAGCCGGGCGCGCGACGCGAGCAAGGTGGCCCTCGTCCATCTGGTCGCCCGGCTTGTAAAAGGCGGCTACAGACTGCTGGACACCCAGTTCGTGACCGATCACCTGGCGCAATTCGGCGTGGTCGAGTTGCCCCGGGCAGGATATCGCCAGTTACTGTCGGAGGCGCTGGACGGGTCCGCGTCTTTCGAGCCCGACCTGTCTCACCCGGAGCTGGAAGCGTTTTTACAGTCGATCACCCAGACATCATAGACCGGGTGCTCCATGGATGAGGCCGCGGGCGACGAGGCAAACATCCAGCCCGCAAACAATTCCACCGAGCGCTCGCCCGAGCGCCGCTCACGAATTTCCAGATAGGCCGTCGATTCCGGGGTCTCTTCGGGCGGCCGCTTGCTGCATCTCCTGACGGTGATATCCAGCGTCCCGAACCGCACCACCTCATCGATCGGCGCCTCGATCGTCGATACGCGGGCCGTGATCTTGTTCAGCCCCTGCAGAACGGCGATGTCCTGCGCGACCACCGATGCCGACGCGGACATCAGTCCGGCAAGGACGCAGATAGACAGGCAAAAGGTTTTCAAGATGCTTCCCACGTAAGTCTGACGCGCCCGCCGGCATTCGGAGAACGGCTCGCGTCCCGGCGCTATTGCTTCTTCTCGTCTTTGTTGCTCTGGCTGAAGATCATCTGACCGACGAGGCCCATCAGGTCGACCGAGCCCTGCGTGGTCGTAATCTCCCCACCTGGCGGCAGCATTTCGTCGGATCCGCCGGGAGAAAGGGCGAGAAACTTGTCGCCCAGCAAGCCGTCGGAAGAGACCGCAATCGATGTGTCCTCCGGCACCTTGACCTCGTTGCTGATATTCATCTTCACCACGGCAAAATAGGTCTTCGGATCCAGTACGGAAGATGTGACGGTGCCGATTTTGATGCCGCTCATCCGCACGTCTGACCCGGCGCGCACACCGTCGATGCGGTCGAACTTCGCCTGGATCTGGTACCCGTCGACAGCGCTGATATCCGCCTTGCTGTAGGCAAAGAAGATGAAGAATCCGGCAACCGCCAGGACGACCGCGCCCATCACTGTTTCGATAAGGTTTTTACCCATCGGCTTTAATTTCCCGGTTCCTGGTCATTGTCTTTCCGTTACCGTCAACCAACCCGCCGGCAGCGATCAG
>JAYOMI010000026.1:35634-40019 GCA_038120765.1 Rhodospirillaceae bacterium
GCGATCAGGAAGGCCGCCAGGGCTCGTAATCGCCCGTCGCCGCAGCACGCTCGCCGCCCTTGAGGACATGGCCCGGCGGGCGGTAGGCACCCGGCGTGCCGGTCAGATTGGCGACATGCTCGATCTGCCAGTCCCACTTCTTCGCCGAATCGTCGCTCGGTACCGCGTCTGTCGTATGATGCAGCCAGGAATGCCATGCCGGCGGCACGCGGGATGCTTCGACCTTGCCTTCATAAACGACCCAGCGCCGTTCCCGCGCGCCTTCGGCGGTGCGCTTGCTCCGGAAATACCGGTTGCCCTGGGAATCCGTTCCCACCTGTTCGCCGTGCAGCATGGTGTAAAGTCTGGTGCCGATGCTCATCTCTGTCTTTTTCCCGGTCCCTGCGCGCCCCTTAAAACAGGGTTCCTGCGCGGGTTAAGCTTTCACGGACGGACTATCTCAAACCGCTCTGCCGCCGTCCAGTAGCGCGTCGAATCTATGGCAGAAACGTTAACAGGTATTTACCATGCAAGCCATTGAAACCCGGATCAAAAATTCGACACTGGATCACCTGCGGACAGGACGTTAGGCTCGACCCGAACAATGGAGAACTTACATGGCTGGACGTATTCACGCACGACTTGAAGAACTTGGAATCACGCTGCCGGACGCCCCCGTCCCGCAGGCGAACTACGTTCCCTTCCGGCGGTCGGGCAACCAGGTGTTCATCGCCGGGCAGGTTTCCGCCACACCGGAAACCGCCGCCCGCGGCAAGGTAGGCGCGGACCTCACCGTCGAGGAAGGCTACGCGGCGGCCCGGCTCTGCGGGCTGAATATCCTCGCCCAGCTGCATGCGGCCGTGGGTGACGATATCGACCGGGCGAAGGCCATCAAACTCGGCGGCTTCGTCAATGCGCCCGACGACTTCACCGGACCGCCCGCGGTCATCAACGGCGCCTCCGACCTGATGGTCGAGGTCTTCGGCGACGAAGCGGGCAAGCACGCCCGGTTCGCGGTCGCGGTCGCCTCGCTGCCGGGGGGTGCCGCCGTCGAGGTGGATGCCATCTTCGAGATCGAATAGCCGTGCCGGACGGCGCCGACGAAGTCACGATCAAGGTCATATCGTCGCTCGGCGAAGTGCCGGCGGACCACTGGAACGCCTGCGCGGGAGACGAAAACCCGTTTGTGTCCCACACCTTCCTGAAGGCGCTCGAGGATTCCCAGGCCGCCACCGCTGAGACCGGCTGGCTGCCCCAGCACGTGGTCATCGAGGACGAAAAAGGCCTGGTCGGCTGCGCGCCCTGTTACCTGAAGAACCATTCCCACGGCGAGTACGTGTTCGACTGGGGCTGGGCGGATGCGTATGAGCGCGCGGGCGGACGGTATTACCCGAAGCTGCAGGTCTCGGTGCCGTTTTCGCCGGTCACCGGCCCCCGCCTGCTGGTCCGCAGCGGCGAGGACAAGCCGCAGACCCGCCGCCTGCTGGCCGCAGGCCTGCTGGAACTCGCCAAGCAGCACAAGGTCTCCTCGCTGCACATCACGTTCCCGCTGGAAGAGGAATGGACCGAACTTGGGGAACTGGGCCTCCTCCAGCGCCAGGGCCAGCAGTTCCACTGGCGGAATGACGGCTACAGGACGTTCGACGATTTCCTCGACACGCTGAACTCCCGCAAGCGCAAGATGATCCGCAAGGAACGCGCCGCGGCCAATGCCGAGGTCGATATCGAGGTGCTGACGGGCGACGCCATCCTTCCCGAACACATGGAAGCCTTCTACGGGTTCTACCTGAACACGGTGGACCGCAAATGGGCCCATGCCTACCTGAACTATGAATTTTTCCAGCTCCTGCGCGAACGCATGGCCGACAACGTGGTGCTGGTCATCGCCAGCCATCACGGCGATTACGTCGCCGGCGCCCTGAACCTGCGCGGCCCGGACATGCTGTGGGGCCGCAACTGGGGCTGCGTCGACAACTTCAAAATGCTGTATTTCGAAGCCTGCTTCTACCGCGGCATCGAATTCGCGATCGAAAACGGCCTGTCCAAGGTCGAGGCCGGCGCCCAGGGACCGCACAAGATCAGCCGCGGCTACCTGCCGTCCCCTACCTACAGCGCCCACTGGATCCGCGATGAGGGATTCCGCGCGGCCGTCGCCGATTTCGTCGAACGCGAACGCCGCGGGGTCGAGCACGAGATGGAATCCCTGAGCGAACTGTCGCCCTTCAAACGCGCCAATGAATCGCCCTGAATTTGCAGCCCGTTCTCTATCGGATAGATTCCCTGTATTGATGATACCGAATCCTGTCACCCCGGATTTATTCCGGGGTCCAGTCTTTGTATCCGAAGGAACTGGATCCCGGCACGAGGCCGGGATGACGATCCTGTTAAAGCTTCGACCGGACGTAATTAAGGACCCCATCCCATGACCACCATCGACGACGTCGCCTACCGCACGATTGACGGCACCACCCTGCTCGCCCGGCTCTACCGGCCGGACACGGACGGTCCCATCAAATGGATGATCGACGTGCACGGCGGCGCCTGGGGATCGGGCGACCGGCTGAACAATGCGGTCATCCATCAGGACCTCGCAGCCCACGGCGTCGGCGTCTGCGCGCTGGATTTCCGGCTGTCGAGCGAAGCCCAGTACCCGGCGATGGTCGACGATGTCAGCTACGGCGTCCGCTGGTTCAAGGCGAATGCCGGCACGCTGGATGTCGAAATTGCCACGCTCGGCGCGCTCGGCTCATCCAGCGGCGCGCAGCAGATGGGCCTTGTGGCGCTCTGCCCCGGCGGCAAACGCTGGACGACGATGGACCCGGAACTGACATCGGTCGATGCCAGCGTCGATTTCTTCGTCGCCGCCTGGCCGATCCTCGATCCGCTGGCGCGCTACCGCATGGTGCAGGAAGCCGGCAACGAGCGCCTCGTCGCCGCCCACGATGCCTGTTTCGCGCCCGAGGCCGACATGACCGAAGGCAATCCCTACCTGCTGCTGGAACGGGGTGACGCCACCCACACCCCGCCCATGTGCATCATCCAGGGCACCGCAGACGGCAATGTCGACCATACCTGGCAGGACAAATTCGCCGCGCTTTACCGCGCGAAAGGCGGCAGCGTGGAAGTCCACAAGTTCGACGGCCAGCCGCACACGTTCGTCACCGCCGATCCGGAATCGGACGCGTCGAAACAGGCGATCGTCAAGATCCGGGAATTCGTGCTGGCGGTTTAGCCCGACGCCTTCCCCATCCGTCATCCCCGCCCGCGCCGGCCGGGCGTTCGCGAAAACCCGCAATTCAACCCCATGCACCCGAAGGGACGGACGGGTGAGGACGGGTCCAAAGGCCATACCGGCCCGCCCCGTTCCACGGCAGCGCCGCGCTGTATGTCGGTTAAACCATGTAGCGTGATGTCTCTCCCCTGTGGTGATCGGTAACCCTGCCGGGACGGAAAGCATCCCGAAAGCGAGCTTACCACGACAAAGAACAAATAGCGAACATTGATCGGCAAAAACATCTGGATGGGCCAGTATCCCTCTTGCGGTCATACCCGCAGAGGCTGGAATCTCTCTGCCTTTGGTCCCGGCGCAAGGGAATCCCCGCCTCCGCGGGGATGACAGAGACCAAGCAGCCGAGAAAACGAGATCGCCCGTACAGATCGACACAAAAAACCCGGCACAGGGCCGGGTTTTTCGTCTTTTGAGAGCAGGGAAACCTACTCCACCAATTCCTCGACCTTGCCGTCGCCGTCGGGGCCGTCATCATCGTCATCCGTGTCCGGATCCTTCGATTTGCCCTTCGGCGGTGCGGCGAGGGTGACGAAGGTGAGGGTGTCGTCGTCTTTCCTGACGTCGACCTGCACGATGCCGCCCTTGGAGAGCTTGCCGAACAGGATCTCGTCGGCCAGCGGTTTCTTGATGTTCTCCTGGATGACGCGGGACAGCGGCCGCGCGCCGTAGGCCTCGTCGTAGCCCTTGCGGCACAGCCAGCTGCGGGCCTCGTCCGACAGTTCGAACGTGACGTTGCGGTCTTCGAGCTGGACTTCAAGCTGCATGATGAACTTGTCGACCACCAGCATGACCACTTCCTTCGGCAGGCTGCCGAACGGGATGATCGCATCCAGCCGGTTGCGGAATTCAGGGGTGAACATGCGCTTGATCGCATCCTCGTCCTCGCCGATGCGCGACGTGCGCTCGAACCCGATGGCGGGCTTCGCCATGTCGGCGGCCCCCGCATTCGTGGTCATGATCAGGATGACGTTGCGGAAATCGACGCCCTTGCCGTTATGGTCGGTCAGCTTGCCGTGATCCATGATCTGCAACAGGATGTTGAACACATCCGGATGGGCCTTTTCGATCTCGTCGAGCAGCAGCACGGAATGGGGGTGCTGGTCCACCGCGTCGGTCA
>JAYOMI010000027.1:0-13372 GCA_038120765.1 Rhodospirillaceae bacterium
TTTCAGAGCTCCTCCGGTCAACTGCATGGTAGGCTTTCCGCCGGGGAGATTGATAACTCCCAGGTCGCGCCAGAACACGCCCTTGCGAAAACCGGTTCCCAGCGCCTTGGAGCAGGCCTCCTTGGCCGCATACCGTTTGGCATAGCTCGCCGCCCGAAGCCGGCGGCGGTCGCTTTTCGCACGCTCGGTTTCCGTAAAGCAGCGGTTGGTGAAGCGCTCGCCAAAGCGTTCCAGCGTCTTTTCCACCCGACGGATGTCGATCAGGTCACTGCCGATACCGATAATCATGATGCCAGATTAACAGAATCGGTCACGCGCTGCGCTCGCCATGTGCATCCGAACGCGCCTTGTCCATCAGGGAGCGCATACGTTTTATGGAGCTTTCAAGTCCGCCGAATATCGCCTCGCCGATCAGGAAATGTCCGATATTCAGTTCGACGAGCGTCGGGATGGCCGCGATGGGCGCTACGGTGTCGAACGTCAGGCCATGACCGGCGTGACATTCGATACCCAGCGATTCCGCGTGCTCGGCGGCGCGCGCGATCCGCTCGAACTGGCGGTCGCGATCCGTCCCCTCCGCCTCGCAAAAGGCGCCGGTATGAAGCTCTACCAACGAGGCGCCGAGTGACTTCGCAGCATCGATCTGACGAATGTCGGGTTCGATAAACAAGGAAACGCGAATGCCGGCCGCATTCAGCTGTTCGACGTACGGGGCGAGATGATCAT
Source organism: Rhodospirillaceae bacterium (assembly GCA_038120765.1). Lineage (GTDB taxonomy): Bacteria > Pseudomonadota > Alphaproteobacteria > MPNO01 > UBA830 > CAXBCP01. The sequence goes on from JAYOMI010000027.1 coordinate 727, forward strand.
GTGTACCGGCCGCGTCCAGCCCGCCCTCGGTCGTACGTTCCTGGCGCTTTTCCGGCACGATACAGGCGGCATGCGGCGCATGGCGCAACGCAATCGCCAGCATCTCGTCGGTCGCGGCCATCTCCAGATTCAATGGCAGCTCGATACCGGCGCTCAGACGGGCCACGTCATCGTCGGTCATATGCCGCCGGTCTTCGCGCAAATGCGCCGTGATACCATCGGCACCCGCCGCCGCCACGGCCCGTGCGGCGCGGACCGGGTCAGGGTGCTGCCCGCCGCGCGCGTTCCGGATCGTCGCGACATGATCGATATTCACGCCAAGTCTCAGATATCGTTTTTCCATCGGTTTTCAGCTCCGATACTTTCCTACCCGCCCATAGCGGACTTCAGATATTCGCCGGGACACTACTTCGGGCGGACCGCCCTTGTCATTTATCAAATGTCATTTATCGAATTCAACGCCGCTCTCATCCATACGCCCTGCTGACGGAACTGATCTCCCGCATTGCTCGCAGGGCGGCGATAATATCATTGAGATGCTTCGTGTTCTCGACCTCGATATCGACAACCATCTCGAAGAAATCGGCTGAACGGCTGGTGAACTTCAGGTTGTGAATATTTCCGAAATTCTGGGCGATCGCCGTCGTCAGCGTCCCGAGCGCACCGCGTTCATTGCTGACGATCAGGTTAATTCTGCCGACAAGACTTTCCGGCTGTTCCGGTCCGAGTTCCCACGCAATCTCCATCCAGCGTTCAGGGGTATCCGCGAAGCTTTCAAGCGTCTCGCAATCCCTGGTATGGACCGTGACACCCTTTCCCGGCGTAAGTATGCCGAGAATCTTGTCACCGGGCAGGGGATGACAGCAATTTGCATAGTGGACGGCCATGCCAGGCGTAAGGCCGCGTATCGCAACCGCGTTCGGTTCTCCGTCTTCTCGCTGGCGGGACGGAAATTCGACGACGTTCGCCTGCCCAGGCGACGAATTTTCCAGAGCCGACTCCCGCAGCATTTCCTCGGGCACCAGCATCTGAAGGACTTCAGACACCCGGATGCCGCCGCTTCCGATCATTGCGGCAAGCTCGTCCGGCGTCTCCGCGCCAAAGTGAGCAAGGGCCTGCTGCGGCGGGTCATCCTGCGGCGTGAAGCCGATCTCGCGGAATGCATGCTCGAGCATTGCGTGGCCGAGCTTTATAAATTCCTCCCGCCGTTCACCCCGGACATACCGCCTGATCCGGGCACGCGCCTTGCCGGTGACAACCCAGTTCTCCCAGGTAGGCGATGGCGTACCGTCCGCAGAGGTAAGTATTTCAACCTGATCGCCATTGCCGATTTCGGTCCGCAGCGGCGCCATCTTGCCGTTGATACGCGTCCCGATGCACCGGTCGCCTATTTCCGAATGCACGGCATAGGCAAAGTCGATCGCCGTCGCCCCCTGCGGGAGGTTGATGATCTCTCCCTTGGGGGTGAAACAGAAAACCTGGTCGGGAAACATTTCCAGTTTTGTGTGTTCCAGGAACTCGTCGGGATTGTTCGAGTTTTCCAGAATATCGAGCAGTTGGCGCACCCAGTGGTAATTCTTACCCTCTGTAAGCGCGGCCCCCTGTTTGTATTGCCAGTGGGCAGCAACCCCGAGCTCCGCGATTTCGTGCATCTGCGTTGTCCGGATCTGCACCTCGATCCGATGGGCTTCCGGGCCGATCAGGGCTGTGTGAAGGGACTGATATCCGTTCGGCTTGGGCATCGAGATATAATCGTCGAACTCACCGGGGATCATTCTGTATTTCGTATGGATTATGCCGAGGGCCCGGTAGCAGTCCTCCACCGACGCGACAACGATCCGAAATGCATTGATATCGGTGAGCTGCTCGAAATCCACCTTCTTTCGGTGCATCTTCCGCCAGATCGAGACCGGCCGCTTTGTCCGCCCGGATATCCAGGCCTCTATATCGGCCTCCACAAGGGTCCGGTTAATCTCGTCCGAAATACGGTTGATAATGTCGTCGCCCTGCGCCTGCAGGAAATTCAGCCGGCTGACGATGGACTCCGCAGCGTCCGGATAGAGTTCCCGGAAGGCTATATCCTCAAGCTCTTCCTTGATTTCCTGGATACCGATACGTTCGGCCAGCGGGACGTATATCTCCATCGTTTCGCGGGCGATCCGGGCGCGCTTTTCCGGCGCCTGGATATAGTGCAACGTCCGCATGTTATGGAGACGGTCGGCGAGCTTGACCAGAAGGACGCGGATATCCTCTGAAATCGCCAGCAGCAGCTTTCGAAAATTCTCGGCATGGCCACTGCCGGGCGACTGCAATTCGAGCAGCGACAACTTCGTCACCCCGTCCACGAGGCGCGCAACTTCGTCCCCGAAAAGCGTGTCGATCTGGTCGATCGTCGCGACCGTGTCTTCGACCGTATCGTGAAGCAACCCGGTTACGATCGATGCCGTATCCAGCCGGTAATCGGTCAGGATGCCCGCGACTTCGACGGGATGAGAAAAGTACGGATCGCCCGATGCGCGGGTCTGCGATCCATGGACCTTCATTGAAAAAACATAGGCGCGGTTGAGAGCGTCCTCGTCAGCGGTCGGATCGTAACTCCGCACCCGCTCGACAAGTTCGTACTGCCGCATCATGGGAATAAAACCCCGAAGGGCACGTCACGGAAACCCGGACGCCGGACTGACAAGGATCGCGAATTCATCGCGCGACCCTCCCGGATCAGTCTTCCTTCTTGACGTCCTCGATGGTGACGTCTTCAAAGCCCGCCGCGAGCGCCGCCATAGGATCGTCGGAATCGTCTGCCGGGGCCTCTGCAGGCGCCGCAGCATCCTCGCCCTCGCCGGTATCGACCAGGCCTGCAAGCTCGTTGAGGGCTTCTGTAACCTGAAGCATCTCGTCGTCTTCTTCCTCGACGATTTCATCAACGTCGATATTACGCTGAAGCCCCTCGATCACGGCCGTTTCCAGCTCATCGAGCGGGATCGTTTCGTCGGCGATTTCGCGCAATGCCACAACCGGGTTCTTGTCGTTGTCACGATCGACGGTGAGTTCTCCGCCGACAGACAGTTCGCGCGACCGCTGGGCCGCCATCATGACAAGCTGAAAACGATTGGGAATCTTGAGAACGCAGTCTTCGACAGTAACGCGGGCCATCTTATAAATCTCCGACTTCAGGAAGAGCAGTGATATAAGGTCTCAGCGCCTGAAAAGCAAGCGTTTCAAGTATTTCGGCGACACACCGGATCAGTCAATCGGGTGACAGGTCTGGTCGTCGGGCAACCCTTTAATAAGCTTCGCTATCGGCATTCCCAGCGCCGGATGCCGCCAGTCCGGCGCGATATCACGGAGCGGGTACAGGACAAAAGCCCTGCCGGTCATTCGGGGGTGAGGCAGCAACGGCCCCCCCGCCCTTTCGTTAACCAGCTCGTCATAGGCGATCAGGTCCAGATCAAGCGTTCTCGCGGCATTCGGGACAGATCGCAGGCGGTCGAAACGATCCTCGATCCCGTGCAGGGAGGCCAGTAATTCAGCCGGTTTCAGGTCGGTCCGGACAGAAATCACGCCGTTTACGAAATCCGGCTGGTCCGACACGGGCACCGGGGCGCTCCGGAACCACCGTGACCGGTCCAGAAGCCGGCAACCGATGGCCTCGATGGCCTCGATCGCTGCGTTGCAGACATCGATCGGCGCACCGAATTCAGGGTGCGGCAGGTTTGATCCGATTGCTATGATTATCATGACAGAACCGAACATAAATCTTTGATTTCAAAAGAAAACGTTATAATTATCTGATGTCCAGATAACGCTCGAACCGGTCGGCGGCCGGACTTTTTCAGTCCGTCGCCCGGAGTACCCTTTTAAACCATGATTTTTTGACTGAAGGAGCTATTTCAATGATGCATTTCAATCCTCAGGAACGGATCGCCCTGTTTATCGATGGGCCGAACCTCTATTCGGCCGCCCGTTCGCTCGGCTTCGACATAGATTACAAGAACCTGCTCGACGTATTCCGCCAGAAAGGCAGTCTGGTGCGGGCCTTTTATTACACGGCGCTCGTTGAAGATCAGGAATACTCGCCAATCCGCCCGCTCATCGACTGGCTGGACTACAATGGCTACACGATGGTCACCAAGCCGGCCAAGGAACACACCGACGCGTCCGGACGCCGCAAGGTCAAGGGCAACATGGATATCGAGCTTGCGATCGACATGCTCGAAATGGCGCAGCACATCGATCACGCCGTCCTGTTCTCGGGCGACGGGGATTTTCGTCGCCTGGTCGAAGCGGTTCAGCGGCGCGGCGTTCGCGTGACCGTTATCAGCACCTTCCGGGCCCACCCGCCAATGGTCGCAGATGAGTTGCGCCGCCAGGCCGACACATTTGTCGAATTGCAGGACATCACCCAGTACATCGCCCGCGAAGCACGACGCGATACGGATGTCGATGACATGCCGGCCTTTGTGAAGAACCCGATGACGCGCAGCCCGACCCCGGCAGACCCTGACGCGGGTTTTGACGACAGCGACGACATATACGAAGACGCCTGACATTGACCGGAAACATGACCGTCACCGCCGACGGCCCGCCGCTGGATTGCGACCTCTGCCCCCGCCTTGTCGCCTATCGCGCCGCTAATGCCGCTGCGTGGCCGGACTGGCACAATGCCCCGGTCCGCTCTTTCGGGCCGCTTGATGCACAATTGCTGATCGTGGGCCTCGCGCCCGGCGTCAAAGGGGCCAATCGGACAGGTCGGCCCTTTACCGGCGATTACGCCGGGGACCTGCTTTATCAGACTTTAGGACGTTTCGGCTTTGCCGAAGGGACCTACGATAAACGGCCCGATGACGGCGTTACACTAATCGACTGCCGGATCGCCAACAGCGTGCGCTGCGTGCCGCCCGAGAACAAACCGACAGGCGCGGAAGTAAATGCCTGCCGCCCGTTTCTCGTCGCCGAGATAGAAGCGATGAAGAACCTGAAGGTGATCCTCGCGCTGGGCGGGATTTCCCACAACACCACGCTGTCAACCCTGGGAGAACGCCGGGCAAGCTACAAGTTCGCCCATTGCGTCATGCACGAACTGACAAACGGCCTGAAGCTGGCCGACAGCTATCATTGCTCGCGCTACAACACGAATACCGGCCGGCTGACAGAAGAAATGTTCGAAGACGTCTTTCGGATGATCCGCGCAACACTCGACGGCTAGTCGCTACCGAAAGGCACGCTGTCAGCGATAGCGCTGCTCTTTCCACGGATCGCCCTCGTTGTGATAGCCGCGATCTTCCCAGAACCCGGTTTCATCCTCGGCGATGAATTCGATCCGGCGGATCCATTTGGCGCTCTTCCAGAAATACCATTTGGGGACGACCGCCCGGACAGGCCCGCCATGTTCCCTGATCAGGTATTCCCCTTCCCAGGAATGGGCCAGTAGTACGTCTGAATCCGCAAACCGGTCGAGGCGGATATTCGTCGTATAGCCGTCCGACGCGTAGACTAGGCAATGCATCGCCTCTTTCTCGGGCCGGCACATCTCCAGCAGATGCGCGGCATGTACGCCGGTCCAGGCATTGTCGTATCGCGACCAGCCGGTCACGCAGTGAATATCGGACGTAACGGTGACCTGCGGTTGCGCAAGGAAGTCCGTCCAGGTCCACGTGATCGGGTTCTCAACCAGACCATCGATCCGGAATATCCATTTATCCCTCGGGATTTCGGGCTGAACGCCAAGGTCGAGAACGGGCCAGTTCTCCACCAGTCTTTGCCCAGGCGGCAACCGGTCTTCCTTTGACCGTGGCCCGTTCTCACCGTCGATCAAACGCCCCTCGTGGGCCCATTCCTGTTTCCGGCGCACCAGCTTCTCGCGGTAGCCGTCCAGCAGTTCCGGCCTGTCGGTCATCTCTTGTGGCTGAGAAGGCGCGCCTTCTGCATGTTCCAGTCGCGGTTCTTTTCGGTCTCGCGCTTGTCGTAATGCTTCTTGCCCTTGCCGAGCCCGATTTCCAGCTTCGCGACACCGCGGTTGTTGAAGTAGAGCTTCAGGGGCACGAGCGACATCCCTGCCCGCTCGGTCGCGCCGATCAGTTTTGCGATCTCGCGATTTTTCAGCAGGAGTTTACGCGGTCGCGTGGGCTCGTGATTGAACGGTCCCGCCTGCTTGTATTCGGGAATGTGGGCGTTGATCAGCCAGATTTCGCCGTTCTCTGCCTTGGCGTACGATTCAGCGATGGTCGCGCGGCCTTCCCGCAAAGACTTTACCTCGCTGCCGGTCAAAACAATCCCGGCCTCGAGAGTGTCCCCTATTTCATAGTTATGTCGCGCCCGGCGATTATGGGCGGCGACGCGATACGCCGCGGTATCCGATTTCGCCATTCAATCGACCGTCAGTTCAGCAGACCGGCGTGACGCATTGCCCGTTCGACCATGCCTCTGGACTCCGCGGTAATCGGTACCAGGGGCAGACGCAACTCTTCGCTGCATTTGCCCAAAAGGCTGGCGCCGTATTTGACCGGTCCGGGATTGGCTTCGCAGAACAAATCCGAGTGCAGCGGCGTCAGCCGTTCGTTCAGTTTCTGCGCCTCGGCGACATCGCCCCGCTGCCACGCGGCATGCATATCGGCCATCATCTTTGGTGCGATATTTGCGGTCACGGAAATACAGCCGACGCCCCCCTGCGCGAGAAAGCCGAGCTGCGTGATGTCCTCGCCGGATAACTGACAGAAATCCTCACCGCAGGCGAGCCGTTGCTCTGTCGCCCGACCGACCGCGGCAGTCGCGTCTTTCACACCGATGACGTTCTCGAGTTTTGAGCAACGCGCCATGGTCTCGACGGTCATATCAATCACAGAACGGCCGGGAATGTTATAGATGATCAGCGGGATACCGACCCCGTTCAGGGCCTCGAAATGGCGATACAGCCCTTCCTGTGTCGGTTTGTTGTAATAGGGCGTTACGATGAGGGCGGCATCCGCACCCGCCGCTTTTGCATGCTCGGCAAGTTCGATTGCTTCGGCGGTCGAATTCGACCCTGCGCCGGCAATTATCGGGACGCGTTTGTCCGCAACATCGATGCACAGCTCGACAACACGCTTGTGCTCCTCGTGGCTGACTGTCGGCGATTCACCTGTCGTCCCCATGGGCACAAGTGCGTTGGTGCCCTCCGCTATCTGCCAGTCCACGAAGCCGCTAAAAGCGTCTTCATCAATCTTGCCGTCTCGAAACGGCGTTATCAGCGCGCAAATGGAACCGCTGAACATGGCGGTCTCCCCGAAATGTGATTGTCATAGAGTTGCCGCACATTACTCTCGGCGCCATTCTGCGGCAAGGAGACTATGTGTTGTAATGTATGTGAAGATTCAGACCGGAATTTGCCGAATTCACATTCGTCATCGGCAAAATACATGGCATTATACGCCCTCGTGTTAAGAGTGATTTAACTCCACGGTCGCAACCTGCTACCCGATACGGCAAGGGGCCGAACTGAATGATTTTACGGGTAAAATACTGCGTCTGCGCCGCAGCCCTGCTGGGCATAGCGCTCTCGGGCTTGACCGCGCACGCCTCGTCCCTCCCCCTGTCGAAGTCGGACGCGAAAACCTATTCGTCGGCAATTGCCGATGCAGCCAGGGGCGACTGGCGAAGCGCCCACCGCCGTGCCTCCGGCATTCGCGAGGAGCTCCCGTCAAAGATACTTCACTGGCTGGAGCTGTCAGCGCGGGGCAATCGGTACAGTTTCGAGACGATCTCGGAATTCGTTCTCAAAAACGATGACTGGCCCCTTCGCGGGACCTTGCGACGACGGGCAGAAGAGGCATTGGGCTCGGCCTCGCCGTCGAAAGCGACCCTCCGCTGGTTTGATACCTATCCACCGCTGACGACCGACGGGAAAATCCGCCATATCGAGGCCCTTGTCGCGCTGGGCGACCAGGAAAAAGCCGCGAAACTGATCCGCGAGACCTGGATCGACGCCAATTTCGGACGAGCGCAGGAAAAGAAATTCCGCAAGCAGTATCGGAAGTACCTGACCAGGGCCGATGACACCGCCCGTCTGGACCGCCTGCTATGGGATGGCGAGATATCCCGGGCCAAACGGATGATACCGCAGGTTGACGCAGCGACCCAGAAACTGGCCATGGCACGCATTTCGCTTCGGGCGTTTCAAGGCGGCGTGGACTGGCACATTCGCCGGGTGCCGGCTGCTCTCCAAACCGACCCCGGCCTGGTTTATGAACGCACCCGTTGGCGACGCCGAAAAGGGCTCGACAACGACGCATACGATCTCTTGAAGAACGTCCCGCCGGATGCTCCCCATGCCTCCAAGTGGTGGGTGGAGAGATCTATTCTTGCGCGCCGTCTGCTTGAAAAAGGACACGTTTCCGAAGCTTACAGGCTCGCCAAGGCGAGCGGGCTGACAACCGGTGCCCAGTTTGTCGAAGCCGAGTGGCTTGCCGGCTGGATTGCGCTGCGCCACCTTGAGGAACCTCGAACCGCCCTCTCTCATTTCGGCCGGATCGAAGAACAGGTCTCTTACCCCATCAGCAAGGCCCGGGGCGCATACTGGCTTGGGAGAGCCGCCGAAGCCGCGGGTGACCTGGACACGGCTGCGAAGTCATTTCAGGCCGCCAGCAGGCATGGAACCACCTATTACGGACAACTTGCCGCTGCGCGATCGAATAATCCGGTCGCACTCACGTCTTCCAGGGTCTCCCCCGGTAAGTCGGATCGGGCAGCCTTTGAACGCGACGAGCGGGTCCGTGCCGTCAGAATACTGAACCAGATCGGCGCCCGAGATCACGTTCGCCCGTTTCTCGACCAACTGCTGAGCGAAGCAACGACGCCGCAGCGCCAGGTGCTGATCGCTGAACTCGCAACCGAAATCGGCAGACAGGATTTCGCCGTCCGCACCGGACGCAAAGCCTACCGCACCGGATCGCCGCTGCCGGAAATCGCCTATCCCGTCATCAGCATGACCGGCAACCACCCCGAACAGGCACTGCTGCATGCTATCGTACGCCAGGAGAGCAATTTCGATTCAGGGGCAGTCAGCCACGCGGGCGCGCGCGGCCTCATGCAACTGATGCCGGCGACGGCCCTTTCCGTCGCGAAGAAGCTGGGCGTCCGGTATTCCCCAGCGAAGCTGGTTCGCGATCAGAACTATAACGTGAAGCTCGGGCAGGCCTATCTGGGGCAGATGATCAATCGCTTCGACGGCTCCTACATCCTGGCGATAGCTTCGTACAACGCGGGGCCATCGGCGGCAAAACGCTGGGTCCGTCAGTTCGGCGACCCGCGCGAACCGGGCGTGGATGTGATCGATTGGGTAGAGTCCATCCCCTACCGCGAGACGCGGAATTACGTCCAGCGTGTCATTGAAAACCTTCAGGTGTACAGAACGCGTTTGGGGGGGCCGACGGTCGCAGAAGCCATCGTCCAGGACTTGCAGCGCTAGGCACACACCCATTGCCCGACCTTCGCTGCGAAGCTAGTTTAGCGGACAAGGAGAAGTGAATGTCCGACCCCCGTTTCAGCGAAATCAAGGCGTGTGTGTTCGATGCATACGGAACGCTCTTCGATGTGCATTCCGCGGCTGCGCAGATGAAGGACGATCTCGGCGATCAATACGAACAGATGTCGGAGCTCTGGCGCCAGAAACAGCTTCAGTACACATGGCTTCGCAGCCTGATGGGCCACCATGCAGATTTCTGGCAGGTGACGGGGGATGCGCTCGATTATGCGATGCGCGCTCTCGACATGGAGGATGCGGGTCTGCGCGCAAAGCTGATGGAGCTTTACCTGCAGCTCAACGCCTATCCGGAAGTGATCGATGTGCTGACGGCCCTTAAAGACGGCGGCAAGAAAACGGCCATTCTGTCCAACGGCGAACCGTCCATGCTGATTGCCGCCGCTAAGAACGCTGGAATCTACCAGTTGCTCGACGGGATATATTCGATAGAGGCTGCAGGTATTTTCAAACCCCACCCGTCGACCTACCAGATCGCCGCCGACGCATTGAAATCGACCCCAGCAGAAATCTCCTTCCAGTCTTCAAACGGCTGGGATGCGCATGGGGCGGGGGCGTTCGGCTTCAAAGTCGCCTGGGTCAACCGGTTTGCGCAGCCGGCGGAGTTGCTGCCCTCTCCGCCCCTGGCAGAGATCAGGACGCTTTCCGACCTCCCCCCTCTTCTCGGCATATAGAAACCCGGTCCATGCCCTATATCGAACGCCGGGTCACCTCCCATGACAACCTGTCTCTCTACGTGCGTGACTACGGGAACCCTCTCGACAATCGCCCGCCGTTGTTCTGCCTTGGGGGCCTGACGCGGAATTCAAAGGATTTTGAAGGTCTGGCGGAACGGTATTCGGCCGACGGGCGCCGCGTGATCTGTCCCGATTATCGCGGTCGGGGAAAATCGGACTACGACACCGACTGGCGGAATTACGAGCCCCGCATCTATATCCGGGACATCCAGGACCTGCTGGCTGCGCTGAATGTGCATCATGTCGTGGTGGTGGGCACTTCGCTCGGCGGTATCCTCGGCATGGGCATGGCGGTCGCGATGCCCGGCGCGCTTGCCGCTGTCATCATGAACGATGTCGGACCCAAGGTTGAAACGGGCGGCCTAGATTTCATCATCAATTACATCAAGGAAGATCGCCCGCACGACGACTGGGACAGTGCGGTGGCGACGATCAAGACGATGCTGCCGAACCTGACATTCCAGGACGAGGGAATCTGGCTGAAGATGGCGCAGAACACGTTTCGCGAACGTGAGGACGGCCGGCTGTATTTCGATTGGGACGTCGACATCGTCAAACCGATGCAGGAACCGTCCTATGCCATCCCGGATATGTGGCCGCTGTTCCGTGCGCTGAAGAATATCCCGACGCTGGTTCTGCGAGGCGCAGAATCCGATATCCTGTCGCGGGAGACCTTTGCCCTGATGCAGGAAGTCAAACCGGACATGATCGGCGTTGAAATCCCGCGGGCCGGACATGTGCCGACAATGGCGGAACCGGAATCCCGGGCGGCGCTGGACTCGTTCCTTGGCAGTCACTGAGCGCATCCCGGACATCGGGGATATCCGGTCCGCCGCCGACCGTTTGCACGGTATCGCCAATCGCACCCCATTGCTGGAATCGGAGCGGCTGAACGAACGGCTTGGTGCCCGCATCCTTCTGAAATGCGAAATGTTCCAACCCGTCGGCGCCTTCAAGGTCCGCGGGGCATGGAACCTGATGAGCCGACTGTCGGAAGCGGAGCGCGCAAGCGGTGCAGTCGCCTTCTCTTCCGGAAACCACGCCCAGGCCGTCGCGTGGGCAGGACGCCGGCTTCGCATGTCGACCACGATTATCATGCCGCGGGACGCGCCGCGGATCAAAATCGCGAACACCCGGGCCCTTGGCGCGGAGATCCGGCTTTACGATCGCGCCAGCGAGGATCGCGAAGAAATCGCCCGACAGATCGTCGGGGAAAGCGGCGCCGTCATTGTGCCGCCTTTCGACCACCCGGACATCATCGCCGGTCAGGGCACCGTCGGTCTCGAAGCCGCAGAGCAATGCGCCGAGATTGGCGTCGTCCCTGACGTCGCCATCGTTCCCTGCTCGGGTGGCGGCCTTATCGCAGGATGCGCGATCGCTATGAAAGGCGCTTATCCGGAAATAGAGATACTCGCGGCGGAACCCGAAGGATTCGACGACACCGGAAAGTCTCTTGAACAAGGCAGGCGGATCAGGAATTCACCCTCGGCCGGATCGATCTGCGATGCATTGCTCGTGCCTGTTCCCGGAGAACTGACGTTCGAGATCAACAGAAGATTGCTGGCGGGCGGACTGGTCGCCAGCGACGAGGATGTCAAAGAAGCGATGTTCGCGGCATTTTCGGATTGTCGCCTTGTAGTGGAACCGGGCGGCGCGGCCGGTCTCGCCGCAGCGATCAGGAACAGGGACCGCTTCGCCGGCCGGACAATATGCATCGTTCTATCCGGCGGGAACACGGAACCCGGGTTATTCGCCGAAGTCCTAAGCGATGGCGACGGCGGAAAACAATCCTTCGAGGTCTAGAAGGAACCGCGGTCGACGTCGGTGACGACGAGGTCGAGTTTGGGGTCTTCGGTCTCGTCCCTGTCGATACGGCGGCAGTGACCGTCGAGGCGGGCACCCGGTTCGATCGCCAGCATATCGTGCAGGACATCGCCTTCTACCCGTGACGACCGGGACAAGGTGACGGCATCGGCCATGATCTGGCCCACCACCGCACCGTGCACAAGGCAATCGTCGGCAACGACAGAACCGCTGATGCGCCCTGTTTCGCCTACGGTGAGTTTGGCGCAACGAATGTCGCCGGAGAGTTCGCCGTCTATCTGAACTTCGCCATCGCTCACAATATCGCCCGTAACCTGCATGCCGGCGCTCAGGATGGACGGGGCACCGGACGAACGGCGCTCTGTGACAGGTTTATCCTTTGAAAACATTTTTCCCCGCTTTCATGAATTTGAGAGGGTCAACGCTCTGCTTGTTCACATAAATTTCATAGTGCAGATGCGTACCGGTGCTTCGGCCGGAATTTCCCATTTGCCCGATTTTTGTCCGATATCCGATTTCCTGACCGCGCTTCACATAGATACGGCGCAAATGGCCATCACGCGAGACGATA
>JAYOMI010000027.1:13382-33201 GCA_038120765.1 Rhodospirillaceae bacterium
ATCGATCTCGACGAAGCGTCCGAAACGACCTTTCCAGCCGGCGTAAATCACCTTGCCGGGTGCGCTCGAAAAAATCGTGGCCCGGTGCTTCGCGCCGAAATCGACACCGCGGTGCATCGCCTTGGTTTTGTTAATCGGGTCCGTGCGGACGCCGTATGTGCTCGAAACGTAGTAATAGTCGAGGGGCGGCGCCAGCGGCAGGCTCCGAACGATGCGCTGCAGTCCCTCCAGATGATCGATCACGCCGTTTGCGCCGGTGAGTGAGGCTTCAATGGTCTCTTCGTCTTTGTCCGCCCCCGATTTGGGCGCGGCCTCGAACGGGCCGCCCTGCGGAAGCGGTGCAACGCCCTGCGCCTTCAGCAGTTTTTTTACATTAAGCCCCGCGGTGACAATGATGTCTGTCAGCCGCTTTGCTTCCGCATGGGAAGTGTCGGAAACGCGGTCCAGCAGTGCCGTCTGCGCCTCCTTCGCCTCGACGATGCGTTTTTCAAGTTCGGTCACGCGACTGTTGAGCGTATCGCCCTTCTGCCTGACGTGATTTTTCTCCGCCAGGGCGACGGTCAGTTCAGCGCTGGTTGTCTTTAGGTCCTGTGCGAGGGCTTTATTCTGTCTTTGCGCTTTTTCCAGTTGCGCCTCGAGCGCCTCGAGCCGTTCCGCGATCTCGCGCTTGGCCGCCTCCGACTTCCGGCGCGCCTCTTCGATGGTATTTAGTTCCTGGCGTGCAGACCTGAGGTTGCTCTTCAGGGTCTGGTTCTGGCCGATCAGGGAAACAAGCCCCTTCTGGTTCTGCTGAAGCGAATCCTTGGCAGCGGCATAGCTGCGCCGGGCGTCTTCCAGCTCCGCACGAAGTGTCGCCGATGTTTCATCGCGATCGGAAATCGCCGCGTTCTTTGCAGACACGACCTTCTCGTAGCTGACATAGGCATAGCTGGTGTGAATGACCCAGGCGGCGAAAGCACCGACGACCAGAAAGCCGGCCGCCTGCAGGAGACGGGGTATACGGTTGTAAGCGGTGCGCCCATGCGACCGCAGTATGAGGTGCCGGTCTGTCAATGCGGACGGCCGCGCAAGACGCGATATCCGTCTGTGCAGCTGTTCTAAATCCGACTTATCTTTCCGAAATCTGGACATCGCCCCCGGCAGTCCCCCTTCGTACCCAATCCGTTTGTTTCACTATCTTCAACGCTAACTGTCAAAAATCCATGAAAACCCGTGGATTCGAACGCAGTATTCGACAAAAGACCCTATTCAGCGACATCCATTCTGCTCGCGCGGAGCAAACACAAACCCCCCAAAGCAATTGCCAGCAGCCCGAGCACAGCGGCCGCGATCCCGCGCGGCCCCAGGTATATCAGACCCTCGTGAGAATTACCCGCAATATCAGTCACATAGGCGAAATTATTCACGAGCACGCCCAGATTAATGAGAACAACACCCAAGCTACGGTTCTTTGCCATATCAATTCCCCACAACTTTATCAGCACTACGCACTGTGCCGGAACTTATACCAGAAGAGGTAATAACGCCGAGTAACTCCGGGATTATCTGTCCTGTCCGAATTCCTTTGGCGGCGCCCCCTTGATACGATAGGATTATTGTCTGTTGGGCAGATTTTATCTTTTATTCAACATTATCAATAAGTTACTCTGGAGGGACGAAGGTGGCGGATTTGTACGTCGGAAAGACCGAGGAATTCGAGGACCGTGATCGCAAAATTATAGCGCAGGGCAGTCTCGAAATCGGCGTGTTCCATGTCGATGGTGAATTTTATGCCTATGAGAACAATTGCGTTCATCAGGGCGGACCGGCCTGCCAGGGAAAAATAATAAATCGTGTCGAAGAAGTCATTCATGAGACGGAAAAGACCGCCCATGGCCTTAAATTTTCCAAAACCGATGTACATATCGTGTGTCCCTGGCATGGATACGAATACAACGTTCGTGACGGTCGCCACCCGGGAAACAAGAACATCCGTCTGAAACCGTTCAAGGTGGAGATCAAGGACGGAGAGGTTTATGTCGTCGTCTGAACCCGATTTTGGAGCCTTGGAAGCCGCGGCGACAAAGGCGCTGGAAGTCGCCGAAGCAGCCCTTTCACGCGGAGAAACCGAAGGTATTTCAGACGAAACCGTTCAGCGGCTGCTGACCGCAGGGACAAAGCTGTTTGCCAACAAGGTCGAAATGGAAGAGCGCTTCTTCTCGCCGTATACGGCCGCGGATGCGGTCACGGCGACAGATGTCGTCATGACGTGTTCCGATATGCTGCGGACGGTCAATCTGTCCACGTTCGATCTCGCCATGTGGTTCCAGCGCCCGCGGCCCGACGACATATAAATCGAATTGATTTGAATTTTTCATAGTCAGGAGTGACATGATGGATACCGGAATAGAACAGGTCAAAGAAAACCCTATCAAGGAGATCACGACCTATACCGACTCGCGGGATGTTCTCGCGAAAGCCCGCCAGCAGGCGGACGAGCGGAATTTCAACGACATCTTTATCGCCGATATCGACGCGCATCATACCGAAACGGAATCGTGGCGCGAGATTATTACCTATATCGACGACCCGGTGGTGCGCGCCCAGGCCGAAGAAATGGTCCTCCACCGCTCCGGCACCCCGCCCTACGGGCTGAACGGCGATCTCGCACTCCGCTATCAGGACGTCGGCGGCCGGATCCCCCATCAGGCGGCCAGAAGCGAGAAGATAGACGAGAGCGAGATCAAGGAAGCGGGCCATCGCGATCTCGTGCTTGCGAAACGCGCCTACGAAGCGATGGGCATCGACATACAGGTCGTATTCCCGACACCGATGCTGTTTCTCGGCATGCACCCCCAGTTCGATATGGAGGCTATTCTCGGCAAGGCCTACAACCGCTGGCAGGTCGAGAACATCCTGAAGAAAGATCCCAAGCTCAAAACCATGATGTTCCTGCCGTTCAACGACCCGGAATCGGCGTTGGAAACCATCGAGGAATTCGGCGATGCGCCCGGCTGCGTGGGGTTCATGGTCACATCGGTTCGCTACAAGGCGGTCCATCACAATCACTACATGAAGGTGTATCGCGCTCTTGAAGAACGCGGCCTGCCGCTCGGCTTCCACGCCGGATATTACTGGCAGGACCCCTTCATGATGCAGATCAACCGCTTTGGATCGATGCACGCCCTGTCGTTTGTCTGGTGCAATGTCGTTCACATGACCAACTGGATCATGAACGGGCTTCCCGAAAGGTTCCCCGGTCTGCCGGTCGTCTGGATCGAATCCGGTCTGGCGTGGGTGCCGTGGCTGATGCAGCGTCTCGATCACACCTATCTGATGCGGTCGTCCGAAGCGCCGTTGCTCAAAAAGCTGCCGAGCGAGTATATGAAAGAAATGTTCTATACCTGCCAGCCGCTCGAGACCGATCACATGAAGGCGGTGGAACTGACCTTCGAGATGATCAACGCAAAGACCCAGCTGCTCTACGCGTCCGATTGGCCCCATTACGACTTCGATACGCCCAGCGTGATCTGGGATCTTCCGTTCCTGGATGAAGAATCCAAACTGAACATCCTGGGCCGGAACGCCCAGCGGCTATTCGATTTCAGCCGGTAGAACGACCGGCGGATAATCTGGAAGAGGCGGGAATTTACCCGCCTCTTTTTTATCTCCAGTCGTCGACCGCAAAGATACCGGGCACGTTGTATCCGTCCCCGCGGTCATCCCCTGCGGTCTTCAGCATCGCGATGCCGTTCATCCAGCTCCGAAAGCCCATACCGAGCATGGCCTCATAACATTCCGCCCGGCCCGTATTGGTGCCCGCAACGAGCCTGTTCGTGCTGCGTAATGCGGCGAAAGCCTCGCAGGCCGTCATAAGCGCCTCGAATTCCGCCGGGGCGTTCTCGCCCGGGCGGATAGCTGCGAATTTGACAAGCGTCTGCGGACTGCCGGCTTCCGATCCGCGTCCCTGATGACAGCAGGCAAAACCCGTCATCGCTGTATCCGGACCCAGCAAAACCGTATCGCCGAAGCCCGCCCTGTCGATCGACATAATTTCTCCGGTCAGATCGAGCCCGCGATATACGCTGCCGGCGATGCTGCGACATGCATCAAGAACCGCCGGCCTTTCAGATGCAGCCAGTTCGGAAAAGAGCCGCGCGGTCGGCGGCATACCTGTCTCCGGCCTGACCGTCCTGTCCATAACGGCAGTGATCCTTTTCATCCGGAATCCGTATGCCTCATAAAGACGGATATGGGTCGCGCTCTGCGGATGGGTGAACAAACCCTGCAGGGAGAAACCGCGCGAATTCATATATCGCGTCATCTCGTCGAGCATGGCGCGGCCTATTCCCCTGCCCCAGGCATCCACATCGACGGTCAGCGGCCCGAGTATGCCGACGCTGCCCCAATCCATCACGAAGCCACAGGCGACCTGCCTGCCGTCCATCTCGGCAACGAACGCCCCTTCGGGGTTCGTCGAAAACCGTCCGGCGACCACTTCCCCGTCTCCGCGAAATGCCGACGGGGCCTCCAGACCGAAGAACGTACCGAACGCGACCCGGTTGATCCGGTCTGCGTCGGCAAGGTCTTCCTGCGACATTTGCCGGATGACGAGGTTGCTCATGGGCCCCGCGCTTCGCGCCAGACGCCGAGTTTCTGCTGCGCAACCCTGTCGGAAAAGCCGAAAAGCACGGATTCCGAGGCGGCGCGATGCACGTATTCCGCCCAGGACGGTACGACAAACACATCATGACGTTTCCACGCGAATGGCTCTCCGCCGATCGTCGTCTCTCCTTCGCCTTCAAGCACGGCGAAAACAGTGCCGTCCGTGCTGCGATAGGGATGTCCCGCGAAGCCGTTGTCGAGAAGCATCAGTGTTGTCGTCATCGTGGGCATCGCAGGTCCGCCATCGGCAGGATTTAGATACTCCATCCGATAGCCGTGGCTGGGGTCTGCATCGGTGACTTTGCGCAAAATCTCCAGCGTCTCTCGCGCGGTGTCATAGGGATATCGCACGACGCGGTCACTGCCGGTTGCAAGCGCGCGGTCGTCCTCTACCGCTTCTCCCGGTGCCGGTTCTGTGCCGGGCGCAACAGACCGGCCGGGTTCGAAAAATGTCGTATCCAGCTGCGCCATCAGGCCGTTATCGAGCCCGTCCAGCCAGATCATCGGCGTGTCTCCTTCATGGGTGTGACCGTGCCACGCCCAGGACGGCGTAATGATGAAATCGCCGGGCATCATTTTCACCCGGTCTCCATCGACGGTGGTAACCCCTCCTTCACCTTCGAGCACAAGCCGCAGGGCCGATTGCGTATGACGATGCTCCGGCGCGTATTCGCCGGGAAGGATCAGTTGCAGGCATGCATACAGGCTGCGCGTCGTTCCCTGAAAGCCCGTCAGGGCCGGGTTCTGCAGCACAAGCACCCGCCGGCTCGCTTCCTCCGGCGTGACGACATTTCCCGCCTCTACAAGAAGCGGTTTGATGTCTTCGTATTTCCAGATAGCCGGATCGTATGGCGGGTCAGGCGCTTTCGGCACATATTGCGCGGTATCCACCCAAAGCGGCAGCACATGCTGCGCGGCAATGCGGTCATAGTAAGTGCCGGGTTCTGGCGGGTTGCGCGCCATGGCTACCGAACCTCGACCTCCATCTTGCCGATGATATCCATCTGACAGACCAGATGATCGCCGGGCTCGATCGGCCCGACCCCTTTCGGCGTCCCCGTCATCAGGATGTCGCCCGGGTACAGGGTGTAAAACCGAGACGCATATTCGATCAGCCTGCGGCAATCGAAGATAAGGTACCTGGTATTCGATTCCTGGCGAACCTCGCCGTTTACGGTGATGCGGAAATCAAGATCGTCGGGATCGGCGATTTCATCCGCGGTCGTGATCCACGGCCCAAGAACAGCATAGGAGTCCAGCGACTTTCTGAGGCTTCGGTCTTCGACACCGCGGACGGTATTGTCCAGTCCGATGGAATATCCGGCCACCACATCCAGCGCATCATCGTAGGCGACGTTCTTCGCTGTCTTGCCGATAATCACCGCCAGTTCGATTTCGTGATCGTTCCGGCGGTCGGTATGACCAAGCGTGATCCCCTCGCCCGGCCCGACGAGCGCCGAGTTTGCCTTCAGAAACAGGCCGTATTCGTTGATCGTCTTGATATCCCGCCCGAAATTTATTCCGGTATCTTCCCGCGCCTCGTCTACGTGGTCGCGATAATTGGCAGGGGCGGCGATGATTTTCGTCGGGTTGGCGACGGGGCTTTTGAGGACGACATTGTTCACGCCCTGCACATATCCCATCTTGCGATTGGCCTCGATCCCGACCCTGATCTCATCGATATGCGCGACCATCGCGTCCCCGTGCGGGCGCGGCCACCCGGTTTTCGGAAGATCGTCCAGCGTGATCGTGACATCAATCAGCTGATCGCCCTTGATCAGGCCGAGCTTGTCGTCGTTGTACCGGCAAATTCTCATAGGTCGGTTCCGAACTCTTCACGTGCCCCGTCCGCCCAGACAAGGCCATGACCGGGCGCGTCAGACGGCGAAATGTTTCCTGCCCCATCCATCGTCACCGGGGAATCGAACAGGGGTTCCAGCAGGGGAAAATCCTCCATCCACCGGATCGAGGGCGCGGCGCCCGCCAGGTGAATAAACAGCGCGGGCAGGAAATGCGGCGAGACCACAAGATTATAGTGTTCCGCTATCTGCGCGAGGCGAAGGCTCTCGGTAATGCCGCCCATCATTGCGAGATCGGGCTGGACGATCGACACGGCCCGGTCGGCCATCAGGGGGGCGAGTTCCACCGCCCCCTGGTGATGTTCGCCGGTCGCGATCGGAACGCTGCAGGTCTGGGCCAGCGTGGCGAACCCGTTCGCATCGTGCGCCGGAAGAGGCTCTTCGAACCACAACGCGTTTACGTCGCCCAGGACGTTCGCCAGCCATTGCGCCCGGGCGAGATCGCACTTTTCATTCGCATCGGCCATGATATCGACCCCGTCCGGCAACGCCTCGGCGACCGCCTGAATCCGCGGCAGATCCGACGGCGCGCCGGCAACCCGCAGCTTCACGGCCGTGCATCCCATATCGGCGTATTCCAGCGCCCGTTCGACAGCCACGTCCGGGTCCTGCATGGGTCCGAAACCGCCCGAGCCGTAGACAGGCAGCGTCTTCGCCACACCGCCCAGCGCCGTGTACAGGGGCACCCCCTGCTTTCGGGCATAAAGGTCCCACATGGCGACGTCGATCGCCGCAATCGACAGGTAGCCCACCCCGCGACCGAGGCGGTTGAGCGATCCCGCCAGCCGCCGCCACAGGGCCTGCGGGGGCACGATCTCCTGACCTTCGACAAAGCGCGCAAGCATATCCCGCGCGGCGTGGGTCACCGTCCTGCCGCCCCCGCCGAGAACATAGGAAAAGCCTGTTCCCGTCACGCCATCGGAATCTTCAATGTCCACGACGATCACATCAACTGCCGTAATGCCGGAGCCGCCGGTCGGCCCGGACAGGGGAAATTCCCACAGTTCTGCGGTTGCCCGTTTCAGGATCGTGGTCATATCTCAGTCCTTCAAAGTCAGCGTCACGGTGTCCCCGTCTTCGATGCCGAACGCATCACGGACACCGACGGCCGCAATCACTTCGACCTGTGCCGGCGGGTAGCCGTCCACCAGCGGGAAAACGATTGCGCCATCGATCTTATCGTTGATGGAAACCCTCCAGCATTTCGCATCGCAATCGTGCGGACCGTCATTCGGATTGTCCATGTGGATGCCGTCCGTCCGCTTCAGGCGCACCCAGACTGGCATCGAATCCGGGTCATCGACGATGACATTTATCGTGCCCGGAAACGGGTCGACACCGACCCGGTCGATGAACTGCTCTTTCGCCCAGTCAAGCTGGGTGAATGTCGTCCCCATGCCGATGCCGGTTGCGAGCCGGCCGATAAGCTTCTCGCCCTTCATCAGGCCGCGCGGACGTCGACATCCATCCGGCCGATGCCCTCGCAATAACAATGCATGACATCTCCGGGCTCAACTGGCCCGACCCCTTCCGGTGTGCCGGTCATGATCACGTCGCCCGGATACAGCGTGTAGAACGACGATCCATACTCGATCAGCTTCCGGCAATCGAAAATGAGTTTGTCCGTATTCGAATTCTGGCGCTCTTCGTCTCCCACGTGGATTGAAAAACCGAGCTTGTCGGGGTCGGCGATCTCGTCCGCCGTCACGAGCCAGGGCCCCAGCACCGAATAGGTGTCGATCGCCTTTCGCAGGCTGCGTTCCTCCGTGCCGCGTACCGTCATGTCGAGACCGATGGAATAGGCTGCAACGTAATCGAGCGCATTATCGTAGGACACGTTCTTCGCGGTCTTGCCGATGATCAGCGACAGTTCGATCTCGTGATCGTTGCGCCGGTCGGTGAAGTGCAGATCCACACCCTCACCCGCGCCGACGAGGACCGGGTTCTTGAGGAAAAGGCCGTAATGATCGATCGTCTTTATCTCGCGGCCGAAATTGACACCTTCGTCCTCGATCGCTTCGTCCTGGTGCGCATAGTAATTCACCGGGGCACCAATGACCTTGGTCGGGTTCGCAACAGGGCTTTTGAGGACAACCGATGACAGCGCGTGCCGTTCGCCGGCGTCTGCCAGCGCGGTCGCCCTGGCGCAGACCGCATCAAGATGGGCGATAAGCGCATCGCCGACCGGCGCCGGCCATCCGGATTGCGGTATCACGTCCAGCGCGGCGGTCACGTCGATGACATCGTCGCCATCCACGATACCGAGACGATCGTCGTTGAAGCGACATATTTTCATGCTCTCATCCCCTGAGTGAAGTTCACCTGATCACAGGTAATGGCATTCCCCCAACGGTCGGTCCAGCGCAAATTTGGGGGGCTTGAATGTCGCTAAAAGCGGCGTAGACTGCGCGGCGCGCGGGTGTAGCTCAATGGCAGAGCAGAAGCTTCCCAAGCTTACGACGAGGGTTCGATTCCCTTCACCCGCTCCAGTCCTATTGCTTAAGAACAGACATCCAGGCGGCAGGCACCCTGCCCTCGTCGACACCGCGTCCGAGGTAGTATTTCCAGAGCTTTTCAACATGCGCGGGCCGATTGAACCGCTCCATGAACGACGTCATTTCGTCGTTTGACAATCCTCTCACCGTGCCGAGGGCTGCCGCATGAAACAGCGTTTTCGCATTTTCCTCGAAATGGACTGAATCGATCAGCAGGGCCGGCACGCTTTCCGCCGTCACGACGACACCGTGGGCACGAATAAGCGCTGCATGATGGGCGCCGAGCGTCTCCGCAAGCGCCTTTCCCGACGCCATTGAATTGATATGTCCCGGGTCCGGATGCACCGGGATTCCGTCCATCCACCGCGCCGCATGATTCTTCACCGGGACCAGCGGCCGGTCTTCCACCAGCGTGAACATCGTCGCCGTTTCGGGATGGAAATGCCCGATGGCATTCACGTCGGGCCGCGCCCGCATGATCTCGGTGTGGATGTATATTTCCCGCGGCGGCTTCTTGTCGGTGGCGCCTGCCAGAACCTTTCCGTCGAAATCGCAGACAAGCAGGTCTTCCGGCTCCAGCGCCGCGCGGGAATCGTCGAATGACTGGATCAGAAGCCCGCTGCCGTCCGGCAGGCGCGCACTGACATGCCCGGAATAATCTATCAGCCCGTCCATGTTCATGATCCGCGTACAGGCGGCGATTTCCACCCGCAATGCCTCATGGCCGGCGTTATTACCCTTCATCTTTTCCTCGCGACAATGTGGAAGATATGCCAGTGCTTCTGAACGCCGCGCGGCGTGGTGGAATCGTCTTCCTCCTCTTCAAAAAATTCGAGATCGAACGGTTCGAGCAGTTCGGTCACCTGGTCCCGCGACAGGCAGGTCACACCGGGCCGGTCCGCCCAGTCGTCCCGGTCGCCGTAAAGCTGGCCCGAAAAACGCCCCCCCGTGACCAGCGCCCTGACGATTTTGTCCCAGACATCCGGGAAGGCATCGGCAGGACAAAGCGGCAGAGAGAAACCCGCATTCACAAGATTGCATCGCGGCAACACCATATCCTCGTATCTGGCGATCTGCGTTTCGATTTCGCACCCCACGGGCAGGTCGGGCCGGGCGAGAAGTTTCCCGATCGCCGCGAATTCGGCATCGACCGCCAGCACCGGCCAGCCGTGCCGGAGTATCTCGATCGTATCGCGCCCCGAACCGCAGCCAAGATCGACCGCCATCCCGCCCGATGTCATTCCCTCCGCCGCGAAGGCATCCAGCGCCCTTATGAGCGTCGGACGCGGCGGGCGTTCGCCGGTCTTTTCATAGTACGAAGACCAGTCGATCGGAGCGTCTGCGTCAGATGAAGTTCTGTCCGCCATCCACAATCATTCCCTGGCCGGTGATATAGGCCGCTTCCTCCGAGCACAGGAACATCATCGCCTTTGCCAGGTCGTGGATCGTTCCCTGCCGGGGCAGCGCCTGCGTCGAGGTCATCGTTTTGAACATCTCGCGCGGAACCGACGGACGCTCGACCTCCGTCTGCATAACCCCCGGCCAGAACGTGTTCACCGTTATCCCGTACGGCCCGCATTCGCGGGCCATCGAGCGGGTCATGCCGATCATTGCCGCCTTGGTCGTAATGTAGTGCAGATAGTTGGGGCGACCCGACATCATCGTGCCGGACGACACGTTTATAATCCGGCCCCACTTGGCCTCGATCATCGGTTTCACGGCGGCACGGGAACAGAGAAAGGCCCCGTTAACATTCACATCGACAGCACGTTTCCATTCGTCGACCGGCAGTTCCCAGAACGGCCCCATCGTGATCCGCGAAAAGACCGCCGCGTTGTTTATCAGGATATCGAGGCGACCGAACGCCGACAGCGCCGCATCGACCATCGAATTCGCGGATGCTTCATCCGCCACATCGACCTGCACGGCGAGAGCCCTGCCCTGCTTTTCCTCGATCTCGCGCTTAACCTTCTCGGCGTTGTCGCCGTTTATGTCCGTGATCACCGGGATCGCGCCATGTGCCGAAAAGTAATGCGCATATCCGCGTCCGATCGCCTGCCCCGCGCCTGTGATGATCACCACACGGTCCTTCAGGCTGTCATAGCTCGCGTTCTTGTCGACGTTCATTTCCGAATAATCGATATAGCCGATTTCCGTATCGGTCATTGTTCCCTCCAAAATTCGTTATGCGTTTCTATCGTCTGCATATGTATAGTTGGGCATGGCGCGACGCCGGACGCAAGCCCGTCATTCCGCCCGCTGACGTTCAACCTCTTCCAGCAGCGCATCCAGATCGGCATCCTGTATGCCATGCACCTTCATCTCCCGGACAGTCTCCGCGAGATAATCGTAGCAGGTGCCATATTTCCCAACGGCCGTCGCGATATAACGCGCTTTTTCCGTCAGCGGCAGACCGCCCGCATACTGACGGTGATCGGGAGACACGACGAAAGTAAGCGCTGCCAAGTCTTCGCCCTCGACCGAAACTTCTACCCATTCCGCGGTATAGGTGCCTGTCCACATTTCACGTTCCCATAGCGGCATCAGGTCCGCTTCCGTGGTCGTTTCCGGCAGCGCGAACACGATTCCTTCGCAGAGGGAGCCCGCCTTTTTCTCCAGCGCGAACCCCAGACCGGGGCGCTCTGGCGTCCCGCGCGCGAATACCGACCAGATCGAAAAATCCCGGTGGTAGCCATGGAGATCGCTTTTCGTCCGGGAGACCACATCGAAACAGGGATTCCACATCAGGGATCCGTACCCAAAGACGCGCAGCCTGTTGCGATCCGGCGCCCTCGCAAGCGTCTCCCTCAGAGATTCCGCGCGTTCGGCATCCGTCAGCGGCGTTATGAGGTGGGTGGGCGGCGGATTAGCCATTGGCGGCCGGGCGTCTGTTGACAAGTGCGACACCGGAAATGACGCATGCCGTGCCGGCCCATACCCACCAGGTCGGCGCTTCGTCAAAGACGACGATGCCGGCAAGAACCCCGGTCAGCGTGACGACGTAGTTCAGTTGCGAAGCATAGGTCGGACCCGAAAGCCGGATCATCTCGAAAAGGGCAAAAAACGCAAACCCGGAAATGATGGCGTGTCCGAATACCGCAATATCCGGCACCGCCGGCGGGAAAGACGGGACGTGAAACGCCCCCGCAAGCAGGCTGACCGGCAACATCACGGCGGCGCCGAACCAGACCATACCGGTAGTCAGGGATAGCGAATTTCCCGTATCCGGCCTTAGCCGCTCGATAAGGATATTCCCCAGCGAATACGTCAGTGGCGCGAGCAAACCGAAAAAAAGCCAGGGGATCATCGCCGGGTCCGGCAGGCTTTCCCGGGGCGCGACGAACAGCACGACGCCGATGAATCCGAGGCTAAGCCCGGCCGCCCGCAACGCCGCGAAATACTCCAGGCGCAGCATTAGGCTGATCGCATAGGTAAAGATGGGCGTCAGGCCGAGGACCACGGCCAGAGCGCCCGCGGGAACGTACTTCACGGTCGTGTACCAGACCACGTTCGCGCAGACGATCCGAATGCCGCCGATGATCACGTAGTACCGCAGGTGCTGTCCTGTGAGCCCCGGATATGTTCCGCGAAGAGCGCATATTCCGGACAGTATCAGGGCGGCAATAACCGCGACCCAGAAAACATAGCCGAGCGGATCGACCCCGCCGGCCGTCGCAATCTTGGCGATCGCGACCGCCGCGCCCCATCCTATGCCGCAATAGAACAACAGGCAGAGCGATATGAGGCGTGTCCGGTCGATCGCCATATCCGGCGCTTTCTCAGATCACCTCTTTGTCGCGCAGCGCTGCCAGGTCGTCATCCGACAGGTTGAGTTTTTCGCGCAACACTTCCTCGGTATGCTGGCCGAGCAATGGCGGCGCATGGCGATATGCCACGGGGGTATCGCTGAATTTCATCGGGCTGGCGATCAGATCGGCGCCGCTGTCGCCGGTCGCAGGATGCGGCACATTGACGACCATTTCGCGCGCTTTCACGTGGGGGTCGTCGAATACCTGCCGCAGATTGTTGATTGGCCCACAACCGATTTTCTGCTCCTCGAGCGCCGACAGCCAATCCGCGGAAGACCGTTTGGCGAATATCTCGGCGAGTTGGGGCACCAGCGCATCCCGGTTCCGGACACGGGCACCATTGGTCGCGTAATCGGGGTTTTCGGTAAAGTGCGTACAGCCTGCCATCTCGCAGAACCGTGCGAACTGCGTGTCGTTGCCGATGGCGACGATGATATACCCGTCGGATGTCTGAAACGGCTGGTAGGGTACGATATTCGGATGCGCGTTGCCGAGGCGGCCGAGCATGTCGCCGTGAATAAAGTTCATGCCGGCATTCGCGAGCATCGCAACGGTGGTGTCCATCATGCCGATATCGATGTACTGGCCCTGCCCAGTGACCGCCGCATGGCGAAGCGCCGCGTTGACGGAAACACTCGCATACATGCCGGCCATGATATCGGCGATCGGCACCCCTACTTTCTGCGGTTCGCCCTCCGGTTCACCGGTGATCGACATCAGCCCGCCCATGCCCTGGATCAGAAAATCGTATCCGGGGCGCGGCGCATAGGGACCCGTCTGCCCGAATCCCGTGACGGAGCAATAGACGAGCTTCGGATTGCCATCCTTCAGGTCTTCATAGGCAAGCTTGTATCGGGCGAGGTTGCCCGTCTTGAAATTCTCAACCAGGGCGTCCGCGTCCATCGCCATCCGGCGGACAAGCTCCGCTCCTTCCGGCTTCGAAATATCGAGCGCGACCGACCGCTTGTTGCGGTTCGCGCCGATGAAATAGGAACTCTCGGACGTATCGTTGCCGGCATCGTCCTTGACGAATGGAGGCGCGAACTTGCGCGTATCGTCCCCGGCGCCCGGCCGTTCGATCTTGATCACGTCGGCGCCCAGATCGCCGAGCATCTGCGTGCAGGTGGGGCCCGCAAGAACGCGGGTCAGATCGACGACGGTAACACCCGCGAGCGGGCCAATTTTTTCTGACATACTGAAATCTCCCTAATCGGAGGTGGTTTAAGCCATCCGGGCAGCCGGGAAAAGGGCCGGCAAAAACTCCCATGCCGCGATTCCCTTTCCTCCGTTGCGTTGAAGGTATAAAGGGGACGTTCACATGTCCGTCATCCATGACATTCTGGCAAGCGCGCCGGGGGTTACCGAATGGTCCTTCGCCGCCCTGTGCCTGCTGAGTTTCTTCACCTCCGCGGTCTCGGCCGCCTTCGGGCTGGGGGGTGGGGCCGCGCTGGTTGCCGTCATGGCATCGACAATGCCGCCGCTCGCGATCATTCCCGTACATGCCGTCGTTCAGGTCGGATCGAATTTCTTCCGCGCGGCGATGATGTGGCGCAATATCCTGTTTCGCTGGATGCCCACATTTGTCGTCGGAACAATCATCGGGGCAGCGGTCGGCGGACAGATCGTCTTCGCACTCCCGAAATACCTGCTTCAGGGCATCATCGGGATATTCGTCCTGTATGCGGTCTGGGCGCCGAAAATGAAGGCGATGGAACCTTCAAATATCCGGTTTGCCGTCGTCGGCGCGGTCGCGTCGTTCGCAACCATGTTTGCCGGCGCGACCGGCCCGCTGATCGCCCCGTTCATCAAGGCATCCACCACCGACCGGATGATGACCGTCGCAACCCATGCGGCCTTTATGTCGTGGCAGCACGGCGTGAAGATACTCGCGTTCGGGTTCCTCGGATTCGCATTCGGACCGTACATCCCCCTGATGGTGCTTATGATCATTTTTGGCATTATCGGCACCTGGTCGGGCAAGTTTATTCTGAACTGGATGGCAGAGAGTGTCTTCCGGCGGGGCTTCAATCTGGTCCTGACCGTGCTTGCGCTGCGTCTCCTTTTTGAAGCCGGAACCGAGGTTGCAGGATGATCGAATTTCTCTCCATCACGCCGGAAATCGACGGCTGGATGTTCATCCTGTTTACGGTTCTCGCCTGCTTCACTGCTGCGTTCGGCGTCGTCGCCGGTCTTGGCGGCGGCGTCTTGCTGATCGGGTTTATGGCGACCGTCTTCCCGCCGGTCGCCCTCGTTCCCGTGCACGGTGTGGTGCAGGCGGGATCCAACGTGACGCGCACCATCATCGCCCACCGGCTGGTGATGAAGCAGGCCATCATCCCCTTTGCCATCGGCGCCGTGATCGGGTCGGCTATCGGCGGACGGATCGTGGTTTCCATTCCCCTGGCGCTGCTTCAGACGATCCTCGGAATATTCATGCTCTATGTCTGCTTCTCGCCGAAGATCACGGCGGGCATGCCGACACCGAGGCGCTTCTTCGGACTGGGCGTCGTCGGCGCTTTCATCTCGATGTTCATCGGCGCGACCGGCACCATCCTCGCCCCCTGGGTGCGTGGCGTGAGCGAAGACCGGCGCGTGTTCGTTGCGACACATTCCTGCATCATGATGTTCATTCATGGCCTGAAGGTCATCGTCTTCGCGGTTCTCGGGTTCGAGTTCTTCGATTACCTCCCGCTGATGGCGGCCATGGTGACGTCAGGATTCCTCGGCAACTGGATCGGCTTCAAGCTTCTCGACGTCATGGAAGAAGCGCTGTTCCGCCGGGTATTCCAGGTCGTCCTCATTCTCCTCTCCATTCGCCTGTTGTGGAGCGCCGCCGAGAACGCCGGCTACATATGATGGAGAGCTTCCTCGGGGTCCCGGACACGGGACTCTGGCTGACGATCGGACTCGTCCTCGCCGCGACCATGACGACATTTCTCGGCACCGTTACCGGGACCGCAGGCGGCCTCCTGCTGCTGGCGATCATGACATTCTTCTTCCCGCTCGCGGTCCTGATCCCGATGCATACCTTCATCCAGCTCGGAGCGGGTTCGAGCCGGACCTTCATGATGTGGCGCTACGTCAAGAAACCGCTCATCGTGCCGTTCGCGATCGGGTCATGTATCGGTGCATTTGCCGGCGCGCAGATATTCGTCACACTGCCGTCCGAATTGCTGCAGGGCATCCTCGGGATATTCATCCTGGTCGTGATCTGGACGACCCGTCTCGGCGCCGGCGGACCGGAAAGACTCCGCTTCGGCATCCTGGGCGCCGTCGCGACGTTCCTCGGCATATTCGTCAGCGCGACCGGCACGTTTCTGTCGCCCTTTATCGCCCATGCGAGTTCGGACCGGCGAATCCATGTCTCGACCATGGCGACCCTGATGGCAATCTCGCATATCACGAAGCTTGTCGCGTTCGGCTTCGTCGGGATGGCGGTCGGTGCATACCTGCCCCTGATCGCGCTGATGATCTGCGGCACCGTTCTCGGCACCTGGCTTGGCCAGCATGCGCTTAACCGCATTCCGGAGAAGCTCTTCCGTCAGGTTTTCCGGATCCTGCTGTCTCTCCTCGCCTTCCGGCTCCTGTTCGGCGCAGCGGTCGAGATGGGCTGGCTTGACGGTATCCTCTGAAGCGAAGCCTTGCCGTATGGGCAGGTTCCGCTACACTTTTCCAATGGAGAAATCGGATACACGCCCGGACGGCACCTATGCCAGCACATGCTGGGAATGCAGCACCCGCTGTGGATCGCTCGTCACTGTCGAAAACGGTCATGTCGCAAAGGTCGGCCCCAACCCGACGCACCCCGGGTCGAAGGGCGCGTTCTGTGTAAAGGGGATCCGCGCGTTACCCGAACTGACCTATAGCGAGAACCGCATCAAAACCCCGATGCGCCGCGCGGGCGATCGGGGGTCCGGCAACTGGGAAGAAATATCCTGGGATACCGCCCTGGATGAGATCGCCGACCGCCTGCTGGAAGTCCGCGCGGAACACGGCCCTGAATCCCTTGTCGGCGCGGTATCGAGCGCGTTTTTCAGCCGGGGTGCCATGGTCGCGCTGTTGATGCGATCGCTGGGGTCGCCGAACTGGATGATGAACCAGGATTTGTGCGGCGGCTGCCGCGCCCTGTCCGACCGGATCATGGGGCTCGGCATTGTCGGCGGCGAGGATGTCGACAACACAAAATGCGCGCTTATCGTCGGGCGCAATCCGTCTGCCGCAGACCCGGTGCAATGGATGGCGCTCAAACGCGCAAAGGCTGCCGGTGCAAAAATCATCGTTATAGACCCGGCGCGGACACCGGCGGCCGGGATTGCGGATATCTGGATGCGCCCCCGCCCCGGCACCGACGTCGCACTGGGGCTTGCCCTGATCAACGTCATCATCGAGGAAAATCTCTACGATCGTGACTTCGTTTCCGCATGGACCCGGGGCTTCGATGAACTGAAAGCACGGGCGGCGGAATTCCCGCCCGCGCGCGCGGCGGAACTTACGGGCGTTTCAGCCGATGACATTATCGCGGCGGCCAGAATTTATGCAGACGGGCCGTCCAGCTTCGTATCGGGTCACGGGATCGACGCTTTTTCGAACGGCGTGCAGACCTTCCGCGCATTTCACTGCCTCGTCGCCATCACCGGCAACGTCGACCGGCCGGGCGGCAATCTTCGTGTGAAGCGGCCACGCGGCTTCCGCAATTATATCGATATCCTGCACGATCCCGACTTCGCCCTGCCGCAGGATGTGGCGGAGCGCACCCTTGGCGCCGACCGCTTTCCGCTGTGGGCAGGACCGAAGGGATGGCAGACATCGGCCCATAACCCGACCGTTCTGGATGCGATCCTGACCGGCAATCCGCACCCGGTGCGCGCCATGTACGTTTCCGGGGTCAACATCGCGGTGACCTATCCCGACACACAAAAGGTCATCGCCGCGCTGAAGTCCCTCGACTTCCTTGCCGTCGCCTCGCACATGATGACGCCGACATCCGAACTTGCAGATATTGTCCTGCCCAAAACCACGGGGCTGGAAGAGGAAGAGGTCTCGCTAGAGCCGTCAGCGCAGATCGTCTGCTACACTAACCCGGTTATTCCGCCGCAGAACGAAGCGCGATCGGATTTCGATTTTACGACCGACCTCGCCCGGCGGCTTGAGGCGCGGGGGATCGACACGCGAAAGTATTTCCCGTGGGAAACAAAACAGGAGTTCAACGAATACCTGCTCGGCGACGAAATAGACTGGGAGATACTGAAAGAGAATGGCTGGGCGCCGTTTGACTTCAAGCTCGGCAATTTCGCGGAAGCCGGATTCAAAACACCGTCAGGAAAGATAGAGTTATGGTCGGAAACGCTGGACGAACTCGGCATCGACACTCTGCCGAATTACGTGGCGCCGCGTGCTGACGCCGCCGATGACGCAACACGCGAAGCGTATCCGCTGATCCTGATTACCGGCGCGCGTGAAAAGACCTACCACCATTCCCGCTACCGGGATCAGGCATGGGCGCGGAAGGTTTCCCCCTTCCCGCTTTTGCAGGTTCATCCCGAAACAGCGGCCGCATCCGGGTTGACGGAGGGCGACTGGGTTGCGGTGGAAACGCCCGGCCTGGACGGCCGGTGCAAGTTGAAGGTATCGATCACCGAGGAAACAGGGCCCGGCACGGTGCGGACCGGGATGGGCTGGTGGCTGCCCGAGGCCGCAGGTCCGGACCGTGGCGCGCTTGACGTCAACGTAAACGCCGCCCTGTCCTATGGCGGCCCCTGGGACCCAGTCACCGGTTCGGCCGACACGCGCGGCCTGCCCTGCCGTCTGACGCCGGTCCCGGACGCGGAGATACCGATGCGGGAAACAGCATGAGAATTCGTGAAAGGCTGGACGAACTCGGGCTTCGCCTGCCGCCGGCGTTCGTTTATCCGAGTGCGAACCGCACCGGCTGCGTCATAACGCAGGATCTTTTGTACACGTCCGGCCATCCGCCGCCCGAGGACTTCGGCGTGACCGTCAAGGGTAAAGTGGGTGCGGACGTGAGCGAGGAAGAAGCCTACGCGGCGGCGCGCGCGACGGCGCTCAGCATTCTCGCCTCGGTCGAGGCCGAACT
Source organism: Rhodospirillaceae bacterium (assembly GCA_038120765.1). Lineage (GTDB taxonomy): Bacteria > Pseudomonadota > Alphaproteobacteria > MPNO01 > UBA830 > CAXBCP01. Next base: position 32,284 of record JAYOMI010000027.1, read on the forward strand.
CGGTTCGCTGGACCGGATCACGCAGGTCGTGAAGGTATACGGGATGGTCAACTCCGCGCCAGGCTTTGACCGGCAATTCGCCGTCATCGACGGCGCATCGGATCTATTTTTCGAACTCTTCGGCCCCGGCGCCGGCAAACACGCGCGATCCGCCGTCAGCATGTTCGAACTGCCCCGGCAGTTCTGCATGGAGATCGAAGCGATATTCGAACTCGGCGGCTAGGTCCGTTATGCGGGGCCGGTCATGCCTCGTCCGGCTCGCGCCAGTTGGTATTGTGGTCCGGGAACCATTCCCGTCCTTTCAGCATGTAATGCCAGTACATCAGCGGCAGGCCCGTCTTCTTGATCCACCAGTTCACCCAGCGCTCCTTGCCGGGATTTAAGGGTAATGAGGGTGTCACCTTTCCCCCATATATGAACTCCGCCATGATCACCTTTCCATAAGCCGTCGTCAGCGGGCAGGATGCGTAACCATCGTATTCCGCCACTGCCTCCTCGCCCTTCCGGACACGCAGGATATTGCGCACCACAACGGGCGACTGCTTGCGGATTGCCGCTGCGGTTTTGGAATTCGGGGTGGAACAGACATCGCCCAGCGAGAAGACATTAGAAAACTTCGGATGCTGCAGGCTGCCCTGATCGACATCGACCCAACCGGCCTCGTTCGCAAGCGGACTGGTCCTGATGAACGCCGGGGGTGCCTGCGGCGGCGTGACATGCAGCATGTCGTAATCGACCACGATGCGGCTTCCCGCCCCATCGCCATCGACGACCTCGAATGTCGCCTTGCGGGCGGCGCCATCGACTGCAATCAGGTTATGGGACACATCGACCTCGATTCCATAACGGGCGGCAACGCGGGTCAGCGCCCTGGCAAAAAACGGCACACCGAAAATTGCAGGTGTCGCAGTATGGAAT
>JAYOMI010000027.1:33211-38751 GCA_038120765.1 Rhodospirillaceae bacterium
ATTCGACATGGCAGGATTTGAGCAAGCCTGACCGGCGAAGATGATCCGCTGTCAGATAGGCGATTTTCTGGGGTGCCCCCGGACATTTGAACGGCATCGGCGGCTGGGTAAAAACCGCGCGCGCGCCGGATTTCAGCGCCTAGATACAGGCCCAGGTATATTCGGCGTAGTCCGCAGAATAGTTGCTTCAGACCCCGTCCCGGCCAAGCGCCTCGGGCAGGCCTTCCACTTTCTCCCAGTCGAGGATCAGTCCCGGACAGACGACGAGTTGGGCGTAACCGACGACATCGCCGGAAGCGAGCGTCACTTCGTTGGCGTCGAGCCGGAAGGCGGTCACGGCATCCCGGATAAGGCGTACGCCGTCGGGAACGAGACTGGCGAGGCTGCGCCGGGTGCGCTAGAGCGAATATGCGCCGCCACCAACCAGTGTCCATGCAGGCTGGTAATAGTGGGATTCGGCCAGGTCGATAATCGCTATATCGAGAGACTTCGGCGCGCGGCGGCGCAGGCTGGCCGCAACAGTGATACCTGCGGTGCCGCCACCGACGATCACAACGTCATGATTGCTATTGGACATCTGTTCCTCCTTCTCGTTAATGGAACTGCGACCGGCTAACGCGCACTTCTGTCGTGTAATATCCGCATCGGTCCCTACAGCGCATCGACCGGAATTTTGAGATAGGAAATGCCATTGTCTTCGGGCGGCGGCAGCTGACCGGCCCGCATGCTCACCTGAACCGCAGGCAGGACGAGCACCGGCATGTCGAGCGTTTTGTCCCGCGTCGTCCGGAGTTCAACAAACTCCGCCTCCGATACGCCGTCACGGATATGAACATTCTGTGCACGCTCCTCGGCAACAGTCGTTTCCCAGGCAAAGTCTTCCCGGCCCGGCGCCTTGTAGTCATGGCACATGTACAAACGGGTCTCCGGCGGCAACGAAAGAATTTTCCGGATCGACCGGTAGAGTGTCGCGGCATCCCCGCCGGGAAAATCGCAGCGGGCCGTGCCGTAATCCGGCATGAACAGGGTATCGCCGACAAAGGCAGTGTCGCCGAACAGATAGGTGATACAGGCGGGCGTATGACCGGGGGTATGGATGACCTTCCCCGTCATGCTTCCCACTTCGAATTCATCCCCATCTTCGAACAGGCGATCGAACTGCGACCCGTCCGTCAAGAAACCGGGTTCGGCGTTGAAAATGTCGCGAAACATCGCCTGTACGTCACGAATATGCGCGCCGATCCCCACAGACGCGCCCAGCTTTTCTCTCAGATACGGCGCGGCGGTCAGATGGTCCGCGTGAGCGTGGGTTTCAAGGACCCAGTCCACCTTCAGGTTATTTTTCCGAACGAATTCCAGAACCCGGTCAGCCGAGTCAAAGCGGGTTCTCCCGGATTTGGGATCGTAGTCACGCACCGGGTCGATGATCGCGCAATGAGACCCTGTCGGCTCCACGACGACATAAGTGACCGTATTGGTCGCTTCATCAAAAAAGGCGGTTACATCCGGTTGCATGATTCACTCTCTTCCAACTTCACAAACGAACCAAAATCCGGAAGCGAGCGCGAACCTTGATGCAAAGCAACTGACGGCAACGGCCCTGTTCGTTGACCAACCGACGTTTCAGCCTGAAAAATTTGATCCGCTCTCGATAAATCATACGTATCGTCCTGTTATTGACCCTCAATTCCGGAACAAATCGGAGACACTCATATGCCACTGGACAACACTCCCCCAAAGGACGAGATCCTTCAGTCTTCGGACCTGAAAAGCATGCTGCCGGCAACCAACGTAACCCGTCGGATGTTTGTAGCAGGTGCCGCTGTCACGTCGGGCCTCGCTCTGTCTGTGCGTCCGGCACGCGCAACCATGATCAAGACGAGCATGGACGGCCTGCGTGGCGGGATGATCAATATCCCGACCAGCGACGGCAGTATTCCGGGCTATATGGCAATGCCCGCCACGGGAACGAACCATCCGGTTATTCTTGTCGTTCAGGAAATCTTCGGCGTGCACGAGCACATCAAGGATGTCTGCCGGCGTCTCGCCAAGCAGGGGCATCTCGCCATTGCGCCGGAGATGTACCATCGCCAGGGCGACGCATCGAAATACACCTTCAAACAGATCAAGCAGCTTATCGGCGAAGTCGTCTCGAAGGTGCCGGACAAGCAGGTGATGTCCGATCTGGACGCAGCCGTGAAATTCGCAGGACGCAATAATGGCGACACCGACAAGCTGGCCATCACCGGCTTCTGCTGGGGCGGCCGGATCGTCTGGATGTATGCCGCGCATAATCCGGACGTGAAAGCCGGTGTCGCCTGGTACGGCCGGGTCGTCGGCAGCGGTCAGAACCCGAATACACCGACCCATCCGATCGACGTCGCCGGCAAGATCAAGGCCCCTATCCTCGGCCTTTATGGCGGCAAGGACGGCGGGATCCCCGTCGATACCGTCAAGCAGATGGAAGCCAAGGTCAAAGCGTCGGGCAATCCGAATGTCGAGATCGTGATCTATCCCGATGCGCCCCATGCATTCCATGCCGACTACCGGCCAAGCTACCGCGAAGCGGCGGCCAAGGACGGCTGGAAGAGGTTGACGGACTGGCTGAAGGCACACGGCGCGGCGTAAGTACTCCCGCCGGCAAACCGGCTCAAACGGGCGGGTCATCGACCTGCCCGTTTCGTTTGCTTGACTCACCCTCTGTGCTGCCCCAAAAACTCTTGTAAATCCTTGAACACAAGCCGAAGAGACGGCCCGTCACAGGGTCCGTCAGGGAGACGATGATGGCGACAGCGATGGCAGGCAATATCCGCGAACTGAAAAACTTCATCGGTGGCGAATTCGTCGCCAGCGGCAACACCTTCGAAAATATTACCCCGGTCGACGGAACGCTGCTGTCATATGTCCACGAAGCCACCAAGGAAATGGTGGATGACGCCGTTGCCGCCGCGCAGAAAGCATCCAGGGTCTGGGCCAAGATGCCGGTCGAGGCCCGCTGCAAGATCCTCTACGCCGTGGCCGACGGCATCGACGCCCGGTCCGAAGAATTCATCGAGGCCGAAACCCTCGACACCGGCAAGCCCCGCTCGCTCGCAAGCCACGTGGACATCCCGCGCGGCGCAGCGAATTTCCGGGTCTTTGCCGACCTCATCAAATCCGTCGGCACCGAAGCTTACCAGCAGGACACGCCGGACGGCGCGGGCGCGATCAACTATTCCGTCCGCCAGCCCCATGGCGTGGTCGGCGTGATCAGCCCCTGGAACCTGCCCCTGTTGCTCTCGACTTGGAAAATCGCGCCGGCCATGGCGTCGGGCAACGCGGTTATCCTGAAACCTTCCGAAGAAACCCCGACGACGGCGACCCTCCTCGCGGAGGTCATGAAAGAGGCCGGCATGCCCGCCGGTGCGTTCAGCGTGGTTCACGGCTTCGGCCCCGGGTCCACCGGCGAATTCATGACCACCCATCGCGGCATCAACGCCATTACCTTCACGGGCGAAACCACGACAGGCGGTGCGATCATGCGCGCGGCATCCGACAACGTGAAAGCGCTGTCCTTCGAGCTTGGCGGCAAGAACCCGTCCATCGTCTTCGCAGATGCGGATTTCGATGCCGCCATCGAAGGCACCGTGCGGTCGGTATTCGCGAATTGCGGGCAGGTCTGCCTGTGTTCGGAGCGCGTTTATGTCGAACGCCCGATCTTCGACAAGTTCGTCGCCACACTGAAGGAAAAAGCGGAAGGCATGAAGCTCGGCCGCCCGGAAGACGCCGACACGCAGATGGGCCCGCTGATCAGCTACGAACACCGCGACAAGGTGATCGGTTATTACAAGCTGGCGAAGGAACTGGGAGCCACGGTCGTCACCGGCGGCGGCATTCCCGAATTCGGCGATGATCGCGACAACGGCGCCTATGTAGAGCCGACGATCTTTACCGGCCTTGGCGAGGATTCGCGCATTCAGAAGGAAGAAATTTTCGGCCCGGTCTGCCACATCACGCCGTTCGATACCGAAGAAGAAGCGGTCTCCATGGCGAATGACACCGAATATGGTCTGGCGTCTACCGTGTGGACAACCAACCTTGCCCGCGCGCATCGTGTAGCGCAGGCGATGGAAGCCGGTATCAACTGGGTCAATTGCTGGTTCCTCCGCGATCTCCGCACGCCGTTCGGCGGGATGGGGCTCTCCGGCTTCGGTCGCGAGGGCGGACAGCACGCCCTGAATTTCTACTCCGAGCAGAAAAACATCTGCATCAAGCTATAAGAGGCGCAAATGGCAGCAAAAAAGGCGACAAAAAAAGAACAGGCGATCGCGGATGCAGCACGGCGTATCCGCACTGCCTGGAAAACCGGCAAGACCACCAAACCGATCCGCGATGTCCTGCCGAAGGGCGATATCGACGCGGCCTATGCGATCCAGCAGACGAATACCGATTTCTGGATAAAGGAAGGGCGCCGGGTCATCGGCCGCAAGATCGGCCTGACCGCGAAGGCCGTGCAGACCCAGCTCGGGGTCGACCAGCCCGATTACGGTATCATCTATGCCGACATGGCCGTGATCGACGGCGACGAGATCGATTTCAAATCGGTCGCCCAGCCGAAGGCCGAGGCCGAAGTAGCGCTGGTTCTCGCCGAAGACCTCGACGGGGAACAGATCACCCTCCTCGACCTCATAGGTGCGACCGCCTACGCCCTGCCCGCCATCGAAGTGGTCGGCAGCCGTATTGCCAACTGGGACATCAACATCCTGGACACCATCGCCGACAACGCGTCCTCCGGGATGATCGTTCTCGGCACCCGGCCCGTCCTGCTCGATGACGTCGATTTGCGGATGTGCGGCATGGTCATGGAAAACAAGGGCGAACAGGTTTCCGTCGGAGCTGGCGTCGCCTGCCTCGGTAATCCGCTGAACGCGGCGGTCTGGCTTGCCCGCAAGATGGTCGATGTCGGCATGCCGCTCATGGCAGGCGATGTGATCATGACCGGCGCTCTCGGCCCGATGGCGCCCATCGGCCCGGGCGAAGTGATCGAAGCACGTATTTCGGGGCTCGGCAGCGTCCGCGCCGCTTTCTCTGACTGATTTGAATTGAGGATATAGATGGCCAGCAAAGCAAAGGTCGCAATCGTCGGATCCGGCAACATCGGGACCGATCTGATGATCAAAATCATGCGCACGTCCGAAACCCTCGAGATGGGTGTGATGGTCGGTATAGATCCGGAGTCCGACGGACTGGCGCGCGCCAAGAAGTTCGGTTTCGCGGCGACCCATGAAGGTCTGGACGGGCTGACAAAAATGCCCGAATGGAAAGACATCGCGGTCGTATTCGATGCGACGTCCGCCGGCGCGCACAAGCACAACGCCGCGCTGTGCGAAAAGGACAACAAGATCATCATCGACCTGACGCCGGCGGCCATCGGCGACATCTGGATGGCGGTGCAGGCAGAAAGCTTGGGCCCGGCGATTCGTTTCGACGACCATTACCGCAGCTTCTGGACCTACATCCCGCATTTCATCCACTCGCCGTTTTACGTCTATGCCTATGCC
>JAYOMI010000028.1:0-37399 GCA_038120765.1 Rhodospirillaceae bacterium
ACGAGCACAAGGCTATCATGGATGCCGCCGTCAGCCGGAATGCCGAACGCGCGGTGGAGGGTCTGATGGAGCATTACCGGCGCACCGCGGATATCATCCGGGATTCGGTCGACCGTATTTCCTGACCGGATCGGGTCAGACACTCATAACGCGTCTTTTCAGCGGCGTCTAAAAGTCCAGATCGGCGTAATGCTTCGGCGGCGGCTCGCCCGGGATATGATCGGCAAGGATCGCCCGGAAGGAGGGACGGGATTTCAGCCGCGCGTACCATTCGCGTGCCGGCTCATGATCCGCCCATGGCACGTCGTTGATGTAGTCGAGACAGGACAGGTGTGCCCCCGCTGCCACATCGGCCATGGAAAACTCGTCACCGCCCAGCCAGTTCCGTCGCTCGGTCAGCCAGGCGATGTAGTCCATATGAATGTGAAAGTTTTCGCGGCCGGCGCGAATGGCCCTGGAATCCGGCGCGCCCTGCCGCAACAGGCGCTTCATCAGCTTTTCGCCGACCAGGTTGTTGGTTACCTCGACATTGAACTTGATATCGAACCAGGCGATCAGGCGTCTGATTTCCGCGCGTTCCGACGGGCCGCCCGGATAGAGCGGCGGGTCGGGGCATATTTCTTCGAGGTATTCGCAGATTGCCGCCGAGTTGGAGATGACCGGGCCGCTATCCTCGACGAGAACCGGCACGTCGCAGGCGGGGTTCAGCGCCAGGAACTCCGCGCGGCGTTCGGCCGGATTTTCCGCTTTCAGTTCAAAGTCGAGCTTCTTCTCCGCCAGCGCGATGCGGATCTTGCGGCTGAAAGGGGAAAGCCAAAGGTGATAAAGCGTACGCATTGCCGGCAGTCTACCTAAACCGGTGCGTCGCGGAAACGCCTAACCTGCAGCGGGGACGACGGCATCGTTCTCCGACCCCCTGACCGGCTGCTCGTAGCGATCGATCATCTCCAGCGGAATGATCTGCCAGAATCTATCGATCTCCGTGTGCCAGTGGTTCAGCATCCGCTCGGCAAAGGCCGACTGGGTTTCTGCGCGGTGTTCCTCGACGGCCCGTTTCAGGACATTCTCCCAATAGGGTGTCTGAATGCGCTGGTACATGACGGTGTCATCATTGACGTGATCGGTGAAGCTGTCGTCGAAATCATAGACAAAGGCCATGCCACCCGTCATGCCGGCGCCGAAATTATCGCCCACCGGGCCGAGGATCACGGCGATACCGTTGGTCATGTATTCGCAGCCGTTCGAACCGCAGCCCTCCACGACGACTTCGGCGCCCGAATTGCGAACCGCAAAGCGTTCGCCTGCCTGGCCTGCCGCAAACAGCTTGCCGCCGGTGGCGCCATACAGAACGGTGTTGCCGATGATCGTGTTTTCGTTCGATTTGCGCGGTGCGGCGGTGGGCGGCCGGACGACGATGGTGCCGCCCGAAAGCCCCTTGCCGACATAATCGTTCGCGTCGCCCAGGACTTCGAGCTTCAGCCCCTGCACGGCGAATGCGCCAAGCGACTGACCGGCGGATCCGCGCAGCCGGACTGTGATATGTCCCGGCTGCAGGCCATGCATCCCGAAGCGGCGCGTGATCAGCGACGACAGCCTGGTGCCGATGGCCCGCTGGGTATTGCGCACATTGTACTGCAGCTGCATTTTTTCGCCGCCGTCCAGCGCGGGCCGGGCGTCTTCTATCATCAGGGCGTCCAGCGATTCCGGCACCTCGTTGCGGCCCTCGATCGTGCAGTAATGGGCGGCATCGCCCGGATCGGCCTGCACCAGCAGCGGATTGAGATCGAGGTCGTCAAGATGGGGGCTGCCGCGGCTGACCTGCATCAGCAGTTCCGTGTGGCCGATAACCTCGTTCAGCGACCGCGCGCCGAGAGAGGCGAGTATCTCTCGTACTTCCTCTGCGATGAAACTGAACAGGTTGACGACCTTCTCCGGTGTGCCGACGAATTTCTCCCGCAGCTTGTCGTGCTGCGTGCAGACCCCGACCGGGCAGGTGTTGGAATGACACTGGCGCACCATGATGCAGCCCATCGCGACAAGCGAGGCTGTGCCGATCCCGAATTCCTCCGCGCCCAGCAGCGCGGCGGTGACCACGTCGCGACCGGTCTTGAACCCGCCGTCGGTACGCAGCACCACGCGGTGGCGAAGCTGGTTCAGCGTCAGCACCTGATGAACTTCGGACAAGCCCATTTCCCAGGGCAGGCCGGCATACTTGATCGATGATTGCGGGCTGGCGCCGGTACCGCCGGAATGGCCGGATACGAGAATGGCATCGGCATGGGCTTTTGCGACGCCGGCGGCGATCGTGCCGATCCCGGTCTGGGAAACCAGTTTCACGCAGACCTTGGCGTCCGGATTGATCTGTTTCAGATCGTATATGAGCTGCGCCAGATCCTCGATCGAATAGATATCGTGATGGGGCGGCGGTGAAATAAGCGTGACGCCCGGCGTTGAATGGCGGAGCTTCGCGATCATCTCCGACACCTTGATGCCGGGCAGCTGTCCGCCTTCGCCCGGCTTTGCGCCCTGCGCCACCTTGATCTCGATCTCGCGGCAGTTGTTCAGGTATTCCGCGGTCACGCCGAACCGTCCGGAGGCGACCTGCTTGATCGCGCTGGACGGGTTGTCGCCATTGGCGCGGGGCCTGTAGCGGGATGAATCCTCGCCGCCTTCTCCGGAATCGGATTTGGCTCCGATACGGTTCATGGCGATCGACAGGGTTTCATGCGCCTCCGGACTGAGCGCCCCCAGCGAGATACCCGGCGATACAAGGCGCTTGCGGATGTCGGTGATCGATTCGACTTCCTCGATCGGGACGGGGCCGTGTTTCGGGTCGAATTCCATCAGGTCGCGCAGGCTGATCGGCGGCGCCTGGCGGACCGCCTCTGCATACTTCTTGTAGGTCGCGTATGAATCCGTTGCGACCGCTTCCTGCAAGATATGAATCTGGGTTCCTTCGAAGCCATGGGTCTCGCCGCTGCGGCGGTAACGATAGAGCCCGCCCACCGGCAGCGCCGTGACGGATTCGTCAAAGGCCCGTTCGTGAAGCTCCCGCGCCTTCAGTTGCAGACCGGCGAGGCCGATCCCGGAAATACGTGACGTCATGCCCGGGAAATAGCTCGATACCAGCCAGCGGCTGAGACCCACGGTCTCGAACTTGTAGGCGCCCCGGTAGCTCGCGAGGACCGAGATGCCCATCTTGGACATGATCTTGAGCAGGCCCTGGTCGACCGCTTCGCGATATCGCCGGACGCAGTCATACAGGGACAGTTCGCCGAACAGGCCGCGGCGATGCCGGTCGATGATCGTCTCCTGCGCCAGGTAGGCATTGACGGTCGAAGCGCCGACGCCGATCAGGACGGCGAAGTAGTGGGTGTCCAGGCATTCGGCGCTGCGAACGTTTATGGACGTGTAGGTCCGCAGCGCCTCGCTGACCAGATGCGTGTGCACGGCGGCGGTTGCCAGGATCATCGGAATGGCCGCACGACCCGGTCCGATACCCTTGTCGGACAGGATCAGGTGCGCCGCCCCGCCGCGCACGGCATCTTCGGCAACCCGTTGAAGCTTGTACAATGCACGGCGCAGCGCGTGTTCGCCCTTCTCGGCCCGGAACGTGCAGTCCAGCTCTACCGCGGCGTCGCCCATCAGTTGCCGCATGGCGTCGAACCCTGCATTGGACAGGACCGGGCTCTCAAGCTGCAAAAGACGTGTCTGGCTTTCGTCTTCATCCAGAATATTGCCGAGATTGCCGAGCCGGGTCTTGAGACCCATCACCCGGTATTCCCGAAGCGAGTCGATCGGCGGATTCGTGACCTGGCTGAACGATTGCCGGAAGAAATGATGCAGCCCCCGATAGCCGTCGGACAATACGGCAAGCGGCGTGTCGTCGCCCATCGAGCCGACGGCTTCTTTCGCATCCTCGACCATCGGCTGAAGAAGCAGTTCAAGCTCTTCGAGGGTGTAGCCGGCGGCCACCTGCCGACGCCGCAATTCCTCGCCCGAATATTCCGCCTCGGCGGCTTCTTCCGGGCGGATGACATCGTCGATCTCTTTTATGTTCTGCACCCACTCGCCGAACGGATGCGCGGTCGCCAGCAAATTCTTCAGTTCGGCATCGTGGTAGAGTTTGCCCCCGGCAAGATCGACGGCGATCATCTGGCCCGGACCGAGCCTGCCTTTTTCGATGATCTCCGTTTCGCGCACCGGCACCATGCCCGCTTCCGACCCCATGATCAGAAGCCCGTCAACGGTGATCGTATAGCGCATGGGACGCAGACCGTTCCGGTCGACGGCGCCGAGCACCCATCTGCCGTCCGTCGCGGTGATCGCGGCGGGGCCGTCCCACGGTTCCATCACACAGTTGCAATAGCTGTAGAAGTCGCGCAGTTCCTGGCTCATCGTCGTCTTGTTGGACCAGGCGTCCGGGATCAGCAGGCATTTGGTCATTGGCGCCGACCGGCCGCCATGCACAAGCAGTTCGAACGCGTTGTCGAGAGAGGCGGAATCCGAATTGCCCGGCGCGATGACCGGCTTCAGGTCGTTGATGTGCTGGCCGAAAACTTCGCTTTCGAGACGGGTTTCGTGGCTCTGCATCCAGTTGGCATTACCCGACAGCGTATTGATCTCACCGTTATGGGCGAGCATCCGGAATGGCTGGGCGAGGCGCCAGGTAGGGAACGTGTTTGTCGAATACCGCTGATGATAGAGCGCAAAGCGGGACACGAAACGTTCGTCCAGAAGGTCCGGATAGAATGCGGAGAGCTGTTCGGCGAGGAACATTCCCTTGTAGATCAGGGTCCTGCAGCTCAGCGAACAGATATAGAAATCACGGATGTTCTCGGCGCGCGCCCGGTTCTCGATAATCCGGCGGATAACGTACAGGTCGCGCTCCAGTTTCTTCATGTCGGCATCGACCGGACCTTCGATCATGATCTGTTCGATCTCCGGGCGGGTGCTGTTGCCTTTTTCGCCCAGGGCGGTGTGATCGATCGGCACCTGACGCCAGCCGTAAATCGGATAGCCGAATTTGAGGATCTCCGATTCGACGATGAACCGGCAGCGTTCCTGTGCCTCGAGATCGGTGCGCGGCAGGAATATCATGCCGACCGCGATCGGGCCTTCGCTCGCCGTGTGGCCGGTGCGCGATACGTGGTTCCGGAAGAAGGCTTGCGGAATTTCCACCATGATTCCCGCGCCGTCGCCGGTCATGCCGTCCGCATCCACCGCGCCGCGGTGCCACAGCGCTTTCAGCGCTTCGATGCCGGCTTCCACGACCTGGCGGCTCGGTTCGCCGTCGATGGCGGCGATCAGGCCCACGCCGCAGGCGTCGCGCGCCTCCACATCGACCATCGCCTCGTCGCGCAGGCGCGCCGCATCGCGCTCGTATCTCTCCAAAAACTGCGCCGCAGCGCTGGTTTTCCGGCTGTCTGGGTTCATCTCGTTCACTCCGCTGCAACCGCTGTGGCGGCCGTCGCCTGGACGTATGTGTGGATGCTCTCCGCAGCGTCGCGCCCGTCACGGATACCCCAGACGACGAGCGAGGCGCCGCGCACGATGTCGCCCGCGGCGAAGACGCCGTCCAGATTGGTCATCATGGTGCGGTGGTTGATCCGTACCGTTCCCCATTTGGTGACCTGAAGCTCGGGCGCATCGAACAGGGCCGGCAGGTCTTCAGGATCGAAGCCCAGCGCCATGATCGCGAGATCCGCATCGCCGGTATCGCTTGAACCGGGGATACGCTCCGGCGTCGGGCGTCCCGATGCATCGGGAACGCCGAGATGGATGCGCTGGGCCCGCACGCCGGAAACAGAGGTGTCTCCGAGGAACGCTTCGGGGGCTGCCAGCCAGTCGAAGGTCACGCCTTCTTCCTCGGCGTATTGCACCTCGCGGCGCGACCCTGGCATGTTGACCCGGTCGCGCCGGTACAGGCAGGTAACTGATTTCGCGCCCTGGCGGACGGCGGTGCGGACGCAATCCATCGCCGTGTCGCCGCCGCCGACCACGACCACGTTCTTGCCGAGTGCGTTCAGGCTGCCGTCGTCGAATGCCGGGACATGATCGTTCAGGCCCTTGCGGTTCGATGCGACCAGGAAGTCGAGCGCGGGCACGACGTTGTCGAGCCCGACGCCCGGGACCTTGATGTCGCGGGCCTTGTAGACGCCGGTTGCGATCAGCACCGCGTCGTGGCGGTCGCGGAGCTCCTGAAGGGTTGCGTCCCGCCCGACCTCGAAGTTCGTATGAAAGACCACGCCGCCCTGTTCCAGCAGGCTCACGCGCCGCGCGACGATGTGCTTTTCAAGCTTGAAGTTGGGGATGCCATAGATCATCAGGCCGCCGATGCGGTCGTAACGGTCGTAGACGTGAACGGCATAGCCTTTGCGGCGGAGCTGCTCGGCGGCCGCCATGCCGGCGGGGCCGCCGCCGATGATGCCGATCGATTCGTCACGCTCCCGCGGCGGCGATACCGGCTTCACCCAGCCCCGCTCGAAGGCGGTGTCGGTGATGTATTTCTCGACCGATCCGATGGTGACGGTACCGTGGCCCGATTGTTCGATAACGCAGTTGCCTTCGCACAGGCGGTCCTGCGGACAGATGCGGCCACAGATTTCCGGCAGGTTGTTGGTCGCGGCGGAGACCTCATACGCCTCCTCCAGGCGGCCTTCCGCCGTCAGCATAAGCCAGTCGGGAATATTGTTGTGCACCGGACAATGAACCTGGCAGAACGGAATGCCGCATTGCGAACACCTGCTGGCCTGAGCGGCGGCGGCATCCGGGTCGAACCGGTTGTAAATCTCTGCGAAATCCCGGCGGCGCGCCTCCGCGGCGCGTTTTTCGGGCGTCTTCTGTGCCAGGTCGACGAATTTCAGCAGTTTGCTGGGCATGAATTCCCTTCGCATCGCACGAATCCGCGCGATGCGCCTCAGTTCGAATTTCCAGATTGGCACCATTATAACGCCGGTTTCGCCCTGGCGCGAGGGAAAAAACCCCTACAAGGTAATCGTTACTGACCTAAAATAACCTCTCGTCCCGCCGCACAAGAATCCACGCGCATTTGTTTCTGACTGTTTCAGGCAAATTAGTCGCAAAACGGGACTAATTGTTTTGCTTGGTGTTAGGGAAGACCATGGAGTATAGGCGTGTTAACCATCTCAGCGCCGGAGATTCCCGTGACTCTCGTTCAGCTTGCCGTGATTGCCCTCATCCAGGGGCTGACGGAATTTTTGCCGATCAGCTCGTCAGGCCACCTTATCCTGATCCCCAGCGTTACCGGATGGCAGGATCAGGGACTCGTGATCGATGTTGCTGTCCATGTCGGGACCCTCGGCGCCGTGATGGCCTATCTGTGGCGCGATATCTGGACGATGCTCAAAGGTCTCTGCAAGCCCGGCAACGTGCGCCGGAATCCCGGCCTGAAGCTGACGGCCCATCTCATCATTGCGACGGTTCCGGTGGTGATTGTCGGCGGGCTCGTCTTCACGCATGTCGGCGACATGCTGCGAAGCGCCGTCGTCGTGGGTTGGGCGACGATCGGCTTCGGCGTTCTGCTGTACATCGCCGACCGGTTCACGGTGACAATCAACCGGGTCGAACACATGACGTGGGGGCGGGGGCTGATTATCGGCATCGCCCAGGTCTTTGCCCTGATCCCGGGCGCAAGCCGCGCCGGCACAACGATTACGATGGCGCGCTGGCTCGGCTTCGAACGGACGGATGCGGCGCGTTTCTCGATGCTGATGTCGATCCCGGCCATTCTCGCCGCAGGCGGTGCGGCGACCCTCAAACTGATCGAAGACGATGCCCAGCATGTCCTCGCCGATGCCATCGTCGCGGGCGCGATGGCATTTGTCGCGGCGTTTATCGCCATCGTTCTGATGATGAGCTGGCTGAGGACGGCGAGCTTCACGCCGTTCGTTATCTACCGGCTTTTCCTCGGCGTCGCGATTCTCGCCTGGGCATATAACTAGAAAGCCACAGCAGGAAGTCCGGCCGTTTCGGGGTTGCGGGGCCGATTCGTGGGTGAAGCGTTCGGCGCGGACTATCGCAGCATTATCAGGTATGCCAGACGCCGCGCCGGAAACGGCGCAGGTATGCCGGCACAATGGTCTCCAGCGCCGTTGCATCCACACCCAGATCCTCAAGACCCGGAAGCTCGCCGGAGACCACGTTGTCATGGCGCAGCAGTTTGACCTGATCGACCGTTACCGGCGGGTTCGCGCCGAGATTCAGCATTTTGGGCACCAGGAACGCCAGTTCGAGAACGGCGGCCTGTGCGATGGCAATCGGAAACGGTACCGGCACCAGCAGGCGCTTGCGGTCGATTTCCTCCAGTACGATCTCCATCAGCTCACGGAAACTGTATATCCGCGGCCCGCCCAGTTCGTATATCGCACCGGCGGATTTCGGCTCCCTGCAGATAGCCGCGATGGCGTCTGCGACGTCGCCCACATAAACCGGCTGGAATTTCGTGTGGCCTCCCCCGATCAGGGGCAGGGCCGGGGTGAACCGGGCGAGCGCTGCAAACCGGTTGAAGAAATCGTCTTCAGGCCCGCAGATGATGCTCGGCCGGACGATGCTCGCACCCGGAAACGTCTCCTGCACGAGCTTCTCGCCGATTCCCTTTGTCGATGCATAGGCCGATTCCGATTCGGCGTCCGCGCCGATCGCAGAGACCTGGATGAGCCGTTCCACGCCGGCGGCCTTTGCCGCGCGCGCCACCCGGTGGGCGCCATCGGCCTGGAGGCTCTCGAAGGTCTGTTTGCTGCCGGGAAAGAGAATACCCACCAGATTGATAACCGTATCGGCGCCGTCGATGGCGGCGGCGACAGAAGCGTCGTCGCGGATATTGGCTGCGATGGGCGTGATCTGGCCGACATCCCCCATGAGTTTCAGAAAGCTCGCCCGGTCCGGTCGCCGGACGGCCGCGCGGACTCGCGCGCCGGATTTCGCAATTTCGCCGACGACGTAGCGACCGATGAAACCGGACGCGCCGAATACGGTTACGACATCCATCTGCTAAGAGCCTCCGACAATTGCGTACCAGTCACGTTACCGGGGCTATTAAAGAGTGCTGCATATGGCGTCAACCAAAACGGCAAAAGCTGTTGACAACGCCGGGGCCGAATTGCATACCCACGCTTCGTTTTGCTGATACCGGCGAAACGAATGCCCAGGTGGCGGAATTGGTAGACGCGCTGGCTTCAGGTGCCAGTGGCCGCAAGGTCGTGGAAGTTCGAGTCTTCTCCTGGGCACCACCTTTCTGGATAGATGTTGAAAAGAACGGACGGATCGTGGCGATAGAACTCCACCACGGGGATTTACCGGATGGCCTGGATCTCGGTCCTGTCGTCGCCATAGATACCGAGACCATGGGGCTCAACCCCCATCGTGACCGGTTATGCGTGGCGCAGCTATCGTCCGGCGACGGCAACGCCCATCTCGTAAAATTCTCGACCGGTGGATTCAATGCGCCCAATTTATGCGCGCTTCTCGCTGATCCCGATATTCTCAAGCTGTTCCACTTCGGCCGCTTCGACATCGCGGTCATGGACAACTTTCTCGGCGTTCCTGCCGCGCCGGTTTACTGCACGAAAATCGCCTCCAAGTTGGTGCGCACCTATACCGACCGCCACGGTCTGAAGGATCTGTGCCGCGAATTGCTTGGTGTCGATTTGTCGAAGGAGCAGCAATCCTCGGATTGGGGTGCAGATACGCTCACGGACCAGCAGGTGACCTACGCGGCGTCCGATGTACTCTATCTTCACGCGTTGATGGAGAAGCTCGACGTCATGCTCGAACGGGAAGGCCGGACGGAGATGGCCCGGGCCTGTTTCGAGTTCCTGCCGCATCGCGCTGCGCTCGATCTCGCCGGGTGGCCGGAGCTCGATATTTTTGCCCACTAATCCCATATCACCGGGCAGACGCTGCCGGTGCGGCAGCGTCGCGGCGGATCGGGCCGGAACCGGCATATACGTGTTGGGGGTCGCCGGATTCGGCGGAATCGGATACGATACCTGATTGAAATTTCCCGACAGGATTCTCCGGGCGCGATGATGGTTGATAGAGAGAGAGTGCAATTTTGGGTATGACGGCCAATGACGCAGAGGCGGCGCTCAGGTCCGCCCGGCGCGTGCTCGAGACCGAGATCGGCGGCCTGCGTGCTCTATCTGATGCCCTTGATGACGGTTTTTCGAAAGCGATCGATCTGATCGCAGGCGTTTCCGGACGGGTTATCGTCACCGGAATGGGCAAAAGCGGCCATATCGCGACCAAGATCGCCGCGACACTCGCATCGACGGGAACGCCCGCCCAGTATGTGCATCCGGGTGAAGCCAGTCATGGCGATCTGGGCATGATAACGGCGAGCGATGCCGTGATCGCGCTGTCGAATTCCGGCGAGACCGCCGAGCTGTCGGATATCGTCGCCTATGCGAAACTGAAGCGTATTCCGCTGATTTCGGTGACCGGCAAGGCGGACAGCGCGCTGTCGAACGCGGCTGACGTGCCGCTGGTGATCCCGGACAGCCCCGAGGCCTGCCCGCTCAGCCTGGCGCCGACGACATCGACGACGGTGATGCTGGCGCTCGGCGACGCGATTGCGGTTGCGCTTCTCGAACGCCGCGGGTTCTCTCCGGAAGATTTTCGTCTGCTCCATCCCGGGGGGCAGCTGGGGTCGCGTCTGACGATCGCAGCTGATGTGATGCGGTCGGGAGACGAGATGCCGCTGGTCAAGCTCGCTTCGCCGATGATCGAGACCCTAATCGAAATGACGGCCAAGCGTTTCGGTTGTGTCGGCGTGTTGTCGCCGGCCGGAAAGCTGGTCGGCATCATCACGGACGGTGACCTCCGCCGACACATGGAAAATGATATTCTGGCGATGACGGCCGCCGAGGTAATGACCCCTGACCCCAAAGCGGTCAGCGAGAACATTCTGACCGCGCAGATACTGGCGATGATGAACGAGAACAAGATCACGAATTATTTCGTTGTGTCCGATGGCGTTCCGGTCGGGATTGTTCATATCCACGACGTTCTGCGAAAAGGCCTTTCCTGAGCCATGGCGGCTCCCCTGCGCGCCGCATCAGATGCGGCAAGCTCAAAAACCCCTGTAGCGGCCGTCATGGGGGACGGGCAGTTGCCGTATTACCGGTCGGGATACAGCCGCTTCGTCCGCCTTGCGAAATACCTCCTTCCCCTGATCGCCGGTATTTTCATCATGCTGGTGGTGGTCTGGCCGGAACTTAAATCGACACCCGAAAAATTTGCGATCGGCCTGTCCGACGTGAAAATCGAAACGGCCGGCGGTCAGCGTGTTGTCAACGCGCGCTTCACCGGCGTCGATAGCGAGAACCGCCCGTTTTCCATCACCGCCGAATCCGTCGTACAGGCAGGCAGCGACGATAACGGCGTAAAGCTTGTAAAGCCAAAGGCCGATGTGACGCTTGCGGGCGATTCGTGGGTCGCGATCGCTGCGCCGAAGGGTATTTTCCGGCGGGATGAGGAAATCCTCGACCTCTCCGGCGGGGTCGATCTTTTCCACGACGAAGGATACGAGTTCCAGACGGCGGAGGCGCGGCTCAACTTCAGTACGTCGGCGGCGAGCGGTGATTCGCCGATTCGCGGTCAGGGGCCCTTCGGGACGATCGAGGCCGAAGGGTTCCGGATCGCCGGCACGGGGGACAGCATATTTTTTACCGGCAAATCACGCTTGCTGGTGTATCCCGATGCACCCAAACCCGGCGCATCCAAATGACGGCCCCAATGACGGTATTGTATCGAAAGACGTCGATGTCATCGCGTTGGGCAGGACTGGCGCTGATCCTTTCCGCGTTCGCCGCAACGACACTATCGCTTCCCGTCATGGCCCAGACTCAGGGGATCGGCCTGCCGGGCCAGTCGCGCGATACGCCCCTTGAAATAAATGCCGATGAAGGGATCGAGTGGCAGCAAAAAACGAAGGCCTATATTGCGCGCGGGAATGCCCGCGCCGCCCAGGGTGACGTCGCCGTCCATGCGGACACGCTGACCGCCTATTACCGGGAAAAACAGGACGGCGGTACGGCGATCTGGCGTATCGATGCCGAGAATAATGTGCGGATCGTATCCACGACGCAGAGCGCCTTCGGCGACACGGGCGTTTACGATGTCGATAACGGTATCCTGGTCCTGACCGGCAATGTGCGGATGGAAACCGAGACGGACCGGATCACGGCGCGGGACAGCCTTGAATACTGGGAAAAGCGAAATCTTGCCGTAGCGCGCGGCAATGCCATTGCCCAGCGGGGGGAGAACCGATTGAGGGCCGATGTGCTGACCGCCCATTTTTTCAAAGACGCGAAAGGAAAATCGCGGGTGCGTCAGGTGGATGCTTTCGACAATGTTGTGATAACGACACCGGATGAAATCGTCCGCTCGAACCGTGGCATTTATGACGTTGAAACCGGTATCGCGAAATTGACAGGATCGGTTAAGATTACGCGTGGTACAAACCAGTTGAATGGCGAGTACGCAGAAGTGAATTTGAATACCGGTGTCAGCCGGTTGTTCGGTAGGGGCGGCGGTGTTCGTGGCATTTTTACGCCCGGCACTGTCGAAAAACCGGCAACCGGCGATCGCAAGACTACCCAGGGGGCGCAGTGAAGGATACGGACAAAATGGTGCGGGGCGCGTCAGGGAATGCCCCGTTCAACGTTCTTGACGGTCGGGCCGACACCGATGTACCGCGACTTGTTGCTGAAAATGACGGTCTCCAGATTCGCAAGATCGGGAAGCGTTTCAAGAAACGTCCGGTGTTGCGCGAAGTCAGCATGAACCTGAACCGGGGGGAGGTCGTCGGCCTTCTCGGCCCGAACGGCGCGGGCAAGACAACCTGCTTCTACATCGTGACCGGGCTGATTGCCCCTGACTACGGTTCGATCGCGCTTGACGGTCATGATGTGACCGGGCTGCCGATGTATCGGCGCGCGCGGCTGGGCGTAGGATATCTGCCCCAGGAGGCGTCGATTTTTCGCGGCATGACGGTCGAAAACAATATTCGGGCGGTTCTGGAAGTCACCGATGACAATCCGGCCCGGCGCGAAGCCAGGCTCGAGGAGCTCCTTGCCGAATTTTCTGTCAGCCATCTGCGCCGAACCCCATCTCTCGCGCTGTCGGGCGGCGAGCGCCGCCGGGTCGAGATCGCCAGGGCATTGGCGTCCGACCCGAGCTTTATGCTTCTCGACGAGCCCTTCGCCGGCATCGACCCCATCGCCGTGGACGATATCAGGAACCTTGTTGCGCATCTCAAGGACCGGGGCATCGGCGTGTTGATCACGGATCATAACGTCAGGGAAACGCTCGATATCGTCGACAGGGCTTATATCCTGCATGACGGCGCGGTTTTGATGGAGGGTGCGCCCTCCGAGATTGTGGCGCACAAGGATGTTAGACGCGTTTACCTTGGCGAAAGATTCAGTCTGTAAGACATCTCTGAGTGTATGTAGGATAAGCCTTTATGGTGCTCGGACCGCGATTGGATCTGCGTCAGAGCCAATCTCTGGTAATGACGCCTCAACTGCAGCAGGCAATCAAGCTGCTGCAGATGTCCAATGTTGAGCTAACGGATTACATCGAGCAGGAAACCGAGCAGAACCCGCTGCTGGAGCGGGAAGACGCGGATGGCGGCCTTGAAGGGGATTCGGATCTGCCGTCTAGCGATACATCCGCCGATTCTGCAGATCTTGATTCCGGCGCCGACGACTCCGATGGCGGCGACGGCGACGCTGTATCCCCCGATGATCCGTCTTTCGACGATTCAGATCTGGTCCCCGATGCATCTGATCACGCGACGTCCGAGAGTATGGGTGACGACGAGCGCGCGCTCGATACCGACTACGAAAATGTTTACGAGCCCGAATCCGCTTCCGACGGAGCGTCTCCCGGCGGTGAAGGGGAGGGCGAAGGCCTGCTTTGGAATACGCCGGGCAGCGGCGGTAGTGGCTTTGACGATGAACTCACCGGCATGGAGAACGTCGCGGCCGAGGAGATAACGCTGCGGGATCACCTGATCGGCCAGATCAATATCGACCTGCAGGACCCGACGGACGTGATGATCGCCGGCCGTCTGATGGAAATGCTCGATGACAACGGCTGGCTTTCGGGCTCGCTGGAGCCGGTCGCGATTGCGCTCGGGTGCACAATCGACCGCGTCGCCGAAACGCTCGCGAGATGCCAGCAATTCGACCCGCCGGGCATTTTTGCGCGATCGCTGTCCGAATGCCTTGCCCTGCAACTGCGTGAAAAAAACCGGCTCGATCCGGCGATGCAGGCCCTGCTCGACAATCTCGAACTCCTGGCCAGACGCGAATTCGCGCAGCTGCGCAAACTCTGCGGGGTCGATAACGAAGACCTGCTGCAGATGGTCACCGAGATCAAGGAACTCAATCCGCGGCCCGCGTCCAGCTTCGATCACGATGTCGCCCAACCGGTCGTTCCCGACGTGTTCGTGCGCCGAAACGCGTCCGGCTGGCTGGTCGAACTGAATGCCGACGTGATGCCGCGCGTGCTCGTCAATAACCGCTATTACTCGATCGTCCGCAAACACGGGCGCTCCAAGGACGACAAGGAATTCCTCAGCGACCGATTCCAGTCTGCAAACTGGCTTGTCCGGGCGCTTCATCAGCGCGCGGAAACGATCCTGAAGGTTGCCTCGGAGCTGGTTGTTCAGCAGGAGGCGTTTTTCGAGGACGGTGTCGAATACCTCAAACCGCTGACCCTGCGCGATGTCGCCGAGGTCGTTGGCGTGCATGAAAGTACCGTCAGCCGGGTCACTGCGAACAAGTATCTCGGCATGAGCCGCGGTATTTTCGAGATGAAATACTTCTTCAATTCGGCCATTGGTCAGGGTGAGGGCGTTGCATCGAGGTCGGCCGAATCGATCCGGTTCCGGATCAAGGCCCTGATTGACCGCGAAACCCATGAAAGCGTTCTGTCGGACGATCGCATCGTGGACATTCTGCGCGACGAGGGGATCGATATCGCACGCCGGACTGTGGCAAAATACCGCGATGCAATGCATATCCCGTCTTCGGTACAGCGGCGCCGGGAAAAGTCCCTGCAGGTCTAGGCGGGCCTGGGGGCTGGCCGCACCGGTCAGTATTGACTAAGCTGTCTTCGATGCTATTTTCCGCGACCTTGAAAGGCGGCGGTGATGCGCCATCCGGAGAGTTTCAATTTTTTAATTGTTAACGGACTTCACAGCCTTTCGGGCCCCTTGAATTTCAGGCGTTATAGCCCAACGTTTCAGGGTGCTCTCGCCCAACGGATAACGGTGCATGCAAGTAACAGTTTCAGGAAAACAGGTCGATATCGGCGAAGCCTTTCCGGCCTATGCCGAGAGCCATCTGGACGACGTCGTCGATAAATACTTCGACAGTGGCATCGATTCCAATGTCACCGTATCGCGCGCAGGCGCAGGGTTGAGAGTCGATATTTCCGTTCACCCCGGCCGCGGCATTGTCGTTCAGTCGCATGGCGAAGGGGCGACGGCGCATGCTGCCTTCGATCTCGCGCTTGAGCGCATCGCAAAGCGCCTGCGGCGATACAAGCGGCGGCTTCGCGATCACAATCGCAAGGAAAAATCCGAAGCGAAACAAAATCCCCGGAATGCGCAGCGTTATATTATCGCCCCGCCGGCGGAATCAGACGATGATAACGATCAGGATTCAGGTCTCGAGGAAGCGGGCGACAACCCCATCATCATCGCAGAGACAACGTCCGAACTTGAAACGCTTTCGGTCAGTGAGGCCGTCATGCGGCTGGATCTGGCAGACCGCTCGGCGCTGGTCTTTCTGAACGCCGGCAATGGCCGGGTAAACGTCGTCTACCAGCGCCGTGACGGGAATATCGGCTGGGTGGATCCGGAGACGGACGGCCAGGCAGCCTGACGGCTGCGGAAAGATCGCGTAATGGAAATCGAAGATATTCTTAATCAGCGCTGCGTTGTGACGTCGCTCAAGGCATCCAGCAAGAAGCAGGCCCTTCAGGAGCTCGCGCGCAAGGCGTCTGCGGCAACGGGCATTGCCGAACGCGCCGTTCTGGACGTTCTGCTGGAGCGGGAGCGCCTCGGCACAACCGGGGTCGGCTGCGGTATCGCAATCCCGCACGGAAAACTGCCTGATCTGGAAAAACTCTACGGCTGTTTTGCGCGGCTCGAGAAACCGATCGATTTCGATGCCGTCGATAACGAACCGGTCGATCTGATTTTTCTGTTGCTTGCGCCCGAATCGGCCGGCGCAGACCATCTTAAGGCCCTTGCCAGGATTTCACGTATATTGCGGAACACGGCCCATTGCGAAAAGCTTCGCGCCGCCGCCAGCCCGGACAGGCTGTATTCCCTGCTCACCACCGGCGATCAGAGCCGG
Source organism: Rhodospirillaceae bacterium (assembly GCA_038120765.1). Classification (GTDB taxonomy): domain Bacteria; phylum Pseudomonadota; class Alphaproteobacteria; order MPNO01; family UBA830; genus CAXBCP01. Next base: position 16,398 of record JAYOMI010000028.1, read on the forward strand.
GCCGCCTGAGAGGCCGCCACCCCAGCCAAAACCTTGCCGGCCTAATGAACGCTGACGGGTTCCATGTGGTTCTGACGAACGGCGGCGAACGTCACCTCCCGGTCGGCTTCCATCAGGGCGATTTCAGCGCCATTCGCCGCATAGACGGCGTATTTGCGGGACTTTCCGTCTGAAACCTCTTTGACATAGGCGACATGGTCGATGCCGAGCATTTCAAAATCGGTCGGGGACATCGGGTTAAATTCTGCTACACGAGTATGCATTCTACTGCTCCACTTTTACTATCCGGATGGCCCGGATGGGCCGCTCAGAGACTGTGCGGATAGGGCCTAAGACGCTTTTTCTTCCGGTTCTATATCGATCGCCCTGATATCGGCGCGCTGCTGCGGGCGTTGCTGAGAAGCTGCGGTCCGAATTTCAATGGTGCGTGTCTGGGTTTCGACCACCGGCCGTTTCACGTTGACGTGCAGCAGCCCGTTGTCGAGTTCCGCGCCCGTTATCTCGATGCCCTCTGCCAGGACAAATGACCTCTGGAACTGCCGTGTGGCGATTCCGCGATGCAGGAATTCCCGGTCAGGTTCGTCGATCTGCCGCCCGCGGATCACCAGCTGCGTGTCTTCAATCGAGACAGAGAGCTGGTCCTTGGAGAAACCTGCAACGGCAAGCGAGATACGAATATCGTTTTCGCCGATCCGTTCAATGTTATAGGGCGGATAGCCATCGGAGGATGATTTCGATACCCGGTCGAGGGCGCGCTCGAGGTCGTCGAACCCGAGCAGGAACGGGCTGTTAAAAAGCGAAAGTCGCGACATCTAGATTCTCCTCATCTGAGCGAGTAATCACTTGCACGGACCCTCCAGAGGCGTCCGCTCCTCCAAATATGTGTTCTGCCGCCCGTATATTCAAGATGAAGAGCCTTCTGCCGATGTAATGCCGGTGTCCTAGTATTCGCCGCTACGGCTGGATAAAAGTGCCGCGGCCTGTTAATGGGCTTCGGATGCCTGCTCTTTGAGAGATTTCTCGGCGGAGATCATGTAGGACAGCAGCGTCTTGACGGTCCATTCGCGCTCCACCCGCTCGCAAAATTCGGGGTCGAGCATCAATCCGCGAAGTTTTACGTATTGGGTAAATTCCAGCAATTTGGAATAGCCGTCCACAAGCCCCTGAAAATCCGCCGGCAAGGTTGCCTCTGTAACCGGCGTGTCATCACCATGAGGTAGGTCCTGAGTGACTGACGGGACAGGGGCAGTGCGGATGTGCGAATCCGAAATTCCGCTGCCCGTGGCAAGTGCCGTCATCTGCGCTTCGAGAAGGGCGATTTTCTCCAGCCATTCCGGGCGTCGCGGCAGCATGGCTTCAACGACCGACACGGTCAGAGACAATGTCGATGCGATGATCATGCAGACGAACTTTTTGGCAAGCGCGTAAAGGTTTTCCACCAATGGCTCCACGGGACGGGCGAACAACCTTTATTTGAACACCGGCGCCTGAAAATTGTCTTAACGAACAAAAAAGAATAAAACTCGCAATTATTCTAAAATCCGAATTAAATGTAATTATAATATAAATATTATTATATTCAATAATAAGGATAGAGAAATAAAATAAAGATATAACGAGAATGCAAAATTTTGGGATTTTGAAATGAAAAGTATTGATAATACCGCCGTTCGCAAAGTATTGTCGCGTCCGGACCCCAATATCGTTTTATGGGTGCTTGCGTGGTATGTGGCTGTGATCGCGTCCGCGTTCTTCGTTCTTTGACGCCGCCTTTTAGCCGCGCTGCGCCGTCACGATGTACAGAGGATCTGTCCGGCCGGGGCGGGGCGAGATATCGTCGACAGATATGCCGTCGAATAGCGCCGTATTTTCGAGGTAGCCGGCAATAAGGCGACCGTGGCCGGTATCATCCAGGGCGCGCCATATCGCAACGGCCTTGGTCGGAAGCATCCGGTTCGAATACGAGACGGCGACCTTTCCGCCCGGCCTTAAAATTCGGCCGATTTCGGCGAATACGCCGACCGGATCAATCAGGTACTGCACCGATACCGCGATCAGGCAGGCATCGAAAGCAGCCTCCGTCAGGGGCAGCACCGGTGTCGTATTGAGATCCTGAAGAAAAAACCTGTCGAGCTGCGGATTTGCCGCCAGTTCGGTGGCGTTCATCCCGTGTCCGACAACCAGCTCCGGCTTCAGGTCTGCCGGCAGGTGGGAAACACAGCTCGACATCAGGTCGAGTATCCGGTCGCCGTCCTTCAGGATATCCGCATAATACGCCGTTAACGCTGCGCAGGCGTCGTCGTCGATATGGGTGACCAACCGGGGCGTGCGATAAAAAAACGGGTCCGGTGTTTCGTCGATGCGCGAAAAATCCGCGGCTGTAAACGGATGCTTTCCGGAATCCGTCATTCAGGGCCGCCTTTTGCGGTTCTCAGAATTCGTCGCCCATGGCCCTGCGGGCAAAGTATTCCCAGGCCCGTTCCATCGAAAGGGCGCCGATCAGCGTTTCGGGGGTCAACTCGATTTCTTCCTTGCTGAGATACTTGACGTCTCCCAGCGGGATGGCCTGCAGCTGCAGTTTCGCGTTTACCTGCGTGTAGATCGCCGTGAGAACGGCTTCCTTGATTCCGCCGCAGGCAATGGCGCAACCGTGGCCGCGCATCAGGACCACGCGGGCCGTTCCCATCGTTTCGGCAAGGTCCCGCGCCTGTTCCATGTTGGTCACAAGCAGCGACGTGCCTCCGAACTTGTCCTCGATGTCCCAGACCGGCACATGCTCGCCGATCACGCCGGTAACATGCATCACGGGGCGCAGCGGCGTCTTCGTGATGCTGAACGGGATGATCGCCTGTGCATGGTTATGGACCACCGACTGGATGTCGGGCCGGCGTTCGTAGATGCCGCCATGGATATGTCGTTCCGCATAGGGCTTTCGGTCGTCGTCGCCGACAATTTCTCCCTGCAGCGTGAACTCCATGATGTCGTCCATGGTGACAAGCTCCGGGCTGCGCGATCGGGCCAGCAGGTAATGGTCCGGATTTTCCGGATGGCGTACGCTGACATGGCCGAACGCATCAACAACGTCCTCCGCTGCCAGAATACGGTTGGCGATCACAATCTCGCGCAAAGCATCGATTAGACCCGACATAACATCTGCTCCCCTGATATGCGCCGTTCTGTCGGCTGAATACCGGGTGTTTTAGCATGCGGGGGCGGCCGGCGCGAAGACCGATATCCGCCGGCGTCACTTCAGAACGGAAATCAGTTCGCGCAGGGTACTGTTTTCCGTTTCAAGGTCGGCGAGATGGAACCGGACGATGTCGCGGATACTCACAACGCCGATAACCCCGCCATCGACGATGACGGGAAGATGCCTGATATTGCAATCCGACATGATTTTCGCGATTTCGCCTAATTTATGCTCCGGCGAACAGGTGACCAATTCGCTGGTCATCGCGTCCGATACCGGCGCACTCCCGTTCGCGCAACCGTCGGCAAAATATCGTGCGATATCGCGTTCGGTGAGGATGCCGGCAAGGGATCCGTCCTCCGCCAGCACCATCAGGGCACTGACGGAGTGGTCGATCATCAGCGCCGCCGATTCCCGTATGTCGGCCGTCGGCAGAACGGTCAGAAGAACGTCGGATTTGCTATTCAGGATGTCACGAATCAACATGGAATTCTCTCTTGGTCATTCTGGATCGAGCAGCGACTCCATCTCTGACAGCACTTTGTCCAGTGCTGAGACGGGGATGTCCGGTTGCCGCGTGTCCTTCGTGTTTACAGGGATTTCTGATACTGTCGTCGTCCGCCTGCTCTGGCGGGTAAGGGCCGCGGCGAGCATATTGGGGTCTATCGGTTTCGAGACGTAGTCATCCATGCAGGCGGACAGATAGGTCTCGCGGTCGCCGACCATCGCATTCGCCGTCATCGCGATTATCGGGACGTCGCCCTTGGGACCGGGGAGGCGACGGATTTTCCGGGTGGCATCGACACCGCTCATCGTCGGCATCTGCACATCCATCAGAACGACGTCATATTGTTTCTGCGAGGCCAGCATCAGCGCTTCCACGCCGTCATTGGCAATATCGATCTCGTGGCCGTTTTTTGACAGCATGGCCAGCGCGACACGCTGATTTACATTGTTGTCTTCCGCGAGCAGAATCCTGAGGCTCGCGCATCCTGCATCCTCTGTGTCATGGTCTGACATTTTCCCGGTGTCGCGGTCCGGTATTGCGTTGTCCACCCCGACCGCCAGCATGGCCGACAAGCGGCTTAGCCGCACGGGCTTGCTCAGATACGCATCTACGGCGGAATTCAGTTGCCGCGCGGCGTCCCCCGAAAGGCCGCGATTGGTCAGCAGTATGGCGCGGGTCCGCGGGGGGGGATGCATCGGGCGCCAGCGCCCTGCAGATTGCCAAGCCGCTTGTGCCGTCGATATTCTGATCGATCAGGATGGTATCGAATGGCCTGTCGCCTGCGCTTGCATCCCGGATCGCCGTTTTCGCCTCTTCTGCATCGGCGACGGCCGTCACGCTATGATTGAAGGCTTCCATCTGGCGGACAAGTGCCGCGCGTCCGATGTCGTTTACATGGGCAACGAGGGCGCGCCTGGAAATTGGCGATTCCTGTATGGCAGCGTCCTGGTCGGCGTTAGCCGGGCTTTTGTCACAGTGTTCGAGGTCGATCTCGAACCAGAAAGTGCTACCTTCGCCCTCGATCGACTCGACGCCTATCCGGCCGCCCATGAGTTCCACGATCTGTTTGCAGATCGCGAGCCCAAGTCCGGTGCCGCCGAAACGGCGTGTCGTTGAGGCGTCGGCCTGGACGAATTTTTCGAACAACTTGTTTATGGCCTCTTGGCTGAGACCGATACCTGTATCGGCGACCTCCACACGGCAGGTCAGACTGTTCTCATCGGCTCCGATGATGTCCGCCGCTATCGAGACCGTTCCATTTGCCGTGAACTTGATGGCGTTGGAAGCCAGGTTGAGCAGAACTTGTCGAAGCCGCCCGGAATCGCCCAGGAACCGGCCGAACAGTTCCGGCGCAATGAATATCGCGAGCTCGATTCCCTTGTCGCTCGCCTGGCCTTCGACCAGTTCGATGACGCCCTCGAATGTCCTGCCGGGAGACATTGGCGCGGCTTCCAGGTCGAGCTTGCCTGCTTCGAGTTTCGAGAAATCGAGGATATCGTTGATAATCGTGAGAAGGGAGTGACCCGACGTCGAGATGATCTCTGCCTGATCGCGCTGTTCTTCGCTGAGCGGACCCTCAAGCAGAATGCTTGCCATGCCCAGGATACCGTTCATCGGCGTCCGGATTTCGTGGCTCATGGTGGCCAGAAATTCCGACTTCGCCCTGTTTGCCGAGACAGCCGCCTGGGCCGCGGATTCTGCTTCTTCCTTGGCCATCCTCAGGGAAAATTCAAACTGCTTGCGCTCTGTGATGTCCTGGACGATCGCGGCGAACGAGACAGGAGTTTCGTTCGGCATCAGCTGCAGATTGATCGCTACATCGTAATAGGTGCCGTTTTTGCGGCGGTGAATTGTCTTTAGCTGGACCGACGGTACTTCGCCCGTCCGCAGTCGATCCAGCATCTCCTTGAAATTTTCTGAAACGTAGTCCGGTTTGATGTCGAGCGGCGTCATGCTCATCAGTTCTTCGGCGGAATACCCGAGATTCTCGCACGCACCGCGATTTACCTGGAGGAATTTCAGGGTAGTTGCGTCGAAGACGTATACCTCGTTGGACGAGTCGTCGATGATCCGCCCGAGGCGCGTGCTGACCCGTTCGGCTTCGCGGCGGCTTGTGATGTCCCGGTTCATGATGAGGTGGGCCATTTCGCCATCCCAGTCGATCGGCAGACTGGCTGCCTCAACCTCTACAATGGACCCGTCCAGACGTCTGCGCCGGCTTTGAAACCAGTCATTCTTTTCGGCCTGGTCCAGAGAGGCGCGGAGCTTCCTCATCTCAGGCCGGTCGTCGGGATGAAAAAACACGTCACCGCTCAACCCGATCAAATCCTCCGGACTATCGGCGCCGAACAACTCCGCCGCTGCCGTGTTCGCGAAGACGATTTTGTCTCCGACGTGAACGCGGATAGCGTCAGGAGAAATGTCGATCAGCCGTTTGTACCGGCTGTTGCTTTCTTCAAGACGCCGCGATGCTTCCAGTTTCTCGGTGATGTCGCGGGTGACCAGCAGATTCGCGGCCTCGCCGTCCCATTCGATGGGAATGGCCGCCGATTCGACCTCGATGCGGACCCCGTCGAGGCGGATTCGGGCATTCTGCCCCCAATCGGTAGATTCTTTTCTTTTCAGTATGTTCCGACGTTCCTGGATCAGGTGCGCTGCTTCGGGCGGCATGAAATTGGACGGCATACCGATCAGGTTTGCCGGTGATGACGCCCCGAGAATTTTTGCTTCAGCCGCGTTCGCATATATCACCTGCCCGTTGCGATTGACCCGCACACCGTCAGGCATGATGTCGAGGAGCGAGCGATAGCGGGCTTCGCTCGCGGCCAGCGCGCTGAGATAAGCCCGCTGCCCTTTCTGCTGACGGAAATAGAGTATTCCCAGAACCAGGCAAAACAGACCGGAGAGGACGATCAGGCCAAATAATCCGAACCTTGATTCCTGCGCAATTTCGGCCGCCATACCGGAAAGATCGACATTGGCATTTCCCGCCGCCGGAATCTTGACCTCCACGAAGCGCAAGGCGGTCGATAAGAAAAGCAGCGTTGCAGCCGCAAGGACCGTTACCGATACAAGCAACCTTCTATCGATCCGGTTACCCGGGGGTTTTTGTGTATTTGCCGGGAAAAGGGGCATGCGGGGCTCGATGCTGACAGGACCGTCAGCCTAGCGCCGCCCCTTTAAACTGTGGTGAAGAGAAATGGTAAACCGGATATTAATCCACGCTGACCGTCGTCCCGGCCTGGCGCCGCAAAAAAGGGCCCAGCCGTTTCCAGCTAAGCCCTTTTTTTCTTGGTGGAGCCAGACGGAATCGAACCGACGACCTCTACAATGCCATTGTAGCGCTCTCCCAACTGAGCTATGGCCCCAAAATCGTAATTGTCACCCGGGTTGTGCCGGGAAGGCGCATTGGGGTGCGCCCGTCATCTGCGGCGCGCACTCTATGAACGAGCGGGCGCCGCGGCAAGTTATATTTTTATCCGTCAGCTATCGATATTGGAATCGTCGTCCTTGGCTTTCACCAGCACCTCGGACACATCGGGATCGGACGATATCGTATCGTCGTCATCTTCGTCGGGGATGATGTCATCGTCGTCGTCGTCCAGATCTATCGCATCGTCGTCGATGTCCAGCGCGTCGTCATCGTCGACGACGACATCGTCCAGATCATCGGTTTCCACCTCTGCCGCCCGCTCTGCCGCCGCCGCTTTGGCCTTGCTCGCAGCCGCCGCCCGCGCCCGGCGCGGACGCACCAGTGCCAGTGGATCCAGTTCCGCGCCGCATTTCGGACACACGATCGGATCGCGCTGCATATCGTAAAAGCGCGCGCTGCACCCGAGGCAGGTGCGTTTCAGACCCCATTCCGGATTGGCCAAAAGCAGTCTCCATCAAATTCTTTAATCGGTCGGGAGCCTTTGCCATGTTCGGCGGGGTCTGTCAAAAGCAAAATCACCCTGCGCTTGCGGCCCGCGCTGATTATGGTAGAGACGGGGCTGGTCTATGAGCAATTATGCGGCGCTTGATGCGCCTTCAGGATGACGCCGTGAGCAAACTCGTTTCCAACCCCGTGACGACCCTTTCGGGCCGTGTGACCGTCCCCGGCGACAAGTCGATTTCGCACAGGGCGCTGATGATCGGCGCCTCGGCGGTCGGCGAAACCCGGATTCAGGGCCTGCTTGAGGGCGAAGACGTCCTCTGCACCGCGGAGGCTCTCCGCGCGCTTGGCGCGCGGGTCGAAAAAAGCGGCGATATCTGGTCCGTCAGGGGTGTCGGCGTCGGGGGTTTCTCGCCGCCCGACGATATTATCGATGTCGGCAATGCCGGAACGGCCGCCCGCCTGCTGATGGGTCTGCTTGCGACACAGGACCTGAAAGTGCATCTGACCGGCGATGCGTCCCTTCGGTCGCGTCCGATGAACAGGGTGATCGTGCCTTTGTCGCAGATGGGCGCGGCCTTCGACGCCAACGAGGGCGGGCGCATGCCGCTTGTCCTGGACGGCGCGTCCGAGCCGATCCCGATCGAATACGATGTGCCGGTGCCGTCGGCGCAGGTGAAGTCCGCGATATTGCTGGCCGCCCTGAACACGCCCGGCACCACCACGGTGACCGAACGCGAAGCGACGCGGGACCACACGGAAAACATGCTGAGGTCCTTCGGCGCGGATATCGCTGTCGCCGAAACCGAAGGCGGCGGCCGGCGGATTTCCGTTACCGGTTTCGCCGAACTGACGGCGACCGACGTCACTGTGCCGGGCGATCCGTCCTCGGCCGCCTATCCCGGCGTGGCGGCGCTGATCGTGCCGGGGTCCGAGGTGACCGTTGAAAACGTCGGTATCAATCCCCTGCGGGCCGGGCTGTTCGAGACCCTGCGTGAAATGGGAGCCGACCTGACATATGCCGGCGAACGCGATGCCGCCGGCGAGCCGGTCGCCGATATTACCTTCCGTCACCGACCGCTGCGGGGCGTCGATATTCCCGCCGCCCGGGCGCCTTCCATGATCGACGAGTATCCGATCGTCGCCGTCGCGGCGGCGGTCGCGTCCGGCGAGACGCGGATGCGCGGCCTTGCCGAATTGCGGGTCAAGGAAAGCGACCGCTTCAGGGCGATCCTTGACGGTCTCTCGGCATGCGGCGTCGCGGTGCAGGCCGATGGCGACGACGTCGTCATCCGGGGATGCGGCGGTATGCCGGAAGGCGGGGCTGAAATCGCGGTCAATCTGGATCACCGTATCGGGATGTCTTTTCTGGTTCTCGGTCTCGCGACGCAAAAGCCGGTCACGATCGACGATGCGGCCGCAATCGGTACGAGCTTCCCGGGCTTTGTCGATCTGATGAACGGGATCGGCACGCATATGTCAGAGACCGGCACCTGATGGGCCAGCCTGTCGTGATTGCCGTCGACGGTCCGGCTGCAAGCGGGAAGGGCACCCTCGCGCGGCGGCTCGCCGCGGAACTGGGATATGCCTATCTCGACACCGGCCTTCTGTATCGCGCGGTCGGCCTTTCGCTTCTCCGCGCCGGGCAGGACCCTATGGACGCAAATGCCGCGACGGCGGCGGCAGAGGCCTTCGACGCGGCGGCAGCGGATTTTTCCGATCCCGCTCTCCGGGAGGAGGAAACCGGCAAAGCGGCCGGTATCGTCGCTGCCGTTCCCGCTGTCCGGGCCGCTCTGGTCGATGTCCAGCGCCGCTTTGCGGCGAATCCGCCAGACAACGCGCCGGGCGCTGTTCTGGACGGGCGGGATATCGGCACCGTGATCTGCCCCGACGCGGACTATAAATTCTTCATAGAGGCCGATATCGAGGAACGCGCACGCCGTCGGGTTAAAGAGTTGCAGGATAGAGGCGATACGGTTATACCTGCGCGCGTTCTGAAGGAAATGAAAGAACGCGACGAGCGGGATCGATCCCGCGCTGTCGCACCTCTGGCAACCGCCGCCGACGCGTCTGTCCTTAACACGACAAATCTAAACGCTGACGCCGCATTCGCCTTGGCAATGTCTTTCATCCGATAGCAGGACATAAGGAACAGATATTGGGGTCTTAAGGACCGCGGCCTTCACGGGCATGCGGCCCAAGGGCGCTTGTGTCGTTCCAGGAAGGGAAAATCAGGACATATCATGGCTACAGAAATGACGAATACGGCGGACGGAGCCCTCAAGGAGGACTTTGCCGCCCTGCTGGAGGAAAGCTTCAGCGACGGTAATCTGACGGAAGGTTCCGTCATCAAGGGAACGGTGCTTTCGATCGACGGCGACAACGTATTGATCGATGTCGGCCTGAAATCCGAGGGGCGGGTTGCGCTCAAGGAATTCGGCATGCCGGGCCAGCCCGCGGAGATCGAGGTCGGCGACGTGGTCGACGTCTATCTGGAGCGGATGGAAAACAAGAACGGCGAGGCTGTCCTCAGCCGTGAGCGCGCCCGTCGCGAAGAGGCGTGGACGCTTCTGGAAATCGCGTTCGAGAAAACCGAGCGCGTCACCGGCACCATCTTCGGCCGGGTCAAAGGCGGCTTTACCGTCGATCTTTCCGGCGCCGTGGCCTTTCTGCCCGGCAGCCAGGTCGATGTCCGCCCGATCCGCGATGTCGGCCCCCTGATGGGGACGCCGCAGCCGTTCCAGATCCTGAAAATGGATCGACGCCGCGGCAATATCGTCGTTTCGCGCCGCGCCGTTCTGGAAGAATCCAGGGCCGAACAGCGCAACGAGCTTCTCGCCAACCTCAAGGAAGGCCAGATTCTCGACGGCATGGTCAAGAACATCACCGATTACGGCGCGTTCGTCGATCTCGGCGGTGTGGACGGTCTGCTGCATGTCACCGATATCGCGTGGCGCCGCATCAACCATCCGACCGAAGCCCTGTCGATCGGCCAGACCGTCAAGGTCCAGGTCATCCGGTACAACTCTGAAACCCAGCGTATCTCCCTCGGCATGAAACAGCTCGATGCGGATCCGTGGGAGGGCGTGGAACTGAAATACCCGGTCGGCACCAAATTTACCGGGCGTGTCAGCAATATCACCGACTACGGCGCATTTGTGGAACTGGAGCCCGGCGTCGAAGGCCTGGTCCACGTTTCTGAAATGAGCTGGACCAAGAAGAACGTGCATCCCGGCAAGATCGTTTCCACGAGCCAGGAAGTCGACGTCATGGTGCTCGAGGTCGATCCGCAGAAGCGGCGGATCAGCTTGGGTCTCAAGCAGTGCCACGACAACCCCTGGGATTCCTTCGCGGCGGACTTCCCGTCCGGGCAGGAAATCGAAGGCGAGATCAAGAACATCACCGAATTCGGTCTGTTCGTCGGTCTGGCCGGGGATATCGACGGCATGGTTCATCTCTCCGACCTGTCGTGGGAGATGGATGGCGAAGAAGCCGTCAAGCAGTACGAGAAGGGCCAGATGGTCAAAGCCCGCATCCTCGACGTCGACGTCGAGAAAGAGCGGATCAGCCTTGGCATCAAACAGCTCTCCGACGATCCCTATGCATCCGTCATGGATGGCATCGCCAAGGGCGATACGGTCACCTGCACGGTTACCGCTGTCACCGACGGTGGGCTGGAGGTTTCGGTCTCTGGCGGTCTGCCCGGCTTCATTCGCCGTGCCGACCTGTCCCGCGAACGCAGCGAACAGCGTCCCGACCGTTATGCGGTCGGCGACCGGATCGATGCGCGGATCACGAATATCGACAAGCGGGATCGCAAGCTCAACCTGTCGGTCAAGGCCCATGAAATGGCCGAGGAAAAACAGGCAATGGCGGAATACGGTTCGTCCGATTCCGGCGCCAGCCTCGGCGATATTCTCGGTGCTGCGCTGACCCGGGCCCGGGAAGAAGGCGACGGGGACGCAGCAGCTCCCGCCGCAGAGACCCCGGCGGAAGAGCCCGCTGCAGAAGACGGCGAGCAGGAGAAATCCTGATCGCCGATGCGCGCTAATCCGCACATATCGATGACGATCGGAGTCGCGGGCTGATGGCCTTCGACTCCGATTATCTCGTCGATCGTCGCCGGCTGAAACGCCGGTTGACGTTCTGGCGGGTGGTGGCGGTTGTCGCCGTCGTCGGCGCGATCGCAGCGGCGTATGGCCGTCTCGGCGATACGGTCGTTGGCGGGGATTTCATCGCGCGTGTGGAAATTCAGGGAATTATCGTCCAGGACGACCAGCGCCTGGCTGCCCTCAGAGACCTCTCCAGAAACGACGCCGTCAAGGCGGTGATCCTCCGGATAGACAGCCCGGGCGGCACCATCGTCGGCGGAGAAACCCTGTACCGGGCCATCCTCGATCTCGCCGGCAAGAAGCCGGTCGTCGCGGTCATGGACGGTGTTGCGGCCTCGGCCGCATATATGACCGCGATTGCCGCGGACCGGCTGTATGCCCGCGAAGGCACGCTGACGGGGTCTATCGGCGTCATTCTGCAAACCACCGAGGTCACCAAGCTTCTGGAAATGATCGGCGTGTCGGCACGTTCCTTCAAAAGCGGATCGTTGAAGGCGACGCCGTCGCCGGTCGAACGTATTACGCCGGACGTAGAGGCGGCGACCCAGGCATTGATCGACGAGATGTACAGGATGTTCCGCGACATGGTGCTCGAGCGGCGAAAAATGAAACCTGCCGACGAGGCCGTGTTCGCGGACGGACGCGTCTTCACCGGACGCCAGGCGCTGAGGAGCGGTCTGATCGACGAAATCGGCGGCGAGCAGGATGCGATTGCCTGGCTGGAAAACGAAAAAGGTGTCGCGAAAGACCTGACCGTGCGCAAGGTAAACCTCGGCCGCGACGTCGATGATTTGTTTGACCGGCTCGACAGTCTGGCGCGAAAAACGATTTTGTCAGAACGACTTACACTTGACGGGTTGATTTCGGTCTGGCACCCTCAACTCCGTTAATCAGCGGTTTTCCGGCGAACGGGACGTTAAAAAAAAGAGGCTCGGGAACGCGGAAGGGGACGCGATCGATGACGAAGTCCGAACTTATTCTGAGGCTGGCGGAAAACAATCCGCATCTCTATCAGCGCGATGTTGAACGTATCGTTTCAACGATTTTTGACGAAATTTCGACGGCCCTGGCGCGCGGCGACCGGGTGGAGCTTCGCGGCTTCGGCGCGTTTTCCGTCAAGACGCGCGAGGCCCGCACCGGCCGGAACCCGCGTACCGGCGAATCGGTCCATGTTGCCAAAAAGTCCGTGCCGTTTTTCAAGTCGGGCAAGGACCTGCGCGACCGGCTGAACGACCGGAAATAGCGGTGATGCCGGGATGCTGCCGGTCCGGCCGATATATCGGCGTCAGCCGCGTTTGCGTCCCTGATTTCTTCGAAAAGATCATTCCCATGGCAGTAGATTGATGCGGCAATTACTGGGCATCATCGTGTTCATACCATTGGCTGTGGTCATCGGTATCTTTGCGGTAGAGAACCGGGCGCCGCTCGCGCTCGACGTCTGGCCGCTGTCGGGCCGTCTGGAAATGTGGGCGTCCGTCTGGATTCTCGGCCTTCTGGCCATCGGTATCATCTTCGGTCTCGTCATCGGCTGGCTTGCCGGCGGCGGCGCGCGGCGCCGCGCGCGCCGGGCGGAGCGGCTGAACCGCACGCTGGAACGACAATTGCTGGAACGGGATGCGGAAACCGCCGAGGCTGCGGCCAAAGCTTCCAGAAACATGTCTGCGGGAGCCTGGGCAGCGCCATCTGGCCGTTCTGTGCAATTGGCCCGCACGGAGGACTAGCGCACCGATCCCTCCGCGCGTCCGACCGCGTCCCGGCAGGCTGATCGCCCTGTGATCGATCCCGAAAATCGTCTATGAACCGCCCAGGACCGATTGCAAGAGTACAGCCATGACTGCCGTGACCGAAATATCGCCCATCGACCGCATCTTCTGCGCCATCGATACCCCCAAACTGGACGATGCTCTGATGCTGGCGGATCTCCTTGCCGGCGAAGTCGGGGCCATAAAGCTCGGCAAGGAATTTTTCACGGCCCATGGACCGGACGGGGTGAAGCGCGTTGCCGATTGCGGCCACAAGATATTCCTCGATCTCAAGTTCCACGATATTCCCAACACCGTCGCCGGCGGCATCCGGGCGGCGTTGCGACTGAACTGTGCGGTGATGACAGTCCATGCATCCGGCGGGGAGGCGATGCTTGAAGCCGCGCGGGATGCAGCCGCCGAGGCGGGGCCGAAACGGCCGAAGATCGTCGCGGTGACGGTCCTCACCAGCCTTGACGATGCTGATCTCGCCGCCGTCGGCCAGCTTGGCCCGTCCGCCGACCAGGTGCTCAGGCTGGCCCGTCTCGCCGAAGCATCCGGGATCGACGGCGTGGTCTGCTCGCCGCACGAGGTTGCGCTGCTGCGCCGGGAAATCGGCGCGGATTTCGCGCTCGTGGTCCCGGGGGTCCGGCCTGTCTGGGCGGGGGCGGATGACCAGAAACGCGTCATGACCCCGGGGGAAGCGGTCGCCGCCGGCGCCAACCACCTGGTGATCGGCCGCCCGATCACGCGCTCGGACGACCCCATCGGCGCGGCGCGGCGTATCGCCGAAGAGATCGCGGGCGTCCTCGCGTGACCTCTGCCGCCAGAATCATCGCCGACATTGACGCCAAAATATGCGGCGTCAGCGACCGCGCGGCGATCGACGCCTCCGTCGCGGGCGGTGCGCGCTGCGTGGGATTCGTCTTTTTCCCCCGCTCGCCGCGGCACGTATCCCCCGGCGAGGCGGCCGGCCTGTCTGCGCTGTTGCCCGACGACGTCATTCCGGTCGCCCTTGCCGTCGATCCCGACGACGCCCTGATCGCGGAGATAGATGCGCAGGCAGGGGTGGCGATGTATCAGCTTCACGGGAGCGAATCGCCGGCACGGGTGGCCGAGATAAAATTGCGCACGGGCAAGAAGGTGATGAAAGCCATCAAGGTGTCCTCGGCGTCCGATTTCGACGCTGCCGGGGCCTATCTCGATGTCGCGGATATGCTGCTTTTCGACGCCAAGCCCCCGGCCGGGATGACGAATGCCCTGCCCGGCGGCAACGCGGTCTCGTTCGACTGGACCCTGCTGACGGGGCGCGACTGGCCCCTGCCGTGGATGCTGTCCGGCGGGCTCGACCCGCAGAACGTGGCCGAGGCCATCCGGATTTCGGGCGCATCGGCGGTCGATGTATCGTCCGGCGTCGAGAGCGCGCCCGGCATCAAGGACGCGGCGCGAATTGCGGCATTTCTGGAGGCCGTCAAAGGCGTGCGATAAGCTCTGTGCCTGTGCGTTTTCGTGCGCTAAACATCGTCATATGACCGACACATTGAACACATACCGCGCCAGTCCCGACGAAAACGGGCATTTCGGCATCTATGGCGGCCGCTACGTTGCCGAAACGCTGATGCCGTTGCTGCGTGAGGTCGAGGCGGCCTACGAATCCGCAAAGGCCGATCCCGCATTCCGCGCCGAATTCGACAACCTGATGACCCACTATGTCGGACGGCCCAGCCCGCTGTATTTCGCGTCGCGGATCACGGAACACTGCGGCGGCGCGAAGGTCTATTTCAAGCGCGACGAGCTGAACCATACCGGCGCGCACAAGATCAACAATACGCTGGGCCAGGTCCTGCTGGCGCGGCGCATGGGCAAGACGCGCATTATCGCGGAGACCGGTGCCGGCCAGCATGGCGTCGCCACGGCGACGGTCTGTGCCTTGTTCGGCATTCCCTGTGTCGTCTACATGGGCGCGGTCGATATCGAACGCCAGAAGCCGAACGTCTTTCGCATGAAACTGCTCGGCGCAGAGGTGGTGCCCGTCAGCACGGGTTCCTCGACCCTGAAGGACGCCATGAACGGCGCGCTGCGCGACTGGGTCGCCCATGTCGATGACACGTTCTATGTCATCGGCACCGTTGCCGGGCCACATCCTTATCCCGCGATGGTGCGGGATTTCCAGTCGGTGATCGGCATCGAGACGCGCGAACAGATCATGGCGGCCGAGGGCCGGCTGCCCGATACGCTGGTCGCCTGCATCGGCGGCGGCTCGAACGCGATGGGCCTGTTCCATCCCTTCCTCGACGACGACGGCATCCGGATTATCGGGGTCGAGGCGGCGGGCGACGGCATCGATACGGACCGTCATGCCGCATCGCTTTCGGGCGGGAAACCCGGCGTGCTTCATGGCAACCGGACCTACCTGCTGCAGGACGAAGACGGCCAGATTGCCGAAGCCCATTCGATTTCCGCCGGGCTGGATTATCCCGGCATCGGACCGGAGCATGCCTGGCTGCACGATAGCGGGCGGGTTCAATATGAATCCGCGACCGACACCGATGCGCTCGACGCATTCCAGCTTTGCAGCAGGCTCGAAGGCATCATACCGGCGCTGGAACCGGCGCACGCGCTGGCCCATGTGCTGCGCATCGCGCCCGACCTGCCGTCCGATCATCTCATCGTCATGAACATGTGCGGCCGCGGCGACAAGGATGTCTTTTCGGTCGCCGACGCGCTCGGGGTGGAGCTGTGAGCCGCATCGAGGCCCGCTTTGAAGCACTGCGCGCCGAAGGACGCGGCGGCCTTGTGGCTTTCGTTACCGCTGGCGATCCCGATACGGCGCTGTCGAGCGAAATTCTGGCCGGCCTGCCGGCTGCCGGCGCCGACATTATCGAGCTTGGCATGCCGTTCACCGATCCGATGGCCGACGGCCCGGCGATCGAACTCGCATCGGGGCGCGCTCTCGCGGGCGGTCACACCATGGTGCGGACCCTCGCGATGGTCAGCGCGTTCCGGGAGACCGACGATGAAACGCCGATCGTCCTGATGGGCTATTACAATCCGATATACGCTTACGGCCCTGAGCGTTTCGCCGCCGACGCGGGCCGGGCCGGCGTGGACGGGCTTATTATTGTCGATCTTCCCCCGGAAGAAGAAGCCGAATTCAGTGTGCCGGCCCGCGCCGCCGGGCTGGACATAATCCGTCTGGTGGCGCCGACGACGACGGATGACCGAATCGCTACCCTCGTCGAAAACGCATCGGGATTCGTCTATTATGTCTCCGTGAGAGGGGTTACCGGCACAAGTTCGGCGGCGGCGAGCGATATCGAATCGAATGTCGCGCGCATCAGGAAACAGACGGACCTGCCTGTCGCGGTCGGATTCGGTATCCGCACGCCGGCCCAGGCAGCCGATGTTGCCGCCGTGGCCGATGCCGCGGTCGTGGGGACCGCCATCGTCGAAAAAGTGGCCGGAGCGCTCGATGAAAAAGGCGCGCCCGCCGGTGACGTCGTCGGTGACACACTGGGATACGTATCGCAGCTTGCCGAAGCGGTAAGGTCTGCGCGGAATGGAAACGCTTCATGAACTGGCTGAACAATTACGTCCGACCGAAGATCAGGTCGCTGGTCGGAGCGAAATCCGATGTTCCGGAAAATCTCTGGCTGCAATGCCCGTCCTGCGAGCAGATGCTGTTCCACCGGGATCTTGAAGACAACCTGAACGTCTGCAGCAACTGCGGTCATCATATGCGGCTCTCGGCCAAGAAACGCCTCGAGACGTTGTTCGACGACGGCAAGTACCAGGAGATCGACCTGCCGGGAAACGTGGTCGACCCCCTTAAATTCCGGGATCGCAAACGGTATTCCGACCGGTTGAAGGATTCCCGGTCGGCAACGGGCCGGACCGACGCGATCATCGTGGCCCACGGCGAAGTCGGCGGCCGCAAAACGGTTATCGCTGTATTCGATTTTTCCTTCATGGGCGGCTCCATGGGGATCGCGGTGGGTAACGGCATTCTTGCCGGTGCGCAGCTCGCGGTGCTCCAGGAAGCGGCCTTTGTGGCGATTCCGTCTTCGGGTGGCGCACGCATGCAGGAAGGCATCCTGTCGCTGATGCAGATGCCGCGCACGACGATCGCCGTTCAGCAGGTCAAGGAAGCCGGTCTTCCCTATATCGTCATTCTGGCCGACCCCACGACAGGCGGGGTAACGGCGTCTTTCGCCATGCTCGGCGATATCGCGATGTCGGAGCCGGGATCAATAATCGGGTTTGCCGGCGCACGGGTGATTGAAGAAACCATCCGCGAGAAACTGCCCGACGGCTTCCAGAGGTCCGAATATCTCCTCGAGCACGGCATGATCGACATGGTCGTGAAACGCCATGACCTGAAAGACACCCTGGGCCGGGTGATAGACCTGCTGATGCGCAAGGCGCCCGGCGCTGAAATCGTGCCGATCAAGGCGCAAGCCGACGAAGCCGCTGACAAGGATTCCGATTCCGAAACCGATTCTGCAACCGGATCGGATGCCGCAGAAGACGGCGCAGGCGATGGCCCGAAACCTGCCTCGGACTGACGCCGTCCTTGAGCGGCTGACGGCGCTCCACCCAAAGCTGATAGATCTCGGACTGGAGCGGACAGAGCGTCTGCTGAAAGAACTCGGGAACCCGGAACGGCACTTGCCGCCGGTGATACATGTCGCCGGGACCAACGGCAAAGGGTCCACCATTGCCTTCATGCGTGCCATCGCGGAGGCATCGGGCCTGACGGTTCATACCTATACGTCGCCGCACCTGGTGCGTTTTCACGAGCGTATCGTGCTCAACGGCGAAGCCATCGCCGAAGGGGCGCTGCTGTCTGTTCTCGAGGAATGCGAGGCGGCGAATGACGGCCGGCCCATCACGTTCTTCGAAATCACGACCGCCGCGGCATTCCTCGCCTATTCCCGTCATCCGGCGGATCTGCTGCTGCTCGAAACCGGGCTGGGCGGAAGGTTCGATTCGACCAATGTCATCGAAGCGCCTGCCGTCACCGTGATTACGCCGGTCTCCATGGATCACATGCAGTTTCTCGGCGATACGGTGGACAAGATCGCGTTCGAGAAAGCAGGCATTCTGAAACCGGGCGTTCCCTGTGTCGTCGGACCGCAATCCGCCGAGGCGCTTGCCGTAATCGAACGCCGCGCGGCGGATATCGACGCGTCGCTGTTCATTTCCGGTCTCGACTGGTTTGCCGCGCCTGAGACCGGCGGCGCCATGCTCTACCGCGACGAAGAGGGCGAAGTCGTGCTGCCCGCGCCCGGTCTGCGGGGCACTCACCAGTTTGCCAATGCCGGCAGTGCTATTGCGGCGCTGCGCACCTGGAACTCGCTTCATTTCGGGTTCGAGGATTTCGCCGCCGGCGTGTCGGACGTGCGCTGGCCCGCGCGTCTGCAACGCCTCGAGGACGGCCCGCTCACGCGGCTGGCGCCGGCCGGCTGGGAGATCTGGCTCGATGGCGGGCATAACCCGGCTGCCGGCGAAATCCTCGCGGAGACCCTTGCCGGCTGGGATCGAAAGCCCACCGTTCTGATCTGCGCGATGCAGGAAAACAAGGACGCTGCCGGATTCATCCGGCCGCTCGCCGGGGCGGCGGACCGGCTGATCGCCATCGGGCTGCCGGGGGCGACGCAGGGACACGCGCCCGAGGACCTGGCCGGGACAGCGATTGCCGCCGGTCTCAATGCCGACGCGATGGATACGCTGGATGCCGCGCTCGGCAGCCTGTCCGGCGTGCCGGGACGGGCGCTGATCTGTGGCTCGCTATATCTCGCAGGAGAGGTCCTGCACCGGAATGCGGTGTGAGCCGGCCGTCAGGCCAGCCCCGTCGACATCACGCTGTTCAGGCGCCGTGAAAACGCCGCCGGGTCCGGTACTTTCTCGCCTTCGATGATGCGTGCCTGGTCGAGCAGCAGCCAGGCCGCGTCTTCGACCTTGGGTCCGGCCCCGTCCTTGCCCACCGATTCCGCGAGCGACGCCACCAGCGGATGGCGCGGATTAATCTCCAGGATGCGTTTGAAAGCCCGTTCGAGCTGGTTGTGCTGTTTCAGCATCCGCTCGATCCGGAGGTCCATGTCGCCTTCGTCCGAGACGAGGCAGACCGCACTGTCGGTCAGCCGTTCCGATACCCGGACATCCTTCACTTCATCGTCGAGGGTCAGTTTGAACATCGCGATCAGCGCGTCCACCTTGCCCTCGTCGAAGCTTTCCGGCTTGTCTTCCTCTTTGTCGTCGGTCTTGTCCGCCGTGATTTTGTCGAGATCCGCGCCGGCGCGGGTCGCCGATTTGAACGGCTTGCCGTCGAATTCGCCGACGGCAGGCAGCCAGAATTCATCCACCGCGTCGGTCAGCAACAGCACCTCGATGCCCTTCGCCGCGAACCCTTCGAGCTGCGGGCTCTTGCGGATCTGGTCGATCTCGTCGCCGGATATGTAATAGATCGCCTCCTGGCCGTCTTTCATCCGGCCGACATAATCGGCGAGGCTGATAAGATCGTCGCCGCTGGTCGTTGACTGGAACCGGCAGATTTTCTGGATCGCCTCGCGGTTTTCCGCGTCTTCGTACAGGCCTTCCTTGATGACGGCGCCGAAATTCTCCCAGAACGCCTTGTACTCGTCCGGCTTCTTGTCGGCTTTCTTGCCCAGTTCCGTCAGCACGCGCTTGACGATGGCAGACCGCATGCGGCCGATCATCGGGTTGTTCTGCAGAATTTCGCGGCTGACATTCAGCGGCAGGTCTTCGGAATCGACGACACCCCGCAGGAAGCGGAGCCAGGCCGGGACCAGTCCCTCCGCTTCGTCGGTAATGAACACGCGTTTGACGTATAGCCGGATGCCGTGCTTGCGGCTCGGATCGAACAGATCGAACGGCTTTGCAGACGGCACGAAAATCAGGTTGGTGTATTCGAGCGTGCCCTCGACGCGCCAGTGCAGGTTCATGAACGGCTCATCGAAGCCGCCCACATGGCGATAGAATTCGGTGTACTGCTCTTCCGTGATGTCTTTCTTCGGGCGGGTCCACAATGCGGACGCCGCGTTGACGGTTTCCTCCTTGCCATCGGCGCTTTTGAGCACGATGGGCAGGGCAATATGGTCCGAATAGGTTTTGACGATGTGGCGCAGGCGCGGCTCTTCGAGGAACTCGTCTTCGCCCTTGCGCAGTTTCATGCGGATCGTGGTGCCGCGGCCGTCGCGTTCGCCCTCGCTGATCGTGAATTCGCCGGTACCGTCCGATACCCAGCGCCAGGCCTGGTCTTCGCCGGCGCGCCTGCTGATGACTTCCACCTCGCTCGCCACCATGAACGCCGAATAGAAACCGACGCCGAACTTGCCGATAGCATTCAGGTCGGCGCCTTCGTCGTCCTTGTGTTCTTCGAGATAAGCGGTCGTGCCGGACCGGGCGATGGTGCCGAGGTCGGAGATCAGGCCATCGCGGTTCATGCCGATGCCGTTATCGGAAAGTTCCAGAATGCGGGCTTTCTTGTCCACGGATATCCGGACCCGGAATTCCGGGTCGTCGGCGATGAGCTCCGGCTTGGTCAGCGCTTCGT
>JAYOMI010000029.1:0-2961 GCA_038120765.1 Rhodospirillaceae bacterium
CCGACCCATCCGAACCACGTCTGGAGCCTCGACTTCGTGCATGACAAGCTCGACACATGATCCTCAACATCGTTTGTGGCGTAGCGCGCGAATGTGCTCTCCCCTCTGAATCTCAGGCTATGCTGGTTCCAGTCTGATGCAATCAGGAGTTCTGGCGAAATGGTGGTAACGAAATCATCTTTCTCATCATTTTGAGTGGCATAAATATTGTCGTTAAAAGTTGTGCCAACGCCAATAGAGGGAGAAAGGATAAATCCGCTTATGCGAAGTCCCGCTGGATTTAGTTCAGGCCGCTCACGACCCATAACAGTGGTAGTGCGACTGTCAGTTTGAGCCATTAAATAAGTCGGCTCGAATGTCACTGTAGAAGCGACAATTACCAGAGCAGATAGTCTGATTTTCTTAAGAAACCTAGTTCGTGAATCCAACTGTCATCCCCTCGATATGCTCATTGAGGGCAGTAGAATTTATTAAGGTTAATGAATCGTAAACAAACAGCTAGCTGAAAAGATTCGCAACAACACCGGAAGCATCAATAAATTCAACTAACAGATAAAATGCAAAACCAAATATTAACCATGCGATAAAAGCAAAAATAAATATACATGGTATTTTCCATAAAGTTCCCACTACACCATCAAAAAATGACGGTTTCAGGTCATCTCTTTGAGGCGTTTTGCTGTTTTTTATACTCACCTTAATTCCCATCATTAAAAATTTTGTAGCAAACACTAAAAGGTTTCCGATTGATATATTGGTTTCGGAAATTTTTCCGACTAGGAGTTAACAACAATGAGACATAAAAATGAAACCTACTGCGACAGATTATATCTGCGCAGAGCCGAGATTACATAATTAAGAAACATAGTTTTGAAAGCGATCCTTTTTTTGATCCCCGGCTGGCTATAAAAAATATAGGGATATGACCGGTTTCTGCTACGTCATCCGGGCGGTGCGGCGGACGGACGTTTAATCCGCCCAGCCGAGCGGCGCGTCGTTGGTGCCCCAGTACAGGCTTTTCTGTTCCTGGTACTGGCGGATACCCTGACGGCCTTTTTCGCGGCCCATGCCGGAGTCCTTCAGCCCGCCGAACGGGGTCGCGATGGAAAACAGTTTATAGGTATTGATCCACACGGTGCCTGCATCGATGCGGCGGGCCAGACGCCAGGCGCGGCGGTAATCCTCGGTCCACAGACCGCAGGCGAGGCCGAAGACCGTATCGTTGGCCTGGGCGATCAGGTCTTCCTCGTCGTCGAACGGCAGGATGGCGAGGACTGGCCCGAAGATTTCCTCCCTGACCATCCGCGCATCGTTGCCGAGCCCGGTGAATATTGTCGGCAGGTAGAAACTCCCATTGCCATAGGCGTAATCGCCGCCGGCGGGGTTGGCATAGCCGGCATCTTCGGGGCGGGCGCCGCCGATCAGGATCTCGCCGCCTTCCTGCAGGCCGAGTTCAACGTATTTTTCGATACCGTCCCGATGCGCCATAGAGACCAGCGGCCCCATCTGGGTGGTTTCCGATGCCGGGTCGCCGATACGCAGGCGGGCGGTCTTGGCAACCAGCGCCTCCATGAACGCATCCAGAATATTCCGGTGCACGAACAGGCGCGATCCCGCAATGCAGCTTTCGCCCGACGACGAGAATATGCCGAAGATCACGCCGTTCACCGCGTGATCTATCTGCGCGTCCTCGAACACGATGGTCGGCGACTTGCCGCCGAGTTCGAGCGAGACCGGCATCAGCTTTTCCGCCGCCTGGCGCGCGATGCCGCGGCCGACCTCGGTGCCGCCGGTAAAGGCGACGCGGGCGATATCGGGATGGGTGACCAGCGCGTCGCCGATCACCGAACCGGGCCCTGGCAGTACGCTGACAATCCCCTTCGGAATGCCGGCCGCTTCGCAGATGCGCCCGAGTTCGAGCGCGACCAGCGGCGTCACACCCGCGGGTTTCAGGATCACGGCACAGCCCGCCGCAAGCGCCGGCGCCAGCTTCTGCGCGTCCGACGCAATCGGCGAATTCCACGGCGTGATCGCCGCAACCACCCCGATGGGATCGTAGATGCTCATGCTGACATAGGGCCCGCGCGACGGCGTGATTTCCTCTTCCATGGTCTCGGCAACCGCGCCGTAGTAACGGAACGTACCGGCGGCGGACGCGACCAGCGCGCGGGTCTCGCCGATGGGCTTGCCGTTGTCGCGCGTCTGCAGGCGTGCGAGGTCTTCGGCACGCTCGGAGATCAGCTGGCTGACCCGCATCAGCAGGCCGCCCCGGTCATGCGGTTTCATATCGCGCCACGCAGGCTCCGCCATCGCCACATTCGCGCGCGCCACCGCTTCGTCGACATCGGCGGCACTTGCCCCCGCGACCACCGCGTTCTCGCTGCCATCCGCCGGATAGACCGACACCATGTCGGGCCCGCGCCCGGCTTTCCATTCGCCGCCGATCAGGATGGGTTCCGGCACGTCAGCCTCCGATTTCCACGGGCGCCGCGCGGCGGCGGATTTCGGCGACGACCGAATGGGCCGCGAGGGTCGACGTCTTCGGGTTGTCGGGCAGCGGCTTGCCGCGGATTTCGATATCGACCGCGCCGAACATGCCTTCGGCATGGACCTGGTGAATATTGCCGCCCGCCGCGGGGTCGGCGACGAGGCACACTTCGGTCTTCGCGAACCCGGCACCGGCCAGCGCGATGGTCGCCGCCACGTTGGCATTCTGCGGATAGCGCGTCGCGGCCTCGTCCGCGCCGCCCTGATAAAGGGCGGCCTCCTCAGTCAGCGCGTCGAGATCGCAGATGTCCTCGGCCGGCGTGCCCTTCCAGGCGCCCGGCGGCTTGCGCGAGGTATAGGTCACCCTGTCCAGCCCCCCGACACGGGCCGCCGCAAGGGCATCGGCCCCGGCAACCGCGCCGGCCGCCAGCACCAGTTTCGCGCCGCCGTCCTTCGCCGCCTGGACCAGACTTT
>JAYOMI010000029.1:2971-5564 GCA_038120765.1 Rhodospirillaceae bacterium
CTTTCATACAAAGCCTTATCCGCCAGCACGCCGATGGAAATCACCAGGAAATCCATCCCGCGACGCAGGGCCTCGACCCCGTAGTCGCGCACGCCCGCATGACCTGCGCATTCGGCGACAAGCCGGGGCTTTGTGGTCAGTTCGTCGAAAGACGACACCACCTCGATGCCCCGTCCGGAAACCGCGGCCCGCACTTCTTCCATCCGCGCCGGACGGACCAGAATGGCCGCGATATTGGCATCCTCGCCAGGCTGGATGTGCTTCAGCACTTCCTGCGCAATCGCGCCATATCCGATGAGCAGGACATCCATCAGCTATCGTCTCCGTCGTCTGCATCCCGTTTGGGCGGGCCGGCAAAGGCCTTTGCAAAATCGCCGATCGATTTCATATCGATCTCGACCATCGCGGGGCCTTCGGCGTCGAAAGCCTGTTTCAGGGCCGCCGCCAGATCCTTCGCATCGCCGATCCCCCAATGGGGAATATCGAGGGAATCGCACAGCACGTCCCAGTCGGGACCAAGAATGTCGGAATACTGACGCCGCCCGCCATACACCGCGTCGGAGATGTTCTTGATCACACCGTAACCGCCATCGTTCATCAGCAGGATGACGATATCGGCGTTCTCCTGCTTGGCGGTCGCAAGTTCGCCCAGGGTCACGGCGAAACCGCCATCGCCGGCAAGCACAAGCGTCTTCCGGCCATCGCCCTGCACCGCAAGTGCCGCACCGATTCCCATCGGCAGGCCCTGACCGATCCCGCCGCCAAGCGCATGAACGCCGTCGCGGGGTCCGTCGAGCGGCGGCAGGCGATTTCCCCAGATGGTGTTGGACAGCGTAATGTCCCGCACCCAGACGAAATCCCGCGGCACTGCCTCGATCACCGCATCGACCACCTTGTTATAGGGACCGAGCGCTTCGCGCATGGTTTTCTCCGCAGCGGCGCGGGCCGCCTTGATGTCCGGCACGAACGCGCTGTCCGCCTTGAACTTGCCGATCAGTCTCTCGGCGAGGCCATCGAGCGTCAGCGCGGAATCGCCGCAGACGAACATCTCGTTGGGATAGGACCGGCCGTCCGCCCGCGGGTCCGCGTCGATCTGATATATCGGCGGCAGTTTCAGATGATAGCCCAGCGTTTCGTTGGAGCGCAAGCGCGATCCGACCACGACCATCGCATCGCAGGTGCCGTAAAACTCCTCTACGTCGGGCTGAAGATTGAACGCTCCCAGAGAATGAGGATCGTCACCGGGCAAAACGCCCCTGCCCTGCACGCTGGTGACAACGCCGAAGCCCAGTTGAGCGAACCGGGCGACCGGGTCCGCGGCATGACGCGCACCGCCGCCGAGCCACAGCAAGACCCGTTTCTTGCCCGCCAGCGCGGCCGCCAGCGCATCGACCTCGTCCTCGGCAGGCTTCGGCGCAAGAACCGGTAACGGATCCATATTCGCGGGCATCGGAATTTTTGCGCCCTGAACGTCTATCGGTATTTCAACGCTGACAGGTCCCATCGGCGGGGTAAACGCAAGCTTCACCGCTTCGCGCAGCGTGCCCAGCATGGTCTCCGCCGACCAGACGCGGAAGGCGCCCTTGCCCGCAGCGCCCAGCATACCCATCTGGTCCGGCGCTTCGTGGATAAAGCCTTTCTGACGATCCAGATGCGAGGAATCGATCTGGCCTGTCAGGTGCAACAGCGGCGTGCCCGCCGTCATCGCCTCGACGATGGCGCCGCACGCCTTGCCCGCCGCCGTGCCGGTGCTGGACACGGCAACGCCAAGCCCGCCGCGAACGCGCGCATTGGCATCGGCCATATTGACGGCGCCGCCCTCCGACCGCGCCGGCACGAAAGTGATCTTGTTGCGCCGGAAAATCCCGTCCAGGACCGGCATGTTGTGGATACTGATAACGCCGAACGCATGTTCAACGCCGCAGCGTTCAAGAAAGACCGCAGCGATATCGCCCGCGGTTGCCAGATCAGACATTGCGTGCCTGCCCCCCTGTAAGGTCGAGTGTTTCGCCCGTAATGAACGATGCTGCTGAAGAGCCGAAGAACAGAATTGCATTGGCGGCTTCTTCGGGTTTCCCGAGCCGTCCGAGCGGAATCTTCCGTTCCTTCGCAAGCTGCGCAAACCAGTCGTCGAGCGACAGCTCAGTCGGGATCGGCGAGCCGTCGATGTTCTTGCCGCTGGCATAACGGCGGCTCCACTGGCCGGAATCGACGAGGCCGATCAGGACCGCGTTGACCCGTATCCCCTTGGGCGCAAATTCAATGGATAGTGATTTCATCAGGTTCAGCTGCCCTGCCCGTGTCGCACCTGTGGCGATCAGGAAGGGTTCCGGGGACCGCGCCAGCAGCGCGCTTGTCACGACGATCGCGCCGGCACCCGATGCGGCGAGGAGCTCCTCGAAAGCGCGTACGGGCCGAAGCAACGAGAAGAATTTCAGTTCGAACTCGTCACGCCAGTCCTCGTCGCTGGTATTGTAGAAATTGCTCGCCCGCGCCTGCCCTGCATTGCACACCAGCGTATCGCACCGGCCGAATTTTTCGGCGACCCGGTCGCGCAGATTCGTGATATCTGCTTCGTTCAGGACATCGCAGG
>JAYOMI010000029.1:5574-10832 GCA_038120765.1 Rhodospirillaceae bacterium
ATATTGTCCGCCCCGGAAATCCCGGCCAGGTCCGCCGCCGCTTCATCGAGCCTTTCCTGATTGCGTCCGCAGATCGCGACCTTTGCGCCGTCCCGCAGAAACGCCGTAGCGGTGGCAAGGCCAATTCCGGAAGACCCGCCGGTGACGACGGCGACCCTGTCTTTCATATCGGTATTCATCTCGATTCCCTGTTCAAGTGCTGCGGGTCGCCGATGACGGCAACTCTCAGAATGTTTCCTCTTCGTCTCCCGACGCGTAGCGCCGCAGCAGCTCCGCCTGGTGTGCTTTTTCTTCACGCATCAGACGGCGCTGGTCCTTACGGAACTCGCGGTCCGCGCGCTCCAGCCCTTCGCGGTCCTGATATTTCGGATGTCCCTGTTCGTCTTCCGCGGAATAGCGCGGCTCGGCGAGGGCGGTGTCGGGAAGCGCGTGAGCAAGACCGGGGGCGATCCGGTGCGTCTCCGGGTCATGACCGATCGCCATTGAGATCAACCGGGCCGCTTTCAGCAC
Organism: Rhodospirillaceae bacterium; assembly: GCA_038120765.1. Lineage (GTDB taxonomy): Bacteria > Pseudomonadota > Alphaproteobacteria > MPNO01 > UBA830 > CAXBCP01. Next base: position 6,085 of record JAYOMI010000029.1, read on the forward strand.
CTGGTCGAGAATATTGCCTTCGAACTGCTCATCCGAATAGCGCCCCTCGGCCGCCGTGATATTGATGGCTGCCACCACCCGGTCGCGGCCGTCGCGGATCGGGGCGGCGATACTGACGACGCCTTTTTCGTAATAACCCCGGCTGATCACGACGCCATCATTCTGCGCATCCTTGATCAGCAGGTCGCGAAGCTGCATCACCGTGTTCGGGGTTTCCGGCGAAAACGGCGCCAGTTCCCGCATGCCCCGGTACAGCTTGAAGAGTTCGTCTTCTTCAAGGTCCTGCAGCATCGCGCGGCCCATGGACGACCCATGCGCCGGCAGACGCGACCCGAGCTTGATATTGCTGCTGAGTGCGGTTCTCGCCGGCAACCGGCTGACATAGACAATGTCGTGACCGTCGCGTACCGCCATATGAACCGAGGCGCCGGTCTCGTATCTGAGATTGGTCAGAAAGGGATAGGCGATTTCCGGCAGTTCCAGACCGGACAGGTAGGTCCAGCCCAGTTTCAGCGCCGCCGCGCCGACGCGGTATTCGCCCGTCTCGGGATCGCGCACCAGAAACCCCAGATGTTCCAGAGTGTTGGCGAGGCGGAAGGTCGTCGCCCGCGGCAGGCCAAGCTCCTTGGCCAATACGCCCAGAGACTGAACGGGCTTGTCCTTGGAAAAGGCCTGCAGCAACAGCAGCCCCCGTTCGAGCGCCGGGACGATATAGCTCGGCTCCTTCGCCGTTCGCGCCCGGGCGCTCATGCTACGGCCTCGAGATGTTCGGTCAGGAGCGCATTGAAGGCGTCCGGCCCCTCGACATAGGACGCATGGCCAAGACCGGGCAGAACCTCGAAACGCGCACGGGCGAAGCTCCCGGCGATTTTTTTGCATCCATCGGGCGGGGTCACTGTATCCGCACCGCCCACCGCCACCGTTACCGGCAGGTCGATTTCAGCCGCATCGGCATGAATTGTGCCCTGCATAAGCATCTCGACCGCCTGGCGGTATCCGTCGGGGCGGATTTGCGACATCACGTCACGTACGCGGTCCCGGGCCCATTGGGGCGCATCATCCGATAACAGGTTGCCATGCCGCTCACGGGCCAGGCCCTCCGGACCCAGCTTGTCCAGCAGACCGATACGCGCCGCCCGCCGTTGGTCGCGCAGTTCTTCCGTCGCGTCGCCATACCCGGCCGCAGGATCGCCGATCATCAGGCTGAGCACGCGCATCGGCCAGTGCCGCGCAAAAGCACAACCCATCAAAGCGCCGAGCGAGTGACCGACCACGTGACAGGCATCGATACCGAGCGCATCGAGAAATCCGCCGAGCGCCGCGGCATAGTCGTCCGCTTTGGGCGCAGCCGGCGCCAGTTTGGTTGAGCCGCCATAGCCGGGCGCATCCCACGCGATGACGCGAAACCGGTCGGAAAACGCTTCGAGTTGCGCCTGCCACGAGGCAGCGCCGGAGCCAATGCCATGCAACAGCATTAGCACCGGACCGGCGCCGGCTTCGAGATAAGTTATCTCGCCGCCATCCGTATCGATCGTCTTCTTTTGCAGTCCGCTCACGCGCGCATTCCTCCCGGCCATCCCGAAAGTGGACGGCTATTTCTTGTCCCGTTTGATCGACGCTAGCGGATGATCCGGCGGATAACTGGGCGTGACCGGCTTCATCGCGCCCAGCATCACGCACATCAGCGCCTCTTCCTGCCCTTCGTTGACAAGTCCGCGATAAACGCCGGGCGGGACCGAAATAAGATCCCGTTCCTTCAGAACCGTTTCCCATTCCTTGTTCCCGTCCTGAACCGTCAGGCGGATGCTGCCGCGCAGCATGAAGAAAACTTCCTCGACATCGGTATGAAGATGCGGTGGGCCCTCGCAACCCGGCGGCAGTACCATGGTCGAGAACGTAAAGTGCTCGGACGGGACGGTATTATTGTCGGTCGATTTCCCTGTTCCGCCCGTTCCCATGTAGCGCATCTGGGCACGCCGGTATTTCGGATCGAAATCGGCCTGGAATTTCAGGACGTCCCAATCGTATTGCCGGGTCTCGTAGCGGGCGACACGGGTTTCCATCCACTCGTCGAAACCCTGACCGTCCTGCTGTCGCCAGCCGGGACGATCTTCATGTTCTCCATCCGCGCCCGTCTGGGCGACTGTTTCCACACTCATCGTTTTTCCTCCAGTTAGTTAAAGACGAATCCGCCATTCACCGGCAGTAACTGGCCGGTCACAAAATCCGATGCATCGGACAACAGAAACATCACCGCGCCGTTGACGTCTTCGGGCTGCTGTTCGCGGTTCATCGCGCGCCCGTCGATATATTGCCGATGCCGTTCCTCGGGTACGTATTCGGTCGCCTCGACCAGCGTCAGGCCGGGGGCGATTGCGTTGACCGCTATTCCGTCCTTGCCGAGTTCCCGGGCAAGCGAGCGCGTCATCGAAATAACCGCTCCCTTCGATGCCACATAGTGGAGCAGACGCGGCGCGCCCCACATGGCCGTATCGGACGCGACATTGACGATCTTGCCGTTGCCGGCCTTTCGCAGCGCGGGCGTAAATGCCTTCACCGCCAGCCAGGTGCCGCGCACGTTCACGGTCATCACCCGGTCCCAGGTCTCGATATCGATCTCTTCGGACAGTTTGCCGCCGATCCCGGTAGCGATCGCCGCGCAGTTCACCAGCCCATCGACACCGCCCAAAGTACGCTGGACATTCGCCGCGAGCGTCTCGATCGACGACGGGTCGGCAAGATCGACCGGCTCGAAAGACACCTCGCCATACGCTGACAGTTCATCGGCGGTCTGACGCCCGCGGTCTTCGAGGATATCGGCGATCACGATCCGCGCGCCGCCATCGAGGGCCGCCTCGGCAAAGCCGCGGCCGAGGCCCCGGGCCGCGCCGGTGATGACGATACGCTTGTTCTCGAGCGATACGACAGCCATCGGGTTCAGTGCCTCTCCCGTCTCGTCCGCTTCACTCTGCAGCCTGGGCCGAATTCTTCGCGCGATGGGCAGCCAGGCTCTCCAGCTGGGCTTTGGCTTCCTGCTGCAGCACACGTCGCGACCGCGCGAGGCCGGTATCATGCTGATACAGGAATTCCCTATCGCAGGCGTCGGGCTCCATGGCTTCGAGGATGACACGGTCCTGTTCCAGAACATCCCAGTGCAGGGTCTCGAGCTTGTGGCGGTACATGAACCTCCAGGCGTCTCGCTGCCAGCCACTGACCTTACGGGTGCGCCAGAAGAATACCCGGCAGTTGTCTTCGTCAATCGGCGTGACGAAACCGAGAATACCGAAATTGCCGCCGGGACCTGCTTCCTTCCGATAGGGCAATGGCGAAACGCGGAGCCAGAATGCGCCGGTGTCGCCCCATTCGATCCAGTCGAAATTGACATCGCGCTGGTCGGATTTACCGAAGATGAAACCCGTGTCGGTCTTGTCGATCTGCATCCGCGCTTCCCGGTCGCCTTCGGCCATGGAATGGGACACCGCATGGAGATAGGCGCCATGCATAGGATCCATCACGTTGTCGACGGCGTAAGTCCAGTTGCACTTCCAGTGCGCGGTACACAGCATGGCGGACCATTCGTCCGATAAGAATTCTTCCGGCAGGTCGAATTCGTCGGCCTCCTCGTGAAGCTCGTCACCGAACCAGGCGAAGATACCGCCCATGTGTTCGAACACCGGATAGGATTTGATGCATTTTTCACCGACCATCGGACATTCGGCGACGGCGGGAACATCCTTGACCACGCCGTCTGCGCCCACCTCAACACCATGGTACCAGCAGGCCAGGCGATCGCCGAGGTTCCAGCCCATCGACAGACGCGCACCGCGATGGGGGCAGCGGTCTTCGATGCAATGGACGGTGCCATCCTTGTCGCGCCAAAGGGCGATCTTCTCACCCAGACGGGTCAGGCCGATCGGCGTGTCGGTAACCATCCAGCTTGCCGCAACCGGCCACCACCGGTTCAACGGACCAAGGGCCACCCGCTCGGCGATTGCTTTTTCCGTTACTGTATTATCGGTCATTTCCATCTCCTTGTTTCCGTGGAGCAAATTCGATACGAAACGAAACCATCAGAAGCCGCCATGTTCGCGGCTGGGCATATAGTGCAGCACACGGTTTTCAACCAGGATCACCAGCCAGTAGGCGATGATGCCGATCATGGTGAGGACAAAAATCGCGGCAAAAACCTTCGCCGTTTCGGCGGCGCCCGCCGTCAGCACGATCAGATAGCCGACGCCGGTGTTCCCGCCGGCGAATTCGCCCACGGCCACACCAATAACGGCGAGGGTCGCGCCGATACGCAGGCCCGCAAACATCGGCGGCATCGACCCGGGCACCTGGATTTTCCAGAAGACCTGCATCCGGCTCGCCTTGAAGGAGCGCGCGAGGTTGATCAAGTCGGGGTCGATATTGCGTACCGCCGTCATGACGTTGATCAGGACCGGGAAGAATACGATCAGGACCGCGATCAGGATTCGCGGTTCGAGCCCGAAGCCGAACCACAGGACGAAAAGCGGCGCGAACGCAACCTTCGGCGCGATCTGGAGCGCGAGGATATAGGGCGACAGCACGACTTCGGCGGTCACCGACATGCCGAGCGCATAGCCGCCGACCATGCCGAGCAACGAGCCCAGGATAAAACCAAGGATGACCTCGAAAGTGGTCACGCCGATATGCATCCAGAGCTGGTCCGTCCGGAACATGTCCAACAGGCCTTCGACAACCGACGACAGCGGCGGGATGATATA
>JAYOMI010000029.1:10842-37039 GCA_038120765.1 Rhodospirillaceae bacterium
ACTCCCAGCCGGCGAGAAAGACGACCAGAATGGCGAAACTTGCAGCGATACGCGGCGGCGTAAAGGCGGAATTCATGGGCGATGCCTGTTCAAATCTGTATTTTTCAAACGTGCCCCGGAGCGCCGTGTCGGGTGGCGCTCCGGGATATTCCGTGTCGAGCCGTTCGGCCTATTTGACGAACTGGTTGGTATAAAGATCCTTCACGTCCGACTTTTCCTTGATGAAGCCTGATGCAAGGTAAAAGTCCTGCAGCTTCGCAAGCCGCGCCTCGTCCATCTCGCCAAGGACTTTCTGACCCGGATACGTGTACTCGTTGTACAGCTTGAACGTCCCTGTCATCGGGCCGACCTTCCAGCGCGGCACGGCCTTCACGTATTCGGCGGCGGCAGCTACCGGATCGTCCATGATCATCTTGAGGCCCTTCAGCGTCGCACGGACCAGGCCCTGGATGAGCTTGGGATTCTTCTTGATCATCTCGTCGGAGGCGAGGATCGCCTGGGCCATCGACGGGAAATAATCCATCGCGTTGAAGATCTTCATATCGACCTTCTGACCGCGGGCAATGCCGATCCAGTCGGGAACGCCCATCATCGCGTCGGCCTTGCCTTCAACGAAAAGTTTCCAGACACCCTGCGGACCGGCCGCCTGGATACTGGCGTCGTTCCGGGTCAGCCCGCGGGATGCGAGAATGCCCTGTGCCGCGAAGAACGTGGTGTCCTGGTAGGACATGACGGTGATGGTCTTGCCTTTCAGGTCTTCGACCTTGTTGATATTGCGGTCGGTGCGGGCCACCAGCTGGACGAGCGAACCGCCGCCCATGATCGCAACGGAACGCACCGGAATGCCGTTCGGCCGGACAAGCAGCGAAGTGTCGCCGATGCCGCCGCCGATCGGGGCGTTGCCGACACCGACCTGCTTGGCGACATCGACACCGCCCTTCGCGGTCTGAAACGTTACATCAAGGCCTTCTTCGGCATAGAACCCCTTGTACTTGGCCAGCTGCCAGGGGCCGAAAGCCGGCAGGAAGCCGGGCGCCGGAAGCAGATAGTTGACCTTCTCTGCGGCCTGGGCCGGAACGGACGTCATCCCGGCGATCGCGAGGGCCGCGGCCGAGGCGGCGATGAGTTTCTTGGTAAAGTGCATGATGTGTCTCCCTGTTAAAGTCATGCGGTTGGTTTCTGTGGTTTCGGGTTTCGTCTTTTCGTGTTGTCTCTATTTGCGTGTTTTCAGGCCTGCTGGAGATCCGCCTCGCCGACATGGAGCAGCGACATCAGCTGCGCGACGTAGCCGCCGATTTTCGGATCTTTACGGCGCTCCATCGGGTTGGCGCGGTCAGGAATGTCGACATCGATCTCCTCGATGATCCTGCCCGGCCGCTGGCTCATCACAAGAACCCGGTCCGACAGCGCGACCGCTTCGACCAGATCGTGCGTGATGAACAGGGCGGTCTTCCCCGCATCGGACAGCGTGCGGGCGAGATCCTGCTGAAGGATCATCTTGGTCTGGGCGTCGAGCGCGGAAAACGGCTCGTCGAGCAAAAGCACGTGCGGGTCGGTGGCAAGGGTGCGCGCCAGCGCGGCGCGCTGGCGCATGCCGCCCGAGAGCTGGTGCGGATAGTGCTCGGAAAAATCGGCGATCTTGCAGCGGGTCAGCCAGTCATCCGAGCGGCGACGCCGCTCTGCTTTGTCCACCCCCTGGATTTCAAGCCCAAGCTCCACATTCTCCCGGATAGACCGCCACGCCAGCAGCAGGTCCTTCTGCAGCATGAAGGCGACATGCTCGTTCACCTCGGCCACTTCCTCGCCGTCGACGAAGACCTGGCCGCCGCTGGTGCCGTTGAGCCCCGAGGCCATATTGAGGAGCGTCGACTTTCCGCAGCCGGACGGGCCGATCAGCGAGACGACTTCGCCGTCCCTGACTGACAGCGTGACCCCTTCGACCGCGGTGATCGTCTGGCCGGAACCCTGCCGGTCCTGGAATTTCTTGGTAACGTCGCGGAATTCGAGGCGGATATCGCCGACGTGGCCCTGCATCCGGCTCAAGCCCCGAGCCGCGCCATGACCGCGCGAAAGCTCTCGACGGTCCAGACCCGGTTCTCTTCGTCACGTACGCCGGCGGCGTTAATGAAGTCGACAAGGGCTTCGAGTTCCGTCACGCCGCCGATGAAAGCCCTCTCCATCGCATCCGCAAGGCGCCGTTCGAAAGCTGATTCTTCGTGCGTGCGCGTCTGCCAAACGATATTTTCGGGTTCTCGGACTCTCTGTTCCTGTTCCATCTGCCCTCCTGCTGACTTTGTAGTCATTTGTTTCCAATAACGTTTTGGAAAAGTGTCTCAAATTTGAGACGGATGTTTCATATATGAGACAAAATTCTACAGATTTGGTCTTCAATGAGTCAACCCATGGCGCAATTCGCCGGATCGCGGGTCTTTTCGAAAATGAGTAGATTCTGATTCGACCCTTTGCTGGATACAATCGCCCGATGGTCTCACCCAATCCCGCTGGCGATCGTGATGTCGCTGCGCGCGAATACGTTCGTGCGGTAACCCGCTCAGCCGGGTCGTCTTTTTACTGGGGGATGCGGATCCTGCCGAAAGACCGGCGCGACGCGATGTTCGCGGTCTATGCTTTTTGCCGGGAAGTCGACGATATCGCGGACGGAAACGCACCGGAAGCGGACAAACGCCGACGTCTCGATGACTGGCGGCGCGATATCGAGGCGCTCTACGCCCCCGATGAGGCTGCCAACGATACGGACACCCATGTTCTGCGCGCGCTCCGCCGCGCGACCAGACTTTACAACCTTGAAAAGAATGATTTTTTCGAAGTCATCGCCGGCATGGAGATGGATACCGACGGTACCATAGTGGCACCCACATGCGCGCAGCTGGAACTGTATTGCAACCGTGTCGCCGGCGCCGTCGGTCTGTTGTCGGTCCGGATATTTGGTGATTCGAGCGATACGGCCCGGGAATTTGCGCTCGTGCTCGGCACGGCGCTGCAGTTGACCAATATCCTCCGGGACCTGAAGGACGATGCGCGCATGGGCAGGCTCTATCTCCCGCGGGAGCAGCTCGTCGCCCATGACGTGACGCTCGGGACGCCGGACGAGATAATCCAAAGTCCGAAAATCCCGGAAATCTGCGCCGCCGTCGCGATGCGCGCCCGGGAGAAATATGCCGAGGCAGACAGGCTTCTGTCGCAGAGTGATGCCCGGGCCCTGAAGCCTGCGGTCGTGATGATGATGAACTACCGGCGCATTCTCGAGCGTCTCATCGCGAATGGCTGGCAGGACCTCGATGACGATGCCGGACTCTCGAAGCTGGAAAAATTATGGATTGCCTTGCGCTATGGTGTGTTGTGACCGATATATGTCAGTGTGCGGTGCAGCAGAACAGGCAAAAGACGCGCCATCTGAACGCGGTAGGTAGTTTTGGCGATCAAACGCCAATGAACGTAAAAGCAACAAGGTGAACTCTTTGGAAGGCTCCGGCGCCAGGTACTCCGTTGGCGGCAGTGGCAGCGGCCAGGCGGCGCTTCGCAGCGTGATGTCTCCCGCCGCGTTCGACGCTCGCCTCGACGACGAGGTCGATACGGCTGCAGCTTCCCTGCTGGCGCAACAGCGCGCGGACGGTCATTGGCTCTACGACCTCGAAGCCGACGCGACGATTCCCGCCGAATACGTCCTGCTGAATCATTTTCTCGGCGAACAGGAACCGCAGCTCGAAGCGAAGATGGCGAGGTATCTGCGCCGCATTCAATCCGACCGCCATCATGGCTGGCCGCTGTTCCACGACGGCGACTTCAATCTCAGCGCCAGCGTCAAAGCCTATTTCGCGCTGAAGTGCGCCGGCGACTCGCCGGATGAGGCCCATATGGTGCGCGCCCGCGAGGCAATCCTCGCCCATGGCGGCGCAGCGCATGCAAATGTTTTCACGCGGATTACGCTGGCCTTGTTCGAACAGGTGCCATGGCGCGCGGTGCCGGTCATGCCGATCGGCATCATGTCGCTGCCAAGCTGGTCGCCGTTCAATATCCTGAAAGTATCGTATTGGTCCCGGACGGTCATAGCCCCGTTGCTCATTCTGATGTCGGAAAAGCCGTGCGCCGTAAATCCGGACGGGATCGATATCCGGGAACTGTTCGTCACGCCGCCGGAAGAAGAACGCCATTACATCGTGAATCCGACCGGTGCGAAGCTCGGCTACGCATTCCTGGCGCTCGACTGGGTCCTGCGCCGGCTCGAGCCGTTCTATCCGAAGCGCTACAGGCGCCACGGTATCGACAAGGCCGTCGAATTCATCACCAAGCGATTGAACGGCGAAGACGGGATCGGCGGTATTTTTCCGGCAATGGCGAATACGGTGATGGCTTTCCGCACGCTTGGCTATGCCGACGATCATCCCCACTACGAGATCGCCCGAAAATCGATCCGCAAACTCCTGGTCGAACGCAAAGACGAGGCATGGTGCCAGCCCTGCCTGTCGCCCGTCTGGGATACGGCCCTCGCCATGCAGGCGCTTATGGAAGCGGGGGAGCCAACCTCCAGCCCGTCTATCGACAAGGCCGCGAAATGGATCCGCGACCTGCAGATCACGGACGTACGGGGCGACTGGGCCAGCAAGGCACCCGAGATCGATCCCGGCGGCTGGGCATTTCAGTACCGCAACGATTTCTACCCCGACGTCGATGATACTGCGGTCGTCGGCATGGCGCTGGACCGTGCGGATTCATCGGCCAATGAAGATGCACTGCGCCGCGCCGCCAACTGGGTTATCGGGATGCAGTCGAGGAATGGCGGCTGGGGATCCTTCGATGTCGACAACACGCATTACTACCTGAACCATATTCCGTTTGCCGATCATGGCGCCCTGCTCGACCCGCCGACCGCGGATGTTTCGGCACGGTGCCTGTCGTTCCTGGCGCAGGCGGGCTACAGCAAGGACCATCCCGCGATCAAGGCCGCCATTGCCTATCTCCACGGCGAGCAGGAAGACGACGGCTCCTGGTTCGGCCGCTGGGGCACGAATTATATTTACGGCACCTGGTCGGTGTTATCTGCGTTTAACGCAATCGGCATCCCGCCGGAGGACGAAGCGGTTCGCAAGGCCGTCGCCTGGCTGAACCTGCAGCAACGCGCAGACGGCGGCTGGGGCGAAGACGGCGCGACCTACTGGCACGAACACAAGGGCCTGGCCAAGACGTCAACCCCGACCCAGACATCCTGGGCCCTGATGGCGCTGATGGCTGCGGGAGAGACCGATTCACTGGTCGTCCGTAACGGCATCGAGTACCTGATGGACGCCCCCCATGCCGACGGCAAGTGGGACGAAAATCATTACAACGCGGTCGGTTTCCCGAAGGTCTTCTACCTGATGTATCACGGCTATCCCGTGTACTTCCCGCTCTGGGCCCTCGCCCGCTACCGTCGCCTGCGCGACGGCAACGCGAAGAGCACCAGCTTCGGAATGTAATCACGCCAGTTGTCCCTTCGGCGCATCTGGCGTCCGCCCGCCCGGCAATGGCCCATGCCGCCCATCGTAATCTTCCGGCGGTGTTGCGCCTGAGCGAAGTCTAATCCCGCGTCCACGCGCTGCCCCAAAGGTTCAGGGTGCGCGGCTCGGTTTTCCATTCGCCGGGCGGCGCATCGTAGTCGCGGGTTTCCAACTCGGCGGACAGTTCGACCGGGTTGCCGTCCGGGTCGCGCACGAAGATGAACAGGTTGTTGCCGGCGCCATGGCGCGCGGCGCCCCATTCGATTTCGGTGCGCTGCGCGGCGAAATGGTCGCCCCAGTCGCGGATATCGTTCCAGCAGGTCGTCTCGTAACATTGGTGATCGAAACGCGATGACGACGCGGCGAACAGCGCCAGGTCGTGATGTTCGTGGTCCGAGCGCAGGAAACAGGCGGACACGCCGCCATCGTCGTTTTTGACGATGTCGGATGCGCGAAAACCGACCGTGCCGGTGAAAAAGGCGATAAGGCTGTCCATGTCGGTGGTGCAGATGCCGAGATGCTGCAGCCGCCCCGGCAGGCGGTCGGGCGTGTCGGTCTCCGCGCGTACGGGCAAACCGAAAATAAAGCATTTGCCGTCGGTATCGAGAATAGCGACCTGGCCGTCGGCAAACACCGGCGAACGGATATCGGACCGGGGAACGTCCTTCGCCGCGAGATCGTCATCGAGACGCGCAAGCTGTTCGGCATCCGCCAACGCATAGGCGACATAGCCAAAGGCTTTTTCCGCCCCGGGCCGGAAGACGATGTTGCGCTGGCGCCCCGACAGCCACACCGACCCGTCACCCAGCTTTTCGGACGTCATTTCCAGATGCCTTTCGTACCACGGCACGACCGCATCGATCTGCGGCGTATCGAGACAAAAATGATGAAGATGGGCGGGCCAGAGAGGCGGCTTGGTCATGTAGATCAGCTTTCGGTCGGTTTGGTTGGAACGATCCGCGGTTCGGGGGCGATGCACGTACTTGCGATGCCGTCGGCACTCTCGCAGTCACCTCCGGCGGCCTGGAGACAGCGCCCCACTCGCGGACCAACGGAAAGACGAGCAAACGGCCTGCCTTGCAGCAAAACCGGAGAGCAAACAGGCGGAGCCCGGTATCGGCCTCCGCCGTCCCTCTCACCCCAGGCGCGCGATCTGTGCATCGGTCAGTTCGACCGACCGGTAATCCGCGGGGTGCGTTGTCTCCAGCATCTCGAGATCCTTCGACCAGCCGGTGACCGCGTGCTTGATGCCGGCGGGCAGCAGGTGGACGTCGCCGACGTTCAGTTTTTTCTCGCCGACGCCGTCATACCAGAATTTCACCCAGCCCTTGAGGACGCAGACCAGCAGGAATTCGCAGTCCGGATGGACATGGTGGCGGACCGGCGGCTTCGCGCCCTTCGCGACACGGATGACGTGCGATCCATAGCGGCGGCCCGTCGCTTCCTCGACGCCGAAATGCCGGTACTCGAACTGCGGCCGGATATCTTCCTTGGTCCACTTCGCGCCCTTGGCCTGATCGATCACCAGGTCGAATTTGCGCACCCGCGGTTTCGCAGTTTTCCGGGCAGGCGCCTTCTTGGCAGCAGTCTTTGTCGCTGCCGTTTTCTTTGCGACGGTTTTCTTTGCGACGGTTTTCTTGGCGGCAGGTTTCTTCGTCGCGGCGCGTTTTGCCGCCGGTTTTGTCTTCGATGCTGTGGCCATCTGGACCTCCTCGTTAAGGAACGCGACCGTGCAGCGATCCTGTGCCGCCCGGCTGACGGAAAATCCTATCATGGAGCGCGTCGGCATTGCCACGCGCTTATGCGTGCCGGGCGGTTATTCGACCGGCTTGACGCGTATCCTGTTTTTGCCAAGCTTGCTGTTATGGAGCCGCTTGATCGCGAAGCGCGCGTCTTTCCTGTAAGCCATTTCGACAAAGCCGAAGCCTTTTGACGCGCCCGTTGCCTCGTCAGTGACGATACTGCAAGCGGCGATTGTCCCATTCGGCTTGAACAAGTCAGCCAATGCCTCCTCGGTGAAATCGCGGGGCAGATTGAGTACAATCAGTTTCATGAGGCTTTCAGCCCTTCATACGGATAAAAAGCCGCACGGTCGGTACCGGGCGGAATCGTCCTAGACAAGTTTGTCTTCTTCGATATCTGAATCGCGGGTGACCGTAATCATACGCTGCGGGAACGGTATCACGATATTGTTGGCTTTCAGCGCCTGCCAGATCATCAGCAGCAAATCGCCGCCGACCCGGTGCTCGCCATCGTCGATGCCTTCCATCCAGAATTCGACAAGGATGTTGATGCCGGAATCCTGGAACTCCTGGATTTCAGCATCCGGCCGCAACTCTATCGGGACATCGTCGCCGCTGATGACCTTCGGGTGGCTGGCGACCACTTCGCGCAGGATCGGGAACAGTTTATCCAGGTCGGTGTCGTAGGCGACCTGGAAGTTGATGGGATAGCGCTGCAGCTTGTTGTTATGGGTCCAGTTGGTGAACGAGGTCGTGATGAATTTCTCGTTCGGGACCATGATGTCCTTGCCGTCATAGGTCTCGAGCGTCGCCGACCGCATGCTGAGTTCGCGCAGCGTGCCCGCCCGCCCGTCTTCCAGCTGGATATAATCGCCGATCGTGAGGCTGCGATCCAGCAGGATAATGATGCCCGAGATAAAATTCGAGGCGATCTGCTGCAGACCGAAACCGAGTCCGACGCCAAGCGCCCCGCCGAAGACCGCGAGCGCCGTCAGGTCGATGCCCATGACGTTCAGCAGCAGCAGGAAGATGACGACGAAGACCGCGATTTCGAAGAGTTTCGCGGCTACCTCGCGGGCGCCGGGATCAAGGGCCTGCTGTGTCCGGATAACCCGTTTGCCGGTCACGTTCGACAGACGACCCAGCCAGAACAGGAGAAAACCGAAGACCAGCGTGCGCAGGATCGTATAGACGCTGAGCTTTATATTGCCGACGGTGAACGCGATACTGTCGAGGTGGTCCGTGACGTCGTTCAGCCAGCCCATGCTGTAGAGAACGGCGACCGGAAGTCCGACCCATTTAACAAGGGCGATCACTTTCTCGTTCTGCAGCAGGTGGGTGATAAGGCTGTAGACGACGAAGATGAGAGCAATGCCCTGCGCCGCCTTCACCAGCCAGATCGACCCGATGGCGGTTTCGCTGATCAGTGTGGCAACGCCGAGGACAATGGCGGCCGTTACGGGTTGGACGAGGGCTCGGGCGCGATAGATCGTCCATCGCAGATCCTCGAGCACCCCGGAATCCGGTTCCTCCCGGAACAGCCTGACATGTTTGAGAATGTAGGCGCCGAGCATCCAGCCGACGACAACCGCGAATGCAACAATCCCGAGCTGGACGTAAAACGCCACGCTGGTGAGGGCCGTCTCGATCGATTGCCACGTAGTGTCGGCTTTTTCAATTAACGAGTTCATTGCGCCTGCGCCCTTCAAAATGCGGAACCATCATAAAAAATCGATCCGATCTCTTAATGCAAACACACGGACGCAACGATCGGAAACAACCGCGCAAAAGGGAACCGTCATTACAACTTCTTGGAAAAATCTACCCACGGCGTACCTTGACGCGGGGAACCGGCACCGGACGCAGCGGCAGACTAGCCGGATATCAGACCGGGCGCCTGCGGAGAGAATAACCGAGACAGGCAAGCCCCAGACCAAGAACAGCAAGCGTCCCGGGTTCGGGTATCTGTACATCGACCGTATTGGGAAGAGAAAGGCTGGACGTCGGAATGATCTGGGTCCCGTTGAAATCCTGCGCGCCGAAGGTCATCGAAATAAGGTCTATGCTCTCCGTCAACGGCGAGATCCGCAAACTTCCGACAAGATCGGTGGTCGTGACGCTGATCGACAGAAGTCCCAGACCGGTGATCCCCCCCCGTCGCGTCATAGCCGAAATTGACAACCGGAACAGCGCCAATATCGAGGTACTGGAACGCAAACAGACCCGCCGGATCGTCAAACGGATCCAAAGCGGAGGTCGTCATAGTGAAGGACAATGTCAGCGGCTGGGAAGATGCATTGATTGCCGGCTGAGACGCGGAAAAATCGAAATCCATGGTTGCCGATTGACCTGCACCGATCAGCAGGGCGCTGGCGGGGGATGCCCCGAGCATCACTGCAAAGAGTGCCGCGGTGATCCGTTTACCTGCCTTGATCAACATTCTCTATTTCCCCAAAAGCGACATGATGCCGACAAACGTCATCTTTCCCGCTATCTTCCCTGTTTTAGCGCAACGAGGCTCATTTAAAAAGTCAATAAACGATCATACGCTTTGACATTTCATCAAATGCCGGCACCGCTGGAAGTCAATCCGGATTTGACGACCGCGACAACCGCACAGGCGCTCTCTTCAGCAGATATCCGACTTGGCGACAACCCTTCCTCTGAAAATTTACATCCACACACGCTGAAAACATCAGTGGACATTCGCACGAATGATATCAATGGTTTAAAAAAACAAAACCGAAAAAATATTATTATTTCCTCTTTTTATAATTTTTTTAAAAATAAAAAATATCTATAAACCTATATTTATATTTTATTATTATTTTGTATCATTATACATCAAAAAAGATTATTCTTTTACAAGTGGAAAATGATTTCCGCTGTAAATGAAAGTGACATTCCATGTCCTTCAAGAATTTTTCTACGACGCAAGATGCCCATCCCAAAGACATGCCTGACGTAAAAGCCAAGGAAGCCCTGGAAGCCGAAAAGCAGGCACAAAAGTCCGAAGCGACCCCGGCCAAGGCTGCCCCAGCCGATAACTCGTAAGACCCGCAGCGGAGGAGGTTCGCCCCTCCTCCGGTCTTATATGACCGGACGGCAAAGCGCCCACCTGCACGAGGCACGCAATGACGACAAGGACCCTCACCCAAACCATAACGTTCACGAAGCCCTTCATTCTGGCCGAGATGGACGAAACACAACCGGCCAGCACCTATACCGTGGAAACCGACGAAGAGCTTCTTGAAGGCCTTTCGTTTTACGCATTCCGGCGCATCCAGACATTGCTCCACCTGCACGTTAAAGCCGGCCGGCCCGGTATTATGCAAACAGTGAATATCGACCCCAAAGGGCTTGAAGACGCTTTATCTCGCGATGTGGCGTCCCGGCTGCCGGGAACAGTTATCCCGACATCCTGACCGCTCAAAAGTATTCAGAAATCAGCGAGTCCGGGCCCGGTCATTCATACGCGCCGCAGGCAGGTCTTCCATGCCTTTTCACGCTCGCAATCCATCTCTTTTTTTGAACAAGGAATTCCACTGATGAACCAGACGAATATAGAGAACACCTCAGCCTCTGATATCGCCGAGCAGATGACCAAATACGGGATCACCCGCACAACCGTCGATCAGTTTAATTTCGGCGACTACCGATACAGCAGTTTTCGCGACGCGCTCGCCCAGGCCAAGCGGTCTGCAGCAACCACCAAAAGCGGAAACGGCAGCATTTGACGTTCGCTCCCCAGACTCGACGGAGCAGAACGATGACAATGGAGCTTCCGATGGCGTGGCGGAAAAAGGGCGGGACAATTGGCAAACGGCACGCGACTGTCTTCGATTTCCTGTACACGGTCGCTGTCGCCGGGTTGCTGGCAATGGCGCCGACTCATGTCTCCGCAAATCAAGGGCAGGCTGCGATACCCGCAAACGCACAGCCCAAGGAATTCGGCGGCGGATGGACATGCGATCCCGGATACAAGGAGATCAAAGAAACCTGCAAGGCAATCAAGGTCCCGGCGAATGCCTATGCGACAAGTGCCTATGCGACAAGTGCCTATTTCCAGCGCGGCTTGGAATGCATGAGAGGGTTCAGGGAAACCAAAGGCGCCTGTATTGCGATACCGGCCCGCGCCCACGGATTTCTGAATGCATCCGGCGACAGATGGGAATGCAACCGCGGTTTCCGGGAAGTCGGAGAGACCTGTATTCCGATCAAGGTGCCGCCGAACGGATACCTGTCGGAATTCTTCGGCAGTACGGGCTGGGCATGCGATCGCGGCTATCGGGCCACGAACGGTAAATGCGTGGCCATCAGAGTTCCAAAAAACGCCTTCCAGACTGGCACGTCAACCGGCACAGGCTGGGCATGCGATCGGGGCTACCGGGCGACCGAAACGGGGTGCGATACAGTCAGCGTGCCGGAAAACGGCTTTTTTGTTGATGCATCCTATGGCAGGGGCTGGAAGTGCGACCGCGGATATCTCGCGACCGGGACACAATGCGTCCGGGTTGCCATACCGGCAAATGCCTATTTCGCGGAACAGGCCTTTGGGGCGAACTGGAAATGCGCTCGCGGTTATACTGCAGATAAGCAATCCTGCCGGCAGATCGAACTACCGCGCAACGCCCATATCAATTATTCGGGAAACGGCTGGGAATGCGACCCTCCCTATCGAAAGCACAAAGAGAAATATGTAAGGCTCTGAAGCGACAGGCTGCCCGGCGCCCCGTTAGACGGCGACCGCCGGTCTGGCTTTCGGCGCGCGCGTCTTCAGTAGTATCAGCGCCATGATCCCGGCGTTAAGCACATTCCAGGCTATCCCGTTCAGGAATGCCGCCTGGTAAGAGCCTGCCATGTCGTATATCCAGCCGGAAATCCAGCCGCCGAAGGCCATACCGACGATGGTCATCATGATCAGTATGCCGACGCGCTCGGCGGCGATCCTGGCCGGCATGTATTCGCGCACGATGATCGCGTAACTCGGCACGATCCCGCCCTGGGCCAGACCGAACATCAGCGATATCACATAAAGCGACATCAGACCGTCGAAGGGCAGATAGAACACCAGCGCGATTCCCTGCAACACAGACCCGATCAGCAGCGTCCGCACGCCGCCGATATAGTCGGCGACAAAGCCGGACACGATCCGCGTGACCGCACCGCCGGCAAGCATCAGCGACAGCATCTGGGCGCCGCGCTCGGTGCCGTAGCCCAGATCGCCGCAATAGGCCACGATGTGCACCTGCGGCATCGCCATCGCGACGCAGCAGGCGATACCGGCGATCGACAGCAGGACCATCAACGCACGCGGTGACAGGTCGACCCTGCGTTCCACGCTTCCGCCCGGACGTTTGAGTGCCGCCGCTGTCGCCGAAGGATCTTCCTTCGGCGGCGATCGACGCAGCAGTAAAACGAGGGGCACCATGGTCAGGACGACCACAGCGGCAACGACGAGATACGCGGTCCGCCAGTCCCAGGTATCCATCAGCCACTGGATGACCAGCGGCCAGATCGTCCCGCCGATATAGTTGCCGCAGGCACAGGCCGCAACGGCGACACCGCGACGGCGGCGAAACCAGTGCGATACATCGGCGATCAACGGCCCGAACGTCGCCGCCATGCCGGCGCCGATCAGAACGCCCTGAAGCAGCGCGAATATCCAGAGACTGGGCGCAATGGCCGCGCCCGCAAACCCGAGGGCCATCGCGAAGGAGGCGCACATTGC
Source organism: Rhodospirillaceae bacterium (assembly GCA_038120765.1). GTDB lineage: Bacteria > Pseudomonadota > Alphaproteobacteria > MPNO01 > UBA830 > CAXBCP01. The sequence goes on from JAYOMI010000029.1 coordinate 23,811, forward strand.
GGGGATGACGATTCCCAGCCTGTCGACATACCGTCCGAACAGCACGTTCCCGGCGCCGAAGCCGATCATGGTCAGGGTATAGGGGATCGACGCGTCGGCGCGGTCTACCGCGAACTCCGCCTGCACGGCAGGCAGGATGACGACGACGCCCCAGAACCCGATACTGCCAATCGTGCCGATCGCCATAGACACGGCGAGGCGCATCCAGGCATAGCCGCTGTCGATCAGCTCTGACGCTGACGTATCTGGTCCGTTTCTCGAAGTCATGGCCGCCATCCGGGGGAAAGATGCGGGAAACTATCACCGGCAGACGGGCAAGGCGATGCAGATTATTCTGCCGATTGTTTCGGAAGGAATGAAGCGGCGGACCCGCGTCAATTGCGTATACTGGCTGCATGAACCTGCTCTCCTCCTCTCCGCGTTTCCATCTCGGCATCGTTACCGGCCTCAGATACGAAGCGGCGATTGCCGAAGACGCTATCCGGTCGGTGGCGCCCCCGCCGGGAGAAGACCGAGTCACGGCAACCTGTCACGGCCCGGGTCCGGTGCGCGCGCGCTCGGCGGCCGAAGCCCTTGTCGATATCGGCGCCGGCGCCCTGTTGTCCTTCGGGGTTGCCGGCGGGTGCAATCCGGACCTGCCTTCCGGAACGGTGATCCTGGCGACCGGCGTCCGGGACCTGTCGCCCGATGGCGCGGGCGAAATTCTCTATACCAACCGGGGCTGGCAGCGACGGATGAAGTCGCTCTTGCTCGGCAATGTCCTGCTCGAAGAAGCCATGCTGGCATCCGTTGCCGATCCGCTTACGGATACGAAATCCAAGATCCAGATGTTTCGCGATACCGGTGCCGCCGCCATCGACATGGAAAGCGCCGCGGCCGCACGGGTGGCGATCGCCGCCGGGATTCCGTTCATGGCGCTCCGGGTTATCGTCGATACCGCGGACACAACGGTACCGCCGGCCGCGATGGCCGGCATGAGCCTGGATGGCGCTATCCGGACAGGACCGGTGCTGCGGGCTCTGCTTCGCCGGCCCCAGGATATTCTGGGCCTGGTCGGTATCGGCATCGCGGATACCAGGGCCCGAAAGTCGCTGAAACGAACCGCGGCAGTCGCCGCTCCGCTTTTCGGCGGGGTATAGCGGGCGGCGCTAGTCGGTTTTCTCCGCGGCGTCCCGGCTGCGCGCCCGCGATCTCCGCGCCAGCATGTTCAGTCCTTCGATGTTTGGACTCCTGCCTGCTTCTCAGGCTTTTCGGGATTGACGCGTCAGTCCGACGCTTCATCGGTATCGTCAGCGCGGCCCGTCTTTTCATCGAGGCGGTCGATCAGAACCGGAAGGCCTCGCGCGCACCGTCAATAACGAACTGAACAGCGAGCGCGGACAGGACGACCCCGAATATGCGGGTGAGTACGTTGACGCCGGTCACCCCGACACGGTCAAGTATTTTCGCGCCGAAGATCAGCACGCCCAGGTTCAGAATAAGTGCCGCAAGCATTGCCGCGATAACCGCAGCTTTGGAGAAGAAATCGCCGTCCGCCTGGCTCATCAGCAGCAGTATCGACGCCATTGCGCCGGGTCCGGCGATCAGCGGTATCCCGAGCGGGAAAACCGCAACATCCGAACGATGGGCGGCCTCTTCCTCCTCTCCGCTGGTCGTCGTCCGCAGGCCCGAATGCCGTGCAAACACCATTTCGACGGCCAGCAGCATCAGCAAGACGCCCCCCGCAATCTTGAAAGCCGGCAGGGAGATTCCGAGCGCCCTGAGAAACTGTTCCCCGACGATGCCGAATACCAACATGATTGCCGCCGCGATCAGCGTCGCCCGCACCACGATACGGCGTCTTTCCGCCGACGTTTCATGTTGCGTGATCGACATCAGGATCGGCACGTTGCCCAACGGGTCGAAAATCACAAACAAGGTAACAAATGCCGTCGAGGCCAGTTCCAGCATGAACGTCAGTCGCCGCCGCCATGGGGGTAAAGTCGGGCGCCGATCCGCTGGCGCACGTCTTCCGGTTCCCGGTTCACCGCCTCGGCCAGCCGGCGGACCTGATCGCGCAGCCCGTGCACCTGGTCGAGCAACGGCAGGATGACATCCATCGCATCCGCATCCAGCTCCAGTTCGGTCCGGAACTCACGGATCAGGCGGACCCGCGCGACGTCTATCTCCCGGAAACGGAAGCCCACCTCGCCCTCTTCCGGCGCGAGCCAGCCGCGTTCAATCCAGAGATAAAGCGTCTCCCGCCGAAGATCCGTAAACAGGCCGAGAACTTCCCTCTCTTCGATCATGTGACTTTCTCCATCCCGGCACGGGGATTGGAGGCGTGGTCGGCCGCCCATTTTTCCATGAAGATTTTCAGGTCGTCATCGGGCGTATCCGGCAGAACCACGCGGAGCGTGACGATCTGGTCGCCGGTCGCACCGGGCGATGCGCCGCCCGGTCTTACGGGCAAGCCCTTCCCCCGCAGCCGCAACGTATCCCCTGTGTTCGAGCCGGCCGGAATGGTCATCGCGACCTTGCCGGTCACCGTCGGCACCGTGACTTTCGCGCCCAGGACGGCTTCATTTATCGCGACCGGCAGATCCAGGTGGATGTCCGATCCCTGACGCTGAATCCGCGGGTGCGGCGCGACCTGGACTTCGTCAATGGCATCGCCGGTCTCGCCGCCGCCGATCCCGGGAGCGCCCTGGCCGCGCCGTCTCCGGACGTGACCGTCTGCCTGACCGGCCGGAATGGAAATTTCGAGAGACTTGCCGTCGGGCATCGTCACGCGCTTCTTTGCCCCCGCCGCGGCTTCCAGAAACGACACTTCCATCGTGTAGTGCGTATCCCGGCCGCGCATCCGGATGTTGCCGCGCCTGCCGCCCGGACCCGCGCCGCCCGCGGCCCGGTCGCGGAACAGATCGGCGAATATGTCGCCAATATCCTCGTAACCTGCGGCGGAGGAATACGGCTGCTCGCCGCTGGCGCCCGCGTATTGGCGGTAGTACTGCTTCGGCGTCTCATTGCCTTCGGCGTCGATCTCGCCCGCATCGTATTGCCGGCACTTTTCAGGGTCCGACAGGATGTCGTTGGCGCGCTGGATATCCTTGAATGTCGCCTCCGCGGCGGCATCGCCGGGATTCAGATCCGGATGATGCTTTTTCGCAAGCGCGCGATAGGCTTTGCGAATGACCTCCGGCGTTGCGTCGCGGGCAACGCCGAGAACGGCATAAAGGTCTTTGGGCGTATCAGCCACGGAAAACTCCTGTTCAATGCCCGCCAACATGGCAAGATATAAATCTGGTTACTGCGAGCACAACTTCCAGATATGGCAGTAACGGCATCAGGGACGGTTCCTCATGCTACCCGTCCCGCTTGCGCCATCCGATCCAGCCTTTCGACCGGAAAAAGAAAATCATCCCCAGCGCGACCGCGCACATGATCCCGAGAGCGAACGGATATCCCAGATACCAGCCGAGTTCCGGCATGTTCCAGGGCGAGCGGCCCCGGTCGAAATTCATCCCGTAGAGGCTGGCGATAAAGCCGAGCGGCATGAAGATCGTCGCGATGATCGTCAGCACCTTCATGATCTCGTTCATCCGCATGTTCACCGCGGACAAATGGAGTTCGATCAGGATCGACATCTGATCGCGATAGTTTTCGATCAGGTCGATGATCTGAATCGTATGATCGTAGCAGTCGCGCAGATAGAATGTCGTCTCATCGCGAAAGGCGGATGAAGGGTTCGCAGACAGGGCGTGCGCCATGTCGCGCAGCGGCCAGACAGCACGGCGCATCTCAAGCAGTTCGCGGCGCAGGCGATGAATGGTCGGCAGCAGGGTTTCGTCGCTGCGCATCGCCATCGCATCTTCGATTTCTTCTATCTGCTCGCCGAGGCGTTCAATGATGGGAAAGTAGGAATCGATCACGGCGTCGATCACGGCGTAGGCCAGATAATCCGCGCCGCGCGTCCGGAGAATGGATCCGTCCCGACGCAGGCGCATCCGCACCGGATCGAGACATCGCCCCGATCTCTCACGGAACGTCACGACAAAGTCCTTGCCCACAAAGATCGAGAGCTGTTCGGTCCCGAAGGCCTCTTCTCCGACAGGTTCGCGGATTACCGCGAAGGTGTGATCTTCGTAGTCCTCGGTCTTCGGGCGCTGATGAACGTTCAATACGTCTTCAAGCGCGAGGGAATGAATGCCGAAGATGTTGCCGATTTCCTCAATGACCCGGGTATTTCCGAGCCCGACGACGTCAATCCAGACCACAGGATACCGGCCATGGATATCGCGGATGCCTGCGGTATCCACAGCGTCAAATTCATCCAGCGTGCCCTCCCCGAAAGCATATATGTGTATTGCCGGGGCCGCGGCATGCGGGTCTGCGACAAGGGTTCCGGGCGGGGAACCGGGAGGCGCGCGCCGGGTCGATGCGACCGGGCGCGATCCCCCGGGATACCTGAAAGTCTTGGTCCGCTTCTTTCTCATTCTGTGCCTCAATTATCCGGGCTTCCGACCCGCGGCGACCACCTCAAACAGCGGCTCTCTGTCTCAGGCGGCTATATCCATCTGAGTTTCCTCAGCAGCCAGTATTCCACGAAGCCAAGCACGATGAGACCGACTCCCACCGACGCGAACGACCATGGCCATTTCTCGCCGGGAATTCCCCCGACATTGATTCCGAGCAAACCCGTCAGCAGACCAAGCGGCAGAAATATCGCCGCGATAACAGACAGGACGTAAGTATTCTTGTTCAGCCGCTCCGCCAGCCTGCTCGACAGTTCATCCTGCACCACGGCGGCGCGCTCCCGCGCCGAATCCAGTTCCTCGACATAGCGGGTTATCTTGTCGGCGACCTCGCGCAGACGCAGCCGGTCGCCCGGGGCCATCCAGTCGACGGGATCGTTGACCAGCCGCTGGATCGCCTCCCGGTTCGGTCCGATAAACCGCCTCAGACCGATTGCCTCGCGCCGGATCGCGCTGAGTTGCAGACGGAGATCGTGGCTTTCGGCGGTCACCACCGCTTCTTCGAGATCGTCGACACGTTCGTCCAGGGTCGAAATAACGCCGCCCATCCGCACCGTCAGCCCGTCAGCCAGCATGATCACCAGTTCTGCAGGCGTGGTGGGCGCAAAGTTGCGGCGGATCGCTTCGCGTACGTCGTCCACTGCCATCAGCCGTCGACGACGAACGCTGATGACCTGCCTGCCGTCGCACCACAGGCGCAGCGAGACCATGTCCTCCGTGTCCTCCTCGGGGTTCAGGTTCACGCCGCGGATATCGATCATGATCCCCTCATCGAACGCCGTGGTGCGCGGACGGCTCTCCGCCGCGAGCATCGCCTCGCAGGCGATCCCCGGTAATCCGCTGCTGCCGGTCAGGAACTCCCGGGTGCCGACCGCATCGCGTTGCAGATGAATCCACGGGAAGCCCGGCCTGTCCCACGAATCGCCGAGTTCCTGCAGGTCCGCCCAGGACATCGCGGTCGCACCTTTCCGTCCATCGAACCAGAAGGCGTCGATCAGCGCGGCGGAAGCGTCTTTCCTATGGGTCGTCGGCGGGTTTTCCGTATCATTCACGCGCAAGTCTCCATCGGCGATATACAGCGAGAGGTTTCTCCAGCATCGGTCGGAGTTTGGAGCGCGCAGCGCCCGCATACAATGGAGTCATAGCCGATTCTCTCGGTTCCGAGAATGCGGATGGATCGCCATTCGGATCGTCACGGTTAAGGCCCGCCGACCGTATCGAGAAATACCAGAAGGATCATCATGGGGGCGACAAGCCGCAGCAGCCAGTACCAGACGCCCCCTGCAAGGCTCCCCAACAGTCCGGACGCGGACAGGATATCATTCCGGCTGAGGAACCACCCCGCATACAGACAAACCAGGACGCCCCCCCCAACGGCAGAAGATAGTTAGACACTCCCTGATTGACGAAATCGAAGACACTTTCTCCCGTTAGCCGGACGTCCGAGCACAGACCGTAACTCAGCGCAGACGGAATACCGAGAACGAACGCCACGCAACCGGTCAATGTCGCGGCGCGGCGGCGGCTCAGCGGGCTGCGGTGAAGCAAACTCGCAACCGGCACCTCGAGCAGTGACATCATCGACGTCAGTGCCGCAGCGGACAGAAGACCGAAAAAAACGATCCCGGCGACACTGCCGTAAGGCATGACGAGAAATATCTGCGGCAAGGTGATAAAGGCAAGCTCGGGTCCTGCGGCGGGGTCCATCCCGAAGGCAAAGACCGCGGGAAAGATCGCCAGTCCCGCCACCACCGCGAAGAGAGTATCGCCGATTGCGATCGCGACCGCAGAACGTGGAATCCGGGTGCCGGGAGTGATGTAAGCTGAATAGGTTATGAATACCGCCATACCGACCCCCAGGGAAAAGAAAGCCTGACCGATCGCGGCGACAATAACCTCACCCTTCAGCACAGCGCCCCAATCGGGCGAAAACAGAAACGTCCAGCCCTTAGCCGATCCGGGCAGCGTCGCGCCGTAAACCGCAAGTACGATGATGCTGAAGGCAAGCAGCGGCATCAGGATCCGGTTGGCCGCCTCGATGCCTCTGCGAACGCCCCCCGCAACGACGAATACGGTCAGCGCCAGCATCGCGAAAAGCCATCCGACAGGGGCGACAGGGTGAGCAATGAATTCCCGGTAATACCCGCCATAGCCCGCAGCGGCGGCCTTTCACAATGCCCCGCTGACGGCTCCGGTGAAATACTTCAGCGACCATCCGGTCACGACCGCATAAAAGCTGAGAATCAGGACGCAGCCGAGCACAGCCACCCACCCTGCATAGCGCCATGGCGACCGCGGCGCATCCAGGGTGAAGGCTGCCATGGCATCGGCTGCCCCGCGTCGGCCAAGGGCCATCTCCCCGATAATAATCGGCAGCCCCACCAGCAGCACGCTTACGGCATAGACGATCAGGAAAGCGCCGCCGCCGTTTTCGCCGGCTACATAGGAGAAACGCCAGATATTGCCAAATGCCAACGGCCGAACCGATTGTCGCCAGGACAAAGCCGGTGCTGGTTCCCCATTGCTCACGGGGCGGCGGTGCTCGATCTTCTGACACGTTTACTACGTCGCGGGCGGCAGTATGGAAAGACGCCAACGGTAAACCGGCCGGAAATTTTGTCTTTAATCGAAATCAACGGGCAGATTCAGGGGATGCGTGCCTGCGATCAGGGCCGGACGAGCGCGTAGTTGTAGACCTTTTTCACGCCATCCCCCTCTTCGAGCCTGGCCATCGCTTTTTTCAGTTCCTCACGCGACCGCGCGCGGCCCATCAGGTAGAGATTGCCGAACGGATCGCCGGTAACACGGAAGTTCACATCGGCAACGCCTGCCGTCCCGATCAACCGCGCCATCGCTTTCGTCTCGAACGCGAGAACATCCTTCCAGTCCATCATACGGCCGGCGGCGATGGCTTCATCCTTTGCTTTTTCGGTCATATAGGTGACGTGCCAGTAAAGCTTCTTGACGCCTTCGACATCGCGCACGCCTTTTTCGAACTTGCGATAGGTCTCGCCCTCGGCGAACAGACCGGTGACCAGGAGACGCTGTTCGTAGATCTGGGTCGATGCCTTTATCGTGCCCAGTTCCGCCATGACCTTGTTGACATCAATGACAATCGCATTGTCGCGCGCCAGATCCGACGATGAACGCGCCTCTATCGCGCGGTCTATCAGGGTTTTCGGACCAAGGAGGATATCGCTGAGTTGGGCGGACGCGGGCACGGCAGCGGCGGTCACAGAAACGGCAAATGCGAGAACGGCTGACAGGGGACGACGCATGAAAGCACTCCGGACAATTGATACTGAAGTTAGTATCGCCACGAATTAGGGCGATTTAAAGGCATTCCGCCGACACAATGATTCCTCGGCGATTCCTCGGCGATTTCGCGGCGATTCCGCGGCGATTACACAGGCGGAGTGACCGCTTATCTCAGACCCGCGTCGATCAGGGGCATAATCTCTGTATTGGCCTTGATGACATCCTGTGGAAAATCGATCTCGATCCAGGGAGTGCCGCTGATATCCTCGAGGCCGAATTCGGACGGCGCGTCGAGGATCGCATCCCGGATAACCTCTTCGTAAGGCGCTTGCCGGTCGCCTCGGGAGACGTAGCCTCTGGCGCGACGGGTCAGGTTTTCTGCCATCGCAGGCGACCATTTGAAAAAACCGACGGATTCCCCGCACCAGTCGAACTGCGTATCGACGATTTTCCGGAAATCGACCAGGTTGGACTGCCCGCGTACGCAGATTTTCACGGGTTCGTCTCCCTCTTCGAAATCGCGGTCGATCAGCAGGCAATTCGCATGGGACGAATTGGCGAGCCGCGCCAGAATCTTCGGATCATAGAGTACGTCGGCATCCATCAGAATGACCGGGCCCCCGGCACCGGTCATCGCCTCGCCAAGAACCGCCATCGTGATGACGCTGCCCTCTTCGAAATCTGGATTGTAGACGAACTCGATTTCCCCGGGAAAATCAGCTGCTGCAGCCTCCGCCTTCAGGTCGTCCGCGCGATAGCCGGTACCGATCACGATGCTGCTGACGCCGACCCGAGCGAGATTATCGATGTGGCGGGCCAAAAGCGACTTCCCGCCAAATTCGAGCAGGGCCTTAGGCGGTTTGTCTTCCACCGCGCCAAGGCGGTTTCCGACACCCGCAGCGAGGATACAGGCGCGCGCGACAGTCATTGTGCAGGTCTCCGGCTATCGGGATATTCAGGGTCTTCGGGCAACTCGGCTGCAACCTAGATAAAAACATCCGCGCTGTCATTCGCCGCTACCCGCCTTCCGGAATAGCCCGACACTTATACAAGGGATCGATACAGGGGATCATTGTATCAAACGCCGTGCGTGCCCAGATATAGTATTGGATTGACCGCGTTCGGTCGGCGTGGAGAAAGTGCTTGTTGAACAAATCATTATTCTGCGTTTCCGTGTTTGGAATGCTGCTCTCCCTGACCGCGGGAAGCGTTACTGCGCAAACGACGGCCACGCCAAATCCGGCAATGGCGGAATCGCGCGCGGCGGCGAAGCCCGAAGCGCTGATCGCGGGTTTCAATGCGATGCTCCTGACGGTGATGCGCGACGCCAGGCAACTGAAATATGCCGGGCGCCGGGAGATGCTGCGGAAAACACTGTTCGACGTGTACCATTTGCCCGTGATGGCGCGGATTGCGGTCGGAGCGCACTGGCGGGCTCTGTCTCCTGCGCAGCAGGCGACCCTTGTCACCCATTTCAGCGATCTTACTCTCGCGACCTATGCCAACCGGTTTAGCAGCTGGTCTGGAGAAAAATTCGAGATGCGCGGCGTGGAGCCGGTACGCGACAAGACGGTCCTGGTCAAAACCGCGATCATCCGGCCGAATGACAAGCCTGTGGAAATCAATTACCTGATGCGCCAATTCGCGGCAGGCTGGAAGGTGATCGACGTCTTCCTCAAGGAATCCTATTCCGAGCTGGCGACCAAACGATCGGAATATTCCAGCATACTCCGACGTGAGGGCTTCGATGAACTTATTCGTCAGCTTGATGCCAAGGTCGCGCAATACGCCAGCACCCCGGATTGATATGAAAGCGATGCTGCTGTGAAAGAAATGCTGCTGCTGAAGGCGGTCCTGCGTCGCCTGCTGGTATCTGTCCCTGTATTGACGCTCTCCCTGCTGACCGGCGCGGCTATGGCCGATCAGCCGGTCTCTCTGGACGGCGCGCGCATCTCGCACCTGTCCGGCTTGAAGCAGATCGATGGCCGCCCGGTAACTGTGGACCGGTTGCGGGGCCGCCCGGTCATTGTCGCCTTTTTTGCGAGCTGGTGCCCGCCCTGCAATACGTCGTTCGAGCATTTGAAACTGCTCCACCTCGCCCATGCCGCCGACGGTCTGGAGATCGTCGCGATCAATCTGTTGGAGAACGCGCCCGGCTTCGAAGACGACGGGAAACGCCTCGAACGCTTTCTCGGCCAGCATATGCCGGTATTCCCGGTCGTCGCCGGTATGCCGGAAACGGTTGGCCTGTTCGGCAATATCAATCGCGTTCCCTCGGTCTTTGTCTTCGACCGGCAGGGCCATCCGCGGCTGCATTTCGCCCGCGCCGAAGGATCTGGGAAGACACATCCCGGCCTGTCCGAATTGCGTCGTGCGGTCCGCGATTCTCTCGGGTTCGGCGCGGCTGGACCATTACAATCCTTGCCTGAACATACGGATTCTGTAACAAATTCGTCATCTCTCGCACAACTGGCAGAAAGCTCCCGCTGATGGCGACCAAATTCGATTCCGGCTCCCTGCCCGAAGACGCAGGTTCAAAGCCCACCAAATCGGCACGGTTGCGTGCGCTGCTTGAAGGCCCCGAAATGGGCTTCTTGATGGAAGCGCATGACGGTCTTTCCGCCAAAATTGCCGAGGAAGCCGGGTTCAGCGCTGTATGGGCATCCGGGCTTTCGATGTCGGCGGCGCTCGGCGTGCGCGATTCGAACGAAGCTTCGTGGACCCAGGTTCTCGAGGTGCTCGAATTCATGGCCGATGCGACAACGATCCCGATCCTGATGGATGGCGATACCGGTTACGGCAACTTCAATAACGTCCGCCGGCTGGTGGCGAAATTGTGCCAGCGTGGCATCGCCGGCGCCTGTATCGAGGACAAGCTGTTCCCGAAAACCAATTCCTTTATCGGCCACGGCCAGCCGCTGGCCGACATGGAAGAATTCTGCGGCAAGATCAAGGCGGGCAAGGACAGCCAGACCGACCCGGACTTCGTGCTCGTCGCCCGGGTCGAGGCGCTGATTTCCGGCTGGGGGCTGGACGAGGCCTTGCGCCGCGCCCACGCCTATCAGGAAGCCGGTGCAGATGCCGTGCTGATCCATTCCAAACAATCGAACGCCAATGAAATCATGTCGTTCATGCGGGAATGGGATAACAGCTGTCCGGTCGTGATTGTGCCGACCACCTATTACGGCACGCCGACGGATCAGTTCCGCGCCGCCGGCGTCAATGCCATAATCTGGGCCAACCATTCCGTGCGCGCCTCGATAAGCGCCATGCGCGACGCCGCGAGGCGCATCTTCAAGGAAGAGAGCGTCGTCAACCTTGAAGACCGCATCGCGACAGTCAAAGACATCTTCCATCTTGCCGGTAACGCCGAACTGAAAGACGCGGAAGACCGCTATCTGCCGGTCGACGACGACGCGCCGCGGGGCATTGTGCTGGCGGCGACACGCGGCAGCGCGCTTGGCCCGCTGACCGAAGACAAACCGAAATGCATGGTCGAAGTTCAGGGACAGCCGTTGTTGAGACGCCTCACCCGGACCCTGCGCCAGACCGGTATCCGGGATGTGGCCGTGGTCCGCGGCTACGCCAAGGAAGCCGTGGACCTGCCCAACCTCACCTATATCGACAACGACGCGTATGAGACCACCGGCGAAGCCGCCTCGCTCGCCGCCGCGATGGACCGGCTGACGGGCGATACCGTCATCGCCTATGGCGATATCATGTTCCGGCGCTACATCCTGGACGCGCTGCTCGATATCGTCCTTGCCGTGGATTCCATGTGGCGCGAACGTACCGACCGGTCGGAGAGATTCGGCCGCGATCTTGTCCAGTGCTCCCGCGCTTTTTCGCCAAGCTTTATCGAAGACGACCCGGTGCTGTTCGAAAGCATCGTCGCCGACGTTGCTGATGCCGACCAGAACACCGGCGAATGGATCGGCATCGCCCGCCTGACACCACGGGGTTCCGGACTGGTCCGCGCGGAACTCGAATCGATGCGCGCGGACGGCACCCTGCAATCGGCCGACCTCGCAACGCTGTTTGCGCGCCTCGCGGAAGGCGGGAATGCGCCCCGGGTCCACTATGTCGCCGGACACTGGCTGGACGTCAACGACGCCTTCGATCTCGCCCGCGCCCGCGATTTTCTCTAGGTTCACAGCTCGTCATTCCCGCGGAGACGGGAATCTTGGTCCGCAAGGATTCCCGCCATCGCGGGCATGACACGAACATGGATATGAAAACATGATCAAAGCCGACGATTTCCTGATGCCCGCACGCGATGCCGGGTACGACTTTTTCACAGGCGTGCCGTGTTCGTTCCTGACGGAGATCATCAACCGGGTCATTTCCGATACGTCGCTCGATTATGTGGGTGCCGCCAGCGAGGGCGAAGCGGTGGCCATTGCTTCAGGCGCCTGGCTCGCCGGGCGGAAAACAGTGGTGATGTGCCAGAATTCGGGCCTCGGCAATACGGTAAATCCGCTGACCTCGCTGAACCATCCGTTCCGCATTCCGACCATGATGATCGTCACCTGGCGCGGCCAACCGGGTATTACGGACGAACCGCAGCACGAACTGATGGGCCCGATCACCCCGGAACTGCTGGACACAATGCGTATTCCGCACGCCGTATTCCCCCAATCGGAAGACGAGATAGCGGGCGCGCTCGCCCAAGCCCAGAAAACCATGGACGAAACCGACCTGCCCTTCGCCTTCATCATGCCCAAGGGCTCGGTCGCGCCGGAGCCGCTGGACGAATCCCCCCGTGTCCTGGCGCCGCGCGGGACCCTCACCGACTATTCGGAGGGCGGGATGCGCCCGACACGCCTGCAGGCGCTGGAATGCCACCTGACGCAGGTGCCGGACAGTGCAGGCGTGATCGTCTCCACCGGTAAATCGGGCCGCGAACTGTTCACGCTGAACGACCGCGACCAGCACCTCTACCAGGTCGGCTCCATGGGATGCGCCAGCGGCATGGCGCTCGGCACCGCCCTGAATTCGGACCGCAGAATATTCGCGCTCGACGGCGACGGCGCCGTGCTGATGAAAATGGGCGCCGTGGCAACCGTCGGCGCCTACCAGCCGAAAAACATGATCCACGTGGTGCTCGATAACGGGGTACACGATTCCACCGGCGGCCAGTCTACCGTCTCGGCCTCGGTCGAATTCGCGGAAATTGCCGTATCGTCGGGCTATGCAACGACAGCCAAATGCGATTCCGTCTCCGGCCTCGAAAAGGCCTATCGCGCCGCACTTGCATCGGACGGTCCCCACCTGATCCACATGCGCATCCAGGCGGGATCGCTGAAGGAGCTTGGCCGCCCGACGGTCAAGCCGCCGGAAGTGGCGCGGCGGTTCAAGGCGTTCCTCGCCGCATAGACACCCGTTGACTCATCCGCGGCTCGGCGCGAAGAATCGGGCCAAACAGGGAGAATTTATCATGGCCGACCTCACGCTTTA
>JAYOMI010000030.1:0-615 GCA_038120765.1 Rhodospirillaceae bacterium
CACCCCTGAAGTTTATTTCCAGCTCGACGGTGTTGCGCGGGCTTCAGCCCGTCAGCGCATCCGGAACATGCTCGTAAATATGCTTGGCGGGCAACCGCGGGCCAAATCGCAGATTGAAGTGCGCTCCAATCCGCTGGCGGATTTATTCCCTGGTCTCGAATACCTCGATCGCGGCTACAATCAGGAAAAGCTCGGCACCGATCAGGACTATACAATCGATTTCACCATCGATGATCAGGTCGAGCACCTCACTGATAAATTTGCGATGGCAATTTCGTTCGATACGCTCGAACACGTATCCGACCCACGGGCGTTTTGCCGAAATCTGCTCCGGGTCGTAAAGCCCGGAGGGTATGTCTACCATCCGAGCCCGGAAGACTATTTCCGCTTTTGGCCGGCAGGGTTGCGTGAATGCTTTAAGCAGACGCAGGGTGTAATCTGCGAATGTGACTGGGAAGAATACAATGTGGTACCCTACATCCTCCTGAAGAAAGATGGCTGATATCCGGCGGTGTCGGGGAAAGCCGCATTATAGCAATCCTGTTCCGTCAAAAACATTGGAGGATGTCAAACCGGTTTCGTTGTTTCAACCCTTCACCCAGGTCGTCAGCCTGA
>JAYOMI010000030.1:625-2641 GCA_038120765.1 Rhodospirillaceae bacterium
CCGCTACTGTTGCGCCAGGTGACGACCTCTTGCCCCCCATTGTTAACCGAACCGTTTACTGAAAACGTATTACTTGACGTTAAAATTCGGCCGTTCGAAGGAACAGTTGTTCAGTTTAATCGGGCCGCGGTTTTTAATATGACGAATGTCCGCCATGGGTCAGAAACAGACCTCATCCGGTGATCGATATGCCGTCCGCTAATCACCCGAAAGCGGACCTCCTTCGTCGTGCCGTATTCGTCGTGACAGCGCTCCCCCGCAACAGGAATGCAATGTTCTGACGCCTCGGTCGCTGTAAACACGTTCGACCGATTTGCCTCAGCGCCGGTTTCGTCTGACAATGATCCGGTATAATGAGGGTAGAAAACCATGTCCAAAATCCTGATCAGGGGCGGCACCGTCGTCACAATGGAGCCCGGCCTGCCTGACAGCGCGTCGGCCGATATACTCGTAGAGAACGACACCATCACCGCGATCGGCGATATCGCAACGGCCGACGGCGCAGAGGTGATCGATGCGACCGACCGGATCGTGATGCCGGGGCTGATAGATTCGCACGTGCACACCTGGCAGACGGGGTTGCGGGGCATGGCCGGCGACTGGACAGTACCGGAATACATGCGCGCCATGCATCGGGGCCTCGCCACCCGGTTCCGTCCGGAGGACATCCGTGTGGCCAACCTTGTCGGGGCTCTGTCGAAGCTCGACGCGGGGACAACGACCCTGGCCGACTGGTGTCACAATAATCCGACGCCCGAACATACCGATGCGGCGATTGAGGGGCTTGAGGAGTCCGGCGCGCGGGCGCTTTTCCTCCATGGTTCTCCGAAGCCCGATCCCGCGCCGGGCCAGAAGCACTTCAGCGAAGTTCCGATGCCGCGGTCCGAAATCGAACGGCTGCGCGGCGGAAAGTTCGCCACCGATGGCGGGCTGATTACGATGGGACTTGCCATCCTCGGGCCGCAATACTCGACCCATGAAGTCTGCGTCGCGGATTACACGCTGGCGCGCGAACTGGACCTGATTGTCAGTGCTCATACCGGCGGCGGGCCGATGCTCGCGCCCGGCAGCTTCGAGAAGCTGATCGGCCTCGGGCTTATCGATGCGCGCTGCAATATCGTCCATGCGAACAATTTCGATGACGATCTGATCCGCGCGCTGGTCGATGCCGGCGCAAACTTCACGGTCACCGCGGAGGTCGAACTGCAAATGGGCTTCGGCTATCCGCTGACCGGAAAACTGCGCGCGCTCGGCTCACCCTTCACGATCGGCGCCGACGTCGAACCGGCCGCGGCGGGCGACATGTTCACCGCAATGCGGACGACCATGAACGTGCAGCGCAACATCGATAATCTTGCGCTGATGGGGAAGGGAGAGGCTTTACCTGATACCGCAACGATTACCTGCCGCGATGCCCTCGAATGGGTGACCGTTTACGGCGCGCGTATGATGCGCATGTCTGATCGCATCGGCAGTCTCGCGCCGGGCAAACAGGCGGATATCGTCCTGCTGCGCAGCAGCGATCTCAATCTGTTTCCGGTGCATGATGCCGTGCGATCTGTCGTTCGCCAGGCGGGGCCCGGGAATGTCGATGCCGTCATGGTCGCGGGCAAATTCGTCAAACGCGACGGCCGATTGCTTTATGAGGACCTGGCGAAACGGCAGGGGGAACTTCTGGAATCCGGTCGGCGCATCCTCAACGATGTGGGGCTCCTGCCGGCATCGCCGTAATCGCGACGGCTGTGCGGTGCGTGTTATTGCGATCCGGCGGGCCGGTCGATGGCGACGGCCTTCACCATGGCGAACACTTTCGCGCCCGGCTGCAGGGACAGATCGTCGAGCGATTTCCGCGTGATCTGCGACCAGATCATGGTGCCGCCGACATCGACGGACACATCCACCTGCGGGCCGTGCGCCGAGGATATGCCGGCGACCGTGCCCTCGAAGACGTTGAGCACGCTGACATGCTGCGGGCGCGCGGTGGCGAGGCTGACATCGCGGGCGCGCACGCGGATA
>JAYOMI010000030.1:2651-3373 GCA_038120765.1 Rhodospirillaceae bacterium
TCGCCGGTTTCCAGGCCGGGCGCGGCGATCCGGAAGTCCCCGCCGGCGAAGGACAACGTTGCGATCCCGTAATCCGCATCGATGGCCGTTATCCGCACCGGAATGACGCTGCCGGCATTGCCGTCGCCCGCGGCGCGGAGGAGGTCGGGACGGTTCAGCACCTCTTCGACCGGCCCGGCGGCGGAGACCCCGCCGGCCGCGATCAGCACCATTTTGTCGGCGATCTGAAGGATCTCTTCTATGGAATGGCTGACATAGATTATGGGCGTTCCGAAATCGCGCTGGATGCGGTCGATAAACGGCAGGACCTCCCATTTCCGTTCCGCATCTAGGGCGGCGAGCGGCTCGTCCATCAGCAGCAGGCGCGGCGCGGAGAGCAGGGCGCGGCCCAGCGCCACGCGCTGTTTTTCGCCGCCCGACAGCAGGTGGGGTTGGCGGTCGAGTAACGGGGCGATGGCGAGCACGTCGACCACGTCGTCGAATCCCGGTCCGCGGCTATTTCCGTTTCCGGTTCCCGACCGGTCCCGGTTCCGGCGCGCGCCGTAGTCCAGGTTCCGCCGCACGGTCATATGGGGAAACAGCCTTGCGTCCTGGAACACGTAGCCGACGCGGCGGCGTTCCGGCGCCACATTCAGCCCGGTCGCGCTGTCATAGACCGGTGCGCCGTCGATGGAGATATGCCCGTTATCCGGTGTCATGAGCCCCGCGATCATCTGTACGAT
>JAYOMI010000030.1:3383-5120 GCA_038120765.1 Rhodospirillaceae bacterium
ATGCTGGTTTTTCCGGCACCGGATTTTCCGAACAGCGCGGTCACGCCGCCGGCCGAGTCGAACCATGCGTCTATGGTGAGGGCGCCGAGGGTCTTGCGGATGTTGACGGAAACCGTCATGGGCCGGAAATCCGCTGGCGCACCCGGCGCGCGATGACTTCCGACACGAACATGGCGGCGAACGCGATCACGATGGACAGGATTACCAGCCGGAGTGCGCTGCCTTCCTGGCCGGGGACCTGGGCAAGGCCGTACAGCGCGACCGGCAGGGTCGTGGTCTCGCCCGGAATCGCGGAAACGAAGGTGATCGTTGCGCCAAATTCGCCGAGCGCGCGGGCGAAGGCGAGGATCGCACCGACGACGATCCCGCTGCCGGTCAGCGGCAGGGTGACGCTGAAAAACACGTCGACCGGTCCCGCGCCGAGGGTGCGGGCCGCCTGTTCGAGGCGCTGATCGATGGCCTCGATCGACAGGCGGATCGCGCGGACCATCAGCGGGAAAGCCATCACGGCGGCGGCGACGGCGGCCCCCTGCCAGGAGAAGGCGACGGTGATCCCGAAGCTTTCATACAGCCAGGCGCCGAGAACTCCCCTGCGCCCGAGCAGGACCAGCAGCAGATAGCCGATGACGACGGGGGGCACGACGAGAGGGACATGAACAAGGGCGTCGAACAGGGACTTTCCGGGAAAGTCGCAGCGGGCGAGCACCCAGGCGACGGCAACGCCGAAAGGCAGGCTGATCGTGACGGCCCAGAGCGAGACCTTGAGACTCAACTGAACCGCTTCGATTTCAAGGGGGGTCAGACCGAACATGGGCGTCAGCGGGTCAGGAAGCCGTATTTGCGGAATATGGCCTCCGTTGAATCCGCGCCCAGATAGGCGAGAAACCGGGCCGTGTCCGCGTTTGGTTGTCCGATTGCGATGGCCTGGTAGTCGATGGGGGCGTGCAGCGATCCGTCGAAGATCGCGGTGATACGGACCTGATCGGCCTGGATGGCGTCTGTGTAATACACGATCCCGAGCGGGGCTTCGCCGCGCTGGACATGGGCGAGGGCGAGGCGGACATTCTGGGTAGCGACCGTGCGGTGCGACAGCGGCGACCAAAGACCGAGGCTGGAGAGCGCCTGACGGGCGTAGATTCCCGCGGGAACGTGGTGGGGATCGCCGATGGCGAGCCGGCCATTTGTGCCGAGGGCGGGGAGGGTATCGGTCACAAGGCTGAACGGCTGGGGAAGCACCGCTGCCGCCGGTGCGACGAGGACGATCCGGTTGCGAAACAGGGTTTTCCGCGTTTCGGCGGCGGCCAGGCGCTTTTCGACGAGGTAATCGACCCAGGTGCTGTTGGCGGAGAAATAGATGTTTGCGGGCGCACCGTTTTCGATCTGCCGGGCGAGCGCGCCGCTGGAGCCGTAGATTATGCGGATCCGGGGGGTACCTTCCGCGTTCCAGTCGTTCCGGATCTCGTTCAGCACCTGCACGGTGCTGGCAGCGGCGAAGACGGTCAGGGTCTTGGCCTGCGCGGGCAGGGCGAGAACGGCGACGGACAGAAGCAGAAGGGCGAGCGTGCGCATCGGCGTTATATACCAATGTATATAACGCCTGTATATCCTGGCCCGCATATGCCCCGAACCGAATCCAGATGTCAGCGGTCGAGCGCTGTCGCCTGTTCGGTGAGGCTGTCGAGCTTGTCCTCGATCACGCTGCGGTCGAGATCGTGGGTGATGAACACAATGCGCGAG
>JAYOMI010000030.1:5130-8072 GCA_038120765.1 Rhodospirillaceae bacterium
ATGTTCAGGATACCCTTGATGCGCAGCAGTTTCTCGCCGTGCTGGCCGATCAGTATCCGGATAAAGGCGACGAAGGCTTCCCAGTCGATCGGGTCGTCCCGGGTTACGCAAAACGCGGAGATCGATGCGTCGTGGCGGTTGACGTCATGCGCATGATCGTGGGCATGTCCGTGCTCATGATCATGGTTATGATCATGGTTATGACCGTGGGCGTGCTCTTCCTGCGGCGTCCCGTAGGCCTCGTCGCGCAGCCAGCGCTGCACGTCCACCGATTTCGACTTTGGATCGTATAATCCGGTATCGAACAGCCGGTCGGGCGAAATTTCGCCCATGACCGCGAGGACTTTCGGCGCGCCGGGATTCAACGCATCCAGCCGCGCAATCAGGGCCTCCAGCACCGCCGGCTCGACAAGGTCGGACTTCGTGATCACGATCCGGTCGGCGACAGCGACCTGTTTGACGGATTCAGGGTGGCGGTTGAGCTGGCCGTCGGCGTTTACGGCATCGACGGTCGTGATGATGCCGTCCAGCCCATAGCGGTTGGAGATCACGGGTGCTGTCATCATCATGTGAATGATCGGGGCGGGGTCGGCGAGGCCCGTGGTCTCGATCAGGACCCGCCGGAAGAAGGGCACCTGTTTCTTGATCCGCTTGATGAACAGGTCGGATAACGCATTCACCAGGTCACCCTGCACCGTGCAGCACAGACAGCCGGCGTTGAGCAGGACCGTATTGTCGTCGATCCGCTCCACCAGCTGGTGATCCAGACCGATCTCGCCGAATTCGTTGATCAGCACGGCGGTTTCCAGCATGTCCGGATGCTTGACCAGCCTGTTCAGCAGCGTTGTCTTGCCGCTGCCGAGAAAGCCGGTCAGCAGGGAAACCTGGACCGGCGGTTCTTCGGCCGGGTTTGCCGCTTCTTCAGTCATTTCCGTTAAGGCGGTTAAAGCCCTGCTGCAGGTCTTCGATCAGGTCTTCGGGATCTTCGAGGCCGGCATGAATGCGGATCAGCTGGCCCTTGTCCGTCCATTCGACGGCGGTCCGGTTGCCGGCCGGGTTGGCGGGCATGATCAGGCTTTCGAACCCGCCCCAGCTCGCCCCCATGGCATACAGCTCCATGCCGTCCAGCATCGCGTTGATGCGGGATTCGGGGAATTCGTCCTTGAGCACGAACGAAAACAGGCCGCTGGCGCCGGCGAAATCCCGCTTCCAGATATCGTGGCCGGGATGTTCGGGCAGGGCCGGGTGCAGCACGCGGTCTACTTCGGGGCGCGCCTGCAGCCATTTGGCCAGCTTGATGCCGGTTTCCATGTGGCGGTCGAGGCGGACTTTCAGCGTCCGCAGTCCGCGCAGGGTGAGGTAGACATCGTCCGGTCCCGAATTTGCGCCGAGAGCGGCGGCGGACGGGCGCACCTTGGCCCATTGTTCCTCTGTCGTGGTGATCAGACCCATCATGACGTCGGAATGGCCGACGATATACTTGGTCGCCGCCATGGCGCAGACATCGACGCCGTTTTCGAACGGCTTGAAATAGATCCCGGCGGACCAGGTGTCGTCCATGATCACGACGCAGCCCGCCTTGTGGGCTTCTTCGGCGATGGCGGGGATATCCTGCATGTCGAAGGTCAGCGAGCCCGGCGCCTCGACATACACGATTTTCGTGTTTTCGCGGATCAGGTCCTTGATGCCGGCGCCGATCTTCGGATCGTAATAGGTGGTTTCCACACCGAAGCGGCCGACGATATTGTCGCAGAAATGCCGCGCCGGCCCGTATACGCAGTCGACCATCAGGATGTGATCGCCCTGTTTGAGGTAGGCGAGCATGGCTGCGTTGATGGCGGCGAGGCCGGAGGCGACGGCGACGGAGCGGTAGCCGCCGGAAATCGCGGCAAAGGCTTCTTCCAGCGCGTCGTGGGTCGGCGTGCCGTGGCGGCCATAGGTATAGACTCCCGGTTCCCAGCGATGGTCCCGGCGGTATTTCATCTCCTCGACCGAACCCCAGGCGATTGTGGAGGCGTGGTAGACCGGCGGATTGATGATGCCGTGATTGGATTTGGGATCGCGTCCCTTATGGATGATTTTCGTATCTTCTTTCATGACACCTGGACTGCTCTGGGGAAGGGAAGACGCACCATAGTCGCGCTGCGTTCAGGTTTCTACCGGCGTATCGCTCCTGCCGCCCCATTCGGTCCAGGAGCCGTCATAGATCGCCACGTCGTCCTTGCCGGTCAGATGCATGGCAAGGGCGAGAACGCAGGCGGTCACGCCCGATCCGCAGGTGGTGACGACGGGCTTCCCCGTATCGATACCGGATTCGGCCAGCCGCGCCGATAGCTCGGCGGCGGGGCGGATCGTCGCCGTTTCGGGATCGATCAGCGTGTTGAAGGGCAGGTTGAAGCTGCCGGGAATGCGGCCGGAGCGGCATTCGGAGCGCGGTTCGGGCTCGGCGGCGGTGAAACGTCCGGCGGAACGCGCATCGAGGACCTGTTCCGCGGCGGTATCGAGATTGGCGCGCACGTCGTCGAGCGACCGGATCATGGCGGGGTTAAAGGCTGCTTTGAACGAGGTCTGAGGGATTTCCGGCGCTTCGGTCGATGTCGGGCGGCCTTCGGCCCGCCATTTGACCAGGCCGCCATTCAGCAGCGAGACCTTGCCGTGGCCGAAAGCCCGCAGCGACCACCAGACGCGCGGCGACGTCATCATGGCGACATTGTCGTAGACGACGACATGATGATCGTTGGAAATACCGAGGGCGTTCATGTGGCGTTCGAACGTCGCTTCATCCGGCATCATGTGGGGCAGGGAGGACGACGGATCGGCGATGGCGTCGATATCCCAGAACACAGCTCCGGGGATATGTCCCTCGTTGAAGTCGTCGATCCCCGTGCGGCCGGCATTCGGCATCAGCCAGGTGGCGTCGACGATGCGCACGGTCGGATTGT
>JAYOMI010000030.1:8107-22699 GCA_038120765.1 Rhodospirillaceae bacterium
GAACCGATGTGTCGGTCATGTTACCGTCTCCCCTGACGAAAGATTGTTCATTCGGGTTGAAAATAGACGGTTTGACGTGGGATGTAAGCGCGTGAATAAAAAAGACCGTCCCGAAGGACGGTCTTTCCTGGCGTGGAGGGTGGGACGAACGGCCTAAACTGTCCTGCCCGTGGCCGTTCGTCCCGCGCACAACGGGGAGCGAACCCGCATGTGCGCTGTCTCATTAATCTGTCAGCGGTGGAAAGCTCTCACCGTCGCGACCGGGAATATCTGTTTCTGACGGCGTGGCGACATGCATGGACTCCGTGTTACAATCCGCAACGCGTTTTCCCTGTGAGAGGTTGCCGGTCCGGCGAAATCGATGGTGGTCATCAGGCAAATCCCGTCATCCGTTTCCGAATTCGTGAGACGAGTATGGCGATCCCCGGCTGACGCATTGCTGAACGGTGCGTTCATCCCCGGTTCATCTGACCGGACGCATATTGGGGCGGTGAGACGTTCATTTCTGATCGGCATGGGTGCCCTCGCTGCGGCAAGTCTGTTTCCCGCCGCCGGCGAAGCCGCGACCGAGGATCATGAGCGCGCCCGGAACGCCGTGAAGTCGGGCAAGATTCTGCCGCTCCAGAAAGTCCTTCAGCGGATTTCCAAAAAATATCCCGGAAAAGTCGTCGATGCCGATGTCCGGGAGGTTCGGAACGAGAAGACCGGGAAGATGGAATGGCTTTATTTCCTGAAGGTGCTCGATAAAAAGGGCCAGGTGACGGACCTGACGGTCGATGCCAAAACCGCCAACGTGCTGGAAGCGAAGCGCGGCGGCCCGGTCAAGAAGAAGGGCTGAGAGGTTGCGCGCGCTCGTCGTCGAGGACGACAAGGATCTCGCCCGGCAGCTCACAGAATCCCTCGTCGAAAACGGATACGCGGTCGATACCGCCCATGACGGCGAGGAAGGTCATTTCCTCGGCGATACCGAGCCCTACGATGTGATCGTCCTCGATATCGGCCTGCCGGTGATGGACGGCATTGATGTGCTTGAACAGTGGCGTACAGCGGGTAAGGCGACGCCCGTGCTGATCCTGACGGCCCGCGACCGCTGGCGTGAAAAGATTGCCGGGCTGGATGCGGGCGCTGACGACTACGTCACCAAACCGTTCCAGATGGAAGAGGTTCTCGCGCGTATCCGCGCGCTGGTGCGGCGCTCTACCGGCAATGCGTCGCCGGTGCTGACCGCTGGGTCTGTTGCGCTGGACCCGAGTGCGTCGGTCGTGACCGTTGACGACCGCCAGGTGAAGCTGACAGCGCATGAATACAAGCTTCTCGCCTACATGATGCATCACAAGGGCAAGGTGCTGTCCCGGACGGAACTGATCGAGCATATTTACGCGCAGGATTTCGACAAGGTCTCGAACACGATCGAGGTCTTTATCGGGCGGCTGCGCAAGAAGCTCGGTGTGGAAGTGATCCATACCATCCGCGGACTCGGCTACAGATTGTCCGACGGGGCGGATGCCGCGGTTTAACACCCGGTCCCTCGCCACGCGGCTGATCCTCGGCTCGGCCGTCTGGATCGTCGCAGCGCTCGTGGTCGGCGGGTTGTTGCTCGCGGGTCTGTTCCAGGGCCATGTCCAGCGGATATTCGATGACCGTCAGGTCATCATGCTCGACAGCCTGCTGGTGGTGACCCGGGTCAATGCCGACGGCGCCCTTGAACTGACCCGACCGCCGGGCGATCCCGAATTCGAAAGACCGCTCTCCGGCCGGTACTGGCAGATCACCCCGACGGACGGCGCGCCCCTGCGGTCGCGTTCCCTGTGGGACCAGACGTTGAGCCTTCCGTCCCCGGAGGCGGGTAACAACGGGCTGCGCAGATATGTCGTGCGCGGTCCGCAGGACGAGGAACTGCGCGTTCTCGAGCGCGATATCACGCTGCCGGGATCGGACCAGGTTTTTCGCTACGCCGTCGCAATCGACTATGCGGAGGTCGAAGGGCTGGTGCAGCCGTTTATCGTCACGCTGGTGTGGTCATTGGGCGTTCTCGGGATCGGACTGGTGATCGGGGCCATGGTTCAGGTCCGGTACGGGCTCCGGCCGCTCAGCCGGGTCCGGGATGCCCTGTCCGCGATCCGGACGGGAAAGACCGAACGCCTGGAGGGGGATTTTCCGACAGAGGTCACGCCGCTTGCAGACGAAATAAACCTGCTGCTGGATCATATCGGTCAGGTGGTGGACAGGGCGCGCACGCATGTGGGAAATCTCGCGCACGCGCTGAAAACACCCCTCAGTGTGCTGACCAACGAGGCAGGCACGGATACCGGACAGCTGGCGAATACGGTCCGGCGCCAGACCGATACGATGCGCCGCCGCGTCGATCATTATCTGACCCGCGCGCAGACGGCGGCATCTGCCGGCGTGATCGGCGCCCGGATCGATGCGCGCCCCGTGCTCGACGATCTCGGCCGGACGCTCGGGAAGATCAATCGCTTCCGGCATCTGGAGGTCACAGTGTTTGCAAATGGCGACGTTCCCGCCTTCCGGGGGGACCGTCAGGACCTGGAGGAAATGGCGGGCAACCTGATGGAAAACGCCTGTAAATGGGCGACCAGCCGTGTATGCGTCATCGCCGACGGCGTGAACGGCGAGCTTCGGCTTGCGATCGAAGACGACGGGCCCGGATTGCCGACCGATCAACGCCAAAAGGCACTGGCGCGGGGCGGGAGGCTGGACGAGACGGTTCAGGGCTCGGGCCTCGGCCTGTCGATCGTTCAGGAAATATCGTCGCTCTACGGCGGCAGTTTCACGCTGGAGGATTCCGCCATGGGCGGCCTGCGCGCGGTCCTGACGCTGCCGGCCGCCCCGATGGAAGCATCCCGGGCGGCCACCGAATAATCAGTTTTCTACAGGTCGACAGTCCACATCTGGGCGTCGGGATAGCGGCTGCCGGCGGTGAAGTCCGGCGGGATCGAATCGTGCAGTTCCTGTAATTCGTCGGCCGTCAGTTCGATTTCCGTCGCCGCGATGTTCAGATTCAGGTGCTCCAGCCGCTTGCTGCCCGGAATGGGAAGCACGTTGTCGCCCTGGGCGAGTGTCCAGGCGAGCGCGATCTGTGCCGGCGTGCAGCCTTTAGCTTTGGCCAGTGCTTCGATCGGCGCGATGACGGCGACGTTATGCTTCAGGTTATCGCCCTGGAACCGCGGGTGATCGCGGCGGCGGTCTTTCTCCGACATGTCGGCGTCGCCCTTGATGGCGCCGGTCAGCATGCCCCGGCCAAGCGGCGAATAGGCGACATAGGTCACGCCGAGCTCCTTGCAGACGGGCAGGTGATCGTCCAGGGCGAACTGGGTCCACAGGGACAGTTCGCTCTGCAGGGCCGAAATCGGGTGCACGGCATGGGCACGCCGCAGTGTTTCCGACGAGCATTCGGACAGGCCGAGCGTGCGAACCTTGCCTTCCCTGACCAGGTCGGACATGGCGCCGACGGTGTCTTCGATCGGCACTGATTTATCGACGCGGTGCTGGAAATACAGGTCGATGACGTCGATGTTCAGGCGCTTCAGGCTGGCTTCGCAGGCCTCGCGCACGTATTCCGGGCGTCCGTCGGCGCCGCGTTCGGAATCCTTGGCATAGATATTGCCGAACTTGGTCGCGAGGACGACCTTGTCGCGCCGGTCCGCGATCGCCTTGCCGACCAGTGTTTCGTTCGATCCGTTGCCATAGGCATCCGCGGTATCGATAAAGCTGACGCCGCTATCGATCGCCGCATGAATTGTGGCGATGGATTCTGTTTCATCTGCGGGACCGTAGATGCCGGTCATGGTCATGCAGCCGAGGCCGATTTCGGAGGTGACGATATCGCTGTTGCCGAGCTTTATGGTTTTCATTGCGGGCTCCCTTTTTTTCTATCAACAAGTTATGAGGCGGCAGAGTTTCTATCGCAAGACGGGAACGCGATTTCCCTTCCGGTGGCATCATCTGCCAATATGGCGTTCAGCTTACAGGGGAAACAAAATGGCTGTCACATCCAGAAAAATAGAGTTCAGGGGCGCCCTGGGCGAGACCCTCGCGGCACGGCTGGATTCAGGGCCGGGCGTTCCCCGCGCTTACGCATTGTTCGCGCATTGCTTCACGTGTTCGAAAGATGTTTTTGCGGCATCGCGAATCTCGGAGGCGCTGGCCGTGCAGGGTATCGCGACGCTGCGTTTCGATTTTACCGGTCTCGGGGCGAGCGGCGGGGAATTCGCCAATACGAATTTCTCGTCCAACGTCGAGGATATCGTCGCGGCTGCGGATTTCCTCCGGGAAGAACATGCCGCGCCGGCTCTTCTTATCGGCCATTCGCTGGGCGGTGCCGCCGTATTGGCGGCCGCCGGGCGGATCGCAGAGGCCAAGGCGGTGGTCACGATCGGCGCGCCGTCGGCTCCGGACCACGTGAGCCATCTGTTCAGCGAGGATATCGACCGGATCCATGCCGAGGGAGAGGCGGAAGTGAAACTCGCCGGCCGTCCTTTCACGGTGCGGAAACAGTTCCTGGACGATATCGCCGGGCATCGTCTGACCGATCTGATCGGCTCCATGCGCACGGCGCTTCTGGTGTTTCACGCGCCGCGGGACGACTACGTGGATATCTCCAACGCGGGAGAAATCTTCGGCGCGGCGAAGCATCCGAAGAGCTTCGTGTCGCTGGACGATGCCGATCACCTGCTGACTCGAAAGGACGACGCGGTCTACGTCGCCGACGTAATCTCGGCCTGGGTGCGCCGGTATCTCGATGCCGAGGCGGTCAGCGATACGGCAGAGGGCGAGGCGGACGTGGTCACCGTCAGCGAAAACGGTATCGGCAAGTTCGGACAGGATATCGCGGTCGGTCCGCATCTGCTCCATGCCGACGAGCCCGCATCGGTTGGCGGACGGAACACGGGACCGACGCCTTATCAGCTTTTGTCCGCCGGGCTCGGCGCCTGCACGACGATGACGCTGCGGCTGTATGCGGAGCGCAAGGATATCCCGCTGGAGCGGGTGTCGGTGGAGGTCCGTCACAACAAAACCCACGCCGAGGACTGCGAGTCCTGCGAAACGCGCGAAGGCAGGATCGATACGTTCGAACGGGAGATTACACTGGATGGCGACCTGGATACGGCGACGCGCCAGCGACTGTTGGAGATCGCCGATAAATGCCCGGTTCACCGGACGTTGCATTCGGAAATTCAGGTTCTCACGACGCTGAAAGACGCCTTTTGAGTGCGCCTTACCAGTAACGGCCGGTGCTGCCGATGACGGAATTGACCAGGCCGATCACCAGATTGACGGTAACGAGAATCCGGATCTGGTTGAGGTTTGCACCGGCTGTCGGAATGTCGCCGGTGGCGAGCGCGTTTCGGAACCGTTTGTAGGGCGCAAACCAGAGATGCAGGTAGATCGCGATCATCACCAATCCGGTTCCGTGCATCAGATGAAGATGCAGCGGCAGTCCCGCAAAGCCGCCCCAGACGCCGAAAATCATCAGGTAGCCTGTCAGCGGCAGCAGGATGACGGCCATCCATACCCAAGGAAAGAACTTCGCGAAGACACGCCCCCACAGCGGGGCGCGCACCGGCGGTTCAAGCTCCCCGGCGGCCAGGCGCAGTACCATGATCGCGAAAAACATGCCGCCGACCCAGACGAGGGCGGCGAGGAAATGGAGGCCGAGGGCGACTGAAATCATGGGTCTGTGTCTCGCTTGATTGGGGGAAGGGCGTGCATTACGTTCCGGCGATAGGCCAGTATTTTCTCCAGAAAGTCCAGATAATGAAGTTTACCGGTACAGACAAGTATGTCGCGACAGACGACCTGATGACGGCGGTTAATGCCGCAATCACGCTGCAGCGGCCTCTGCTGATCAAGGGAGAACCCGGTACCGGCAAGACGCTCCTGGCAATGGAGGTGGCGGAAGCCCTGAACATGCCGTTCTTCGAGTGGCATATCAAATCCACCACGCGGGCCAATCACGGGCTTTACGAATACGACGCCGTGTCGCGCCTGCGTGATTCCCAGCTTGGCGACGATCGGGTTCAGGATATCAACAACTACATCAAGCGCGGTATGCTGTGGGAAGCCTTTGCCTGCGAGGAGCAGGCGGTGCTGCTGATCGACGAGATCGACAAGGCGGATATCGAGTTTCCAAACGATCTGCTGCGCGAACTCGACCGCATGGAATTCTACGTCTACGAGACGAAGGAGACGATCAGGGCGGTCAACCGTCCGGTCGTCATCATCACGTCGAACAACGAGAAGGAACTGCCGGACGCGTTCCTGCGCCGCTGTTTCTTTCACTACATCCGGTTTCCCGACGAGGAAACGATGGAGAAGATCGTCGGGGTGCATTTCCCCGATATCAAAAAGAACCTGCTCAAAGAGGCGATGGAGATCTTCTTCACGATCCGCGACGTCAACGGCATCAAGAAGAAACCGTCCACGTCGGAGCTGCTGGACTGGATCAAGCTGCTGCTGGCCGAGGATATCGACCCGGAGACCCTGCGCGGCGATTCAACCAAGGCCATTCCGAAACTGCACGGCGCGCTGCTGAAGAACGAGCAGGACGTGCATATGTTCGAACGCCTTGCCTTTATGTCCCGACGTCAGGGCGGATAAGGAAGAGGGGACGGGGCAGGGCCCATGTTCATCGATTTCTTCTATCAGCTTCGGGATGCCCGGGTTCCGGTCACGATCCGGGAATTTCTGATGTTTCTCGAAGCGCTCGAAAAGGGCGTGGCCAAGGGAAGCATTGACGAATTCTACTATCTGTCGCGCGCGACCCTGGTGAAGGACGAGCGCATGTTCGACACGTTCGATCTGGTGTTCGAAAATTTCTTCAAGGGCGCAATGAACAAGACGTCGGGCCTGCTGGAGGAATACATCCCCGAAGACTGGCTGCGCGGCATGGCGCGCGAACTATTCGACGACGAAGAGATCGAGGCGATGAGCTTCGAGGAGCTGATGGAGGAGCTTGCCAAGCGCCTGCAGGAACAGGATGGCGAGCATCACGGCGGCAACCGCTGGATTGGTACCGGCGGCACGTCGCCGTTCGGCAATTCCGGGCGCAATCCGTCCGGCGTGCGCATCGGCGGGGACGGCGGCGGCAAGAGTGCCGCCAAGATGTGGCAAAAGCGCGATTTCCGGAGCCTCAAAGGGGATGTGGAGCTGGGCACCCGCAACATGAAAATGGCGCTGCGCCGCCTGCGCCAGTTCGTGCGGGAAGGCGCGGAAGACGAGTTCGATCTCGACGAGACGATCAGGTCCACGGCGCATCATGGCGGCATGCTGGATATCAAGATGCGTGCCGAGCGAAAGAACAAGGTCAAGGTGCTGACCATGTTCGATATCGGCGGTTCCATGGACAGCTTCATTCGCATATCGGAGGAACTGTTTTCCGCCGTCCGTACCGAGTTCAAGCACCTCGAATACTATTACTTCCACAATTTCCTGTATGAGCGCGTGTGGCGCCAGACGCGTCGGGGCTATAACGAATGGACGCCGACCTGGGACGTGATGAACACCTACGGGTCCGACTGGAAAGCGATCTTCGTCGGCGACGCCACGATGAGTCCGTTCGAGATTTCCGAAATCGGCGGGTCGGTCGAACACTGGAACGAGGAAGCGGGCGAAATATGGCTGCGCCGGTTCCTGACAACCTATCCCGATGCCGTCTGGCTGAACCCGGTACCGCCCGACCGCTGGATGGCGACGCCGAGTATCCGCATGACATACCAGTTAATGGAAGGCCGGATGTTCCCGCTGACGGTCGACGGACTCGATGCGGCCATGAAACTCCTTCGGCAGGGCCGGCAGGCGCCGTCGCGAGCGCATTGAACTGGCAGCGGGACGTTCGCCCGCCTATATATATTAAATGATTACCCTGCGTCGCCATCGTTCCCGGATCGGGCTGATTGTTGCCGCGTTGCTGTTTGCCGCGGCCGGCCTGCCGGGCGTGCTGGCCGCGGCCCAGGGCGTCCAGCTGCAGGCGCCGCTTTGCGGGCCATCGGCAACGGACCTGCCGACGGCGCCGGGACCGTCGTCGGACAGCCCCGGCGATCATTGCAAGACGCACCCGTGCGGCGGCGTGCTGGCTCTGTCGCCGCGGACTGACGTCTCTCCGACATTCGCGCCTTACGTTTCATCCGGCGACCTTCTTGCGGGGGGGCGGGTCGATAACCCTGTATTCCGGGCAGAACTGACACCTCTTAACGGCCGGGCGCCGCCACTTCAGGGCTGAAAACAATCTTAACGCCGGTTTTTAGCCGGCCAAATTCAGCTTTGGAGAATGAAATGATGAAATCGCTAAACGTAACGGCTGCCTTTCTGGTGGCGAGCCTTCTTGCCGTCCCGGCAGGTGTTTCGGCACACGAGCATGGCAAGAACAAGGAAATGTCCGGCCACCACGAACGGTCCGCCGGGATCGAGATCGAGAATGCGTGGGCAAGGGCGACGCCCGGGATGGCGAGGAACGGGGGCGCCTATTTTACGGCGAAGAACTCTGGCAAGGGCGCCGACAGGATTATCGGAGTGTCGGCCGATATCGCCGACCGGGCGGAACTGCATACCCATATAAACGATAACGGCATCATGCGGATGCGTCAGGTCGATGGCGTGGATGTTCCTGCCGGCGGCGAGGTGACGTTCAAACCGGGCGGCTACCACATCATGTTTATCGGTCTGCACAAGCCGCTGAATCAAGGCGAGCGCGTTCCGGTGACGCTGATGTTCGAGAAGGCCGGCAAACAGACGGTCGAGGTCACCGTGATGGGCGTCGGCGCAATGCAGGGCGGCATGAAGCACGAAATGAAGCATGACGGCATGCACAAGGGCGACCGGCACTAAAAGCAGCGGAAGCCGATTGCAGATACCCCGGGCGGGGCCGTGTCATTCGGGACCGCCGGGGTATCTGTGTTTTTGCTGTATGCGCCGTGTGGCGTGAGCCCTGTGGGGAGACCCGCCGGGAGGCCGCGATCAGTCGTCGCAGAGGGCCGTGCATTCCACCTCGATATCGAATGCCCAGGGCCACGAGCCCACCGTGACAAAGGTGCGCGCCGGCGGATCCTTTGGGAAGAATTTCCGGTATTCGTCATTGATCTGGTCGAAATAGCCGGAATTGGAACAATAAACATTCACCTTCACGACCTGTTCCATCGAAGAACCCGCCGCCTTCAGCGCATCGCGGACATTGCGCAATGACTGGCGTGTCTGTTTTGTGATATCGCCGGTGACCAGCTTGCCGGTTTTCGTGTCGATCGGCGGCAGACCTGAGACGAAAACGAAACCGTTTGCTTTCACCGCGGGAGACAGGGGCACTTTCCCTTTTTTCAGCGCCTCCGACATTCCCGGCATGTAGACGCATTCCTTCTTCGCTTTCGCCATATGATCTGCTCCTTTAATCGGACTTCGGTTGAGGCATCAGTATTTTGAGGCCGGACAGGGATGACCAGCGCCAAAACGAAAAACGGCGCCCCTAAGGACGCCGTTGGTCTGTCAGAAGGAAGGAAGTCTCTTAGCGCCGGAAGCGCCGTGCGAACCCGAGACCGGTAAGGCCGAGACCGAGAATGGCGAGAACTGCAGGTTCGGGAATCTCGCTGGTGGTCCCGAAGAAGTCGAGCTGAAGATCGGACACTGTGGTGGTCGTGGTCAGCTGGATGTTGATCATGTCGATCGTCGTAAAATCGACCGGACCGCCGATGAAAGAGGCGTATTCGAAGAAGAGCGGCGTGCCAATGGCGAAGGCCGGGCTCGAAAGCTGGAGGCTCGCGGTATTGGCACCGTCGGAAACGGTCAAATCAATGTCAGTCGGGAAGTCGCCGAATACCACGAAAAGGGTGAAGCGGTCATCGTTGCCGCCCTAGGTGACATCCACACCGCCGAGACCGGCACCAGCGATCCCGTTATAGGTGATGTTGGACACAGAAAACGCGTCTGTGTTGCCAAGCGTCAGGATGCCGGCGGTACCGGTGTTGATGTTGATCTCGGAGGGCGTGTTGCCCGGGCCCAGTTGCTCAATGGAGACCGTGCGGTCCGTGCCGAGGATGTTTGTAGCATCGGAAGCAACGGAACTCGATGCGCCTCCCCCGATGCCATCAACGACGGACTGATTGGTGTTAAAGGTGTCGATTGTCAGCGCCTGAGCGGATCCGAGCATCAGGGCGGAAAATGCGATAACCGATAGTGTAGTCTTGAACATAACAATTCCTTCTGAGCGTGCCCTTTTACGGGTTTGCTTATTTTGAACGCAAAAATCGTGCCACCATTGAGTATTGATAAAAATCAATAGCTTAGCATTGCCGGTCGGTATTTTTATCCTGAATTATTGTAAAGAATTCCGACGGTAATCTGCGTGGATACGGACGAAGTGCACGAAAACCATCCCGGAATTGGCATTTTCTCTTTTTAAATCAATGCAATAGCTTCTTTTACGGGCGTGTCTGACTGTGTAAAAAATCCCGGCGTTGCTGCCGGCTTGGCCGGATATGGGGGCGCCGATGAGTTTCTGATTAATTTCAATGCCTTAACCTGCTGTTTGGGAAATCCGGACCTCTGACCAGGTAGAGCGGGGCAATATTAACCCGGATTTAATCGATTGGCTCTCAAATGCCGTGCGGGTCAATGCGACACGGCCATCCAGGGCGTTTCGAAAATTGACGATGAACATCGATGCCGAGGCTGTTTCATGAATATCCGGATCATCGTGTCCATTGGACTTTTGTTCCTGCTTGGCGGCTGCGCTATGTCGTCGGGCATGGTAGCGCTGACCTATGCGGCGACCGGCGTTTCCTATGTGTCTTCGGGCAAGGGTATTGCCGACCATGCTTTGTCCGCCTCGGCCGACAAGGACTGCGCGATACACCGCGCGATCGAGGGAAAAGATATCTGCGAACGGGAAGACAGGGGCAAAGAGGGGACGCTGATGACCATGATCGATACATCCCCTGTCACGTCTCCTGTCGCGCCCGGGTATCCAGAAGCAAAAGACGCGAAGCCGGTTTCGGGTCGCTTGAAGATCAGTGTTCACGGTTCGGCCGGGCCTGGACCCGCGAAAGAAAATGGATCCGCCGCCTCGGCGCTTGAGTCCATCTACAGCCTCGACAGGTAAGGGCCGGGCACTTTTGTGCTGACTGCAGCCACTTTTACTTCAGCCGTACTTTGAAAGCTAAGAACAGGCTGCTCTGTAGCGACTATCAATCTCAATAGCGAACAACACTTGCGGTGTGCAGATGATTAAGAAAATAAAAACAAGTCATTGATACATTTTCCATTGTGCTTTCTCGGGAGACCCCCAGGGCGACAATGGACAGGATACTCCATAACGTAAAAATGATCGCGCAGTCGCCGATCTGCCGGCGTCTGGCTGTGGTGGTTTTCGTGTCCATTCTGCTGATTGAGGCGGTCATTCTCCGTCCGTCCTATCTGAACCGCGAGCGTGACCTGCTGACAAGCCTGGAAAAAGACGGGTTTGTCGTCTCGTCGACATTGGTCAAGGCGCTGAGCCGGGACGTGCCGACGTGGGATAAAGATCATTCGGGGCATCTGCATCGACAGGCCACACATGACCGGCACGCCCATCGGAGCATGATGGCGGATGCCATGGTGGCGGACAGCCTGGTTCGCGGACTGGTCCTGCTGGATTCCGCCGGCGCGCTCGTCGAGCAGCGCGGAGAGCGGTTTTCGGCCTTGTCGATACGGGACATGAAGTCCCAGTCGCTGCGCGCTTCGGGGAAAGCGGATTCCATACACGAAGTATATTGGCCTGCGTCGGAGACGGGGTTGCCACTGGGGATAGCGCTGCGGCTGGATGCATCGCGGATCGACGAAGCGCTTTCGAAGTATGCGCTTCGAATTATGGGATTGGTTCTGCTGATTGCCGGTTTCACGACGGCGGTGACCATGATCGCGGCAGGCTACCTCCTCATATTCCCGATGCTTGACGTGAAGGAACGGCTTAAATC
Organism: Rhodospirillaceae bacterium; assembly: GCA_038120765.1. Taxonomy (GTDB): domain Bacteria; phylum Pseudomonadota; class Alphaproteobacteria; order MPNO01; family UBA830; genus CAXBCP01. The sequence goes on from JAYOMI010000030.1 coordinate 20,068, forward strand.
CACAAGCAGGACCGCCACCGCAAGGTTGCCGGTGAGAAAGAGAAACCGAAACGACGAGTTCGGCGAAGTCATCGGTCAGTTGAACAAGATGCTGAAACGCATCGAGGACGGCGCCGAACGGGTAACGAATATCGCAAAATTCCCGGAAGAAAACCCGAACCCGATTATACGGGTTACCCGGGCGGGCCGTGTCCTTTACGCGAACGATGCTGCACGGTGTATCCCGGGTGTCCTTGTCGGGCGGAATGTCAGAGAGCTGGACCCCGCCATTCTGGATTTCGCCAACCAGACCGCCTCCGCCGGTCGCCCGGCCACGGTGTCGCGCGAGTATGGCGGCCTTACCTATTCATTCGAATGCGTCCCTGTCAGCAATGGCGGATACACAAATATCTATGGGCGGGATATCTCGGCCAGGGTGCTTGCTGAAAGACGGTTATATGAAACCAACCGGGAACTTGAGGCGCAGATAAAGGACCGGACCGGTCTGGTCGAGCTGTTCCAGGCGATACTGCTGGCCGCCGAGGAGACAGGAACGGTCGAAGAACTGGTGGCGCGATGCATGGAACTTGTCAGGAGCTATCTCGGTTGGCAGGTGGGCCACGCGCTGATGGTCCGGGACGGGGCGATGAAATCGGTCGGTATCTGGAGTTTCGCCGAGGGGTTTGAGGGTGCTGCCCTGAAGAGCGCGTCGGAAAGTATTAACTTCGATCTGGACAACACGATTCCCGGCGCTGCGGCCGCAGGCGAAGTCGTCTGCCGTGCCGGTAAAAACGAATTGTCCGGACTGGCCCGGGAGACGGTTTTCAATGATCTCGGAATAGAGAGCGGTCTGGCCCTTCCGGTCAGGAATAGCGGCGAGATCGTGGCGGTTATCGAATTCTATGCCACAAGACTGGAGCCCTCGAGGCCGGACCTTGTGAAAGCGTTCGAACACGTTGCCCGGCAGCTTGGCCGCGTTGCCGAGCGGACCCGTGTCGAAGAGCAGCTGGTGTCGTCCCGAAAGGAAGCTGAGGCACTCCTCAAGAGGGCGGAAGATGCGAACCGGGCGAAATCGGAGTTCCTGGCAACGATGAGCCATGAACTGCGGACGCCGTTGAACGGAATCCTGGGTATGTCCGGGCTGTTGCTTGACGCCGATCTCAACCCGAATCAGCAGGAGTACGCAAAGACGATCAAGGAATCGGGCGTCGGACTGCTCGATCTTCTGAACGAGATCCTGGATTTTTCCAAGATCGAATCAGGAAATCTCGAGATCTATCGCGAAGAGTTCTTTATCGATGAAGTGATTGATGGCGTGGTGGACCTGATGGCTGCGAGCGCCTTCAACAAACGGCTCGATTTCGCCGTCACGGTGTCGCGCAAAGTGCCATCCTCCGTGATCGGCGATGCGGCGCGTATCCGCCAGATACTGCTCAATCTGGTCGGGAATGCGATCAAATTCACGGAGACCGGATCCGTGTCCGTGCTCGTCGACATGATTGCCGACGACCTTGATCGGGTATTTCTGGAACTGAAGGTTCGTGACACCGGTATAGGCATCAAAACCTGCGATCAGGCCGCGATCTTCGATCGCTTTACCCAGGGGGATGCCTCCACCTCCCGGAAGTTCGGTGGCACGGGCCTTGGCCTCGCCATCGTCAAGCAATTGACCGAGATGATGGGAGGAAGCGTATCTCTTGCAGGCGAGGCTGGGGCAGGTAGCGAGTTTACCGCTCTGATCGCAGTCACGCCGTCACAGGGCAAGTATGCGGCTATTCCACAGCTAAATCCCGGTATGAATATTTCAGTCATCGGACGGGACTCCGAGGGGCGTGTGCGCCTGATCGAACAACTGGAGGCGCTCGGCGCGACATCGATTCACGTTCTGGACGGGCCGGATGGCGATATTTCCGACTTGGCGATGTCCCAGCAATCGGGCGTTCCGTCGATCCGTATCGGCTATCGCGGTGCAGACCGTAATTCGGACAACGACACAAAATCGAGCGCCGGATTCGTGCCGAAGCCCGCCACACGTATGTCGATTATCCGGTGTCTTGGTCCGCTTGGCGTGCTGGAGACTTCGCGGCCCCGGGCTGCCACGGAATCTGCTGGGCCAACACGGCCTTCGGCGCCGAAAACCGGGAACGGGCGGGGTCCGCAAAGTGATCTACCCCGTCTGAAGATCCTTTTGGCAGAAGATAATCTGGTCAATCAGCGCGTGCTTCAGGAGATGCTCCGAAATGAGGGGCATGATGTCGAGACAGTCGCAAACGGCACCGAGGCGGTGGCCGCCGTCGAAGCCGGGCAGTTCGATTTCGTGCTGATGGATATCAACATGCCGGAAATGGACGGCGTGGAGGCGACCCGCGCTATCCGTGCGTTGCCCGGCGGGGTGTCCCGGATACCGATTATTGCCGTTACGGCAAACGCGCTCAGGGACGACCGGGACAAATTTATCGACGCCGGGATGGATGACTATGTCTCGAAACCGGTCAGCGCCGAGGGGCTGAGCGAGGCGCTCGATCGCAACCGGATGAGCATCTGAACGGTCCTGCAATCGGGAATGCCGGTCCAAAGAAAAAGCCGACCCCGGAGGGTCGGCTTTAAAATTGGCTCCCCGGGCCGGACTCGAACCAGCGACAAGGTGGTTAAC
>JAYOMI010000030.1:22709-34025 GCA_038120765.1 Rhodospirillaceae bacterium
CCACCTGCTCTACCAACTGAGCTACCGGGGATCAGTGAGGAAAGGGCATATAACACCGGATGAAACCGGTTTCTACCCCTGACTTTAAAATAGGTCGGGGGAGGTTGCGTTTCGGTTAACGCGCCGTTTCGCCAGGGGCGTTCCAACACGTGGTTTGGCCGCGACCAGGGAGAGAAAACCGAACAGCTGGATAGCGCCGTTGTCGGGACCGTCGCGCCGTCAGCGACAGCCCCGACACCGGAAATGCCTTTCCTATTTCGGCGCTTCGCCGCTTTCGATGTGCAGGGTGCGTTGAGGGAAGGGGATCGTGATCCCGGCTTCGTCGCAGGCTTCCTTGAGCGCCTTGTTCAGATTGAAGAAGACCGTCGAGTAGTCCGCGGTATTGACCCAGACGCGGACATAGATGTTGACGGAACTGTCCGCCATTTCACCGACGACGTATTGCGGCTCGGGGTCGGCAATCACGAGATCCTGTCCAGCCACGACCTTTTTCGCCGTTTCGATCGCCAGATTGATGTCGTCTCCATAGTCGATACCCAGCGTAATCTGGACGCGGCGGGTCGGGTTCCGGCTGAAATTCTTCAGCGATTTGCCCCAGAGTTCGGTATTCGGCGCAACGATATAGATCCCGTCGCCTGTTTTCAGTTCCGTCGTGAACAGGGTTAGGCTGGTAACCCTCCCCGTGACCGATCCGGCTTCGATGAAATCGCCGACGTTGAAGGGCCGGAAAATCAGCAGCATCAAGCCCGACGCGACATTGGACAGCGTGCCCTGCAGTGCAAGACCGATCGCAAGGCCGGCTGCGCCGAGAACGGCCAGGAAACTGGTGGTCTGAACGCCGAACTGCCGGAGTGTCTCCAGGATCGTGAAGACGATCAGGCCGTACCGGACGAGACTGCCGAAGAAATGCTGCAGCGTGACGTCGATCTTGTTGGATTTCCCGAGCGCGCGCTCGGTTGCTCTTCCCGCCCAGCCGGCGAACATCCAGCCGATAATGAGGATTGCGAGAGCGCCGATGATATCGACGCCGTAATTGGTCACGATCTCGATCACCTGATCGATGTCTTCAGTCGTTTGTTTTTCCACGTGGAACCTCCCACCCAAATACTAAAAAGCGTTTTTTTTAGCAGTAAAACCGGGCGTGGCAAGTGATTAAGTCGCCGTCTGGTTGCGCAGTATCCTGCGATAGAACGGCGCGTAGGCGACAAGGGCGAGAACGCTGAGCACCAGCATCAATCCGCCCATGGGCACTGCCGTTCCATCGTGGAACGCCCCCATGATGAAGGCTGCGACCGCGCCGGCACAGGTCTGGTAAAATCCGATCAGGGAAGAAGCCGCGCCGGCTGTCCGGGGAAAGGGAGCGACGGCGGCTGCCATGGATTGCGGATAGTGGAGGCCGTGTCCGAACATCCAGAGCAGGGCCGGCAGGGCGACCGCCGCACCGCTGCGGATACCCGATAGCGCCAATATCAGGAGGATTATCGTCGCGGCGATCGCAATCAGACTGCCGGACATGATCAGAGAAGGGGCGCCGAATCGGGCGCCGAGACGTCCGCCGGCACCAGCCCCCAGCATGAATCCGGCGGAGCCGAAGGCGAAGAACAGACCGCCGATTTCCACGGGTATCCCGTAGCCGTCGACGATGACAAGCATGCTGCCCGATAACCAGACGAACATCGCCGCGTACATCAGCATGTTGGACACACAGTTGAGCGCGAATGCCGGATTCGGGGTGAGGCGGGCATAGAGAACGAACGTTGTGCGGAGGCTGAGCTTCGTCGGGGCGTCTTCCGGGCGCGATTCCTTCAACAGAATCAAAACGGCGGAAACGGTGAAAATCCCGTAGACCAGACAGAAATAGAACGAGGCCTGCCAGCCCTGCCATGCCACGAGAACCCCGCCGATCGCGGGGGCGATGATTGCGACGATTCCGAACGCCGACATGACGTAGCTCATCACCCGGCGGGAGCCATCAACGCCGTAAAGGTCGCGAATCACGGCGCGGGCGAGGGCAGGTGCGGCCGATGCGCTGGCGCCCTGCAATGCCCGGGCAATGAGCAGGGCCTCGAACGTCGGGGCGACCGCCGCCAGCAGGGTCGCCGCGCAATACAGGATCAGCGCGACGAGAAGCACCGGACGGCGGCCGAACCTGTCCGCGATCGGCCCGTAGACAAGCTGCATGAAGCCGAAGGCAAAGACGTAGAGGCTGAAGACGAGGTTCGCGTTGCTCGTCGATACACCGAAATAGTCGCGGAGTGCCGGCACGCCGGGGGCAAGCGTGTCGGTGCTGACGGGATTTATCGCGACCAGCAGCGTCAGCACGCCGCCGACCAGAAGGGCGCTCGGGACACCGGCGGCGGATTTGTTCACCGTGCTGCAGCCTGCAGATGACGGTCAGAAATCATCACACGTGGAAAGATGATGTGCCTGCCGCATTTGTTTCGCGCGACGACACTAGCCGTCTTCCAATCTTTCGCCGAGTTCTTTTGCGCGTTCGCGCAGAATGAACTTCTGGATCTTGCCGGTCGACGTCTTGGGCAGGGGCCCGAAGACCACTGTCCGGGGCACTTTGAAGCGTGCCATTTCCTGCCGGCAGAATTCGATGATCTCTGCTTCGGAAGCTTCCGCTCCCTCTCTCAGGGTGACGAACGCGCAGGGGCTCTCGCCCCATTTCCGGTCGGGCCGGGCGGCAACCGCGGCTTCGAGCACTTTCGGATGCCGGTACAGCAGACCTTCAACTTCGATCGACGAGATATTCTCTCCGCCGGAAATAATGATGTCCTTGGATCGGTCTTTGAGTTCCACGTAACCGTCCTCGTGCCACACGCCGAGGTCGCCGGAATGGAACCAGCCGCCGGCAAAAGCTTCGGCGGTCGCCGTCGGGTTCTTCAGATAGCCTTTCATGATGTCGTTGCCGCGGAAGAATATCTCGCCCATCGTTTCGCCGTCCTTCGGAACCGGTTCCAGCGTTTCGGGATCGGCGACCATCAGGGCTTCCAGCACGTGGTAGCGAACGCCCTGACGGGCCTTCAGCGCGGCCCGGTCGGCAATCGGTTTGTCATCCCATTCCGGCTTCCAGGCGCTGACGACAGATGGACCGAAGGTTTCCGTCAGACCGTATACATGGGTGACGTTGAAGCCCTGGTTTTCCATGGATTCTATGACGGCGGCGGGTGGCGAAGCGCCTGCGGTGGCGGCTTCGACGGTATGGGAAAACGGCTGTTTCACGCTGTCTGGCGCATTCGCGATCATGTTCAGCACAATCGGCGCGCCACATAAATGGGTGATCTTGTGGGTCGCAATCGCGTCGAAGATAGGACCGGCCTCGACACGTCGCAGGCAGACATTCGTGCCGGCGAGGGCTGCCACGGTCCATGGGAAACACCAGCCGTTGCAGTGGAACATCGGCAGCGTCCACAGATAGACGGGGTGGGGCGGCATGGCCCAGACCATCAGATTGCCGATGGCATTCAGGTAGGCGCCGCGATGGTGATAGACCACGCCCTTGGGATTGCCCGTCGTACCGGACGTATAGTTCAGCGAACAGGCGTTCCACTCGTCGGACGGCCATGCCCACGGATATTCCGGGTCACCGCCGGCGATAAAATCCTCGTACTCGATTGCGCCGATCAACTCGCCGCCTTGATAGGTCGCGTCGTCTACGTCTATCACGTAAATATCAGAACCAAGCCGGTGGAGCGCACCCTTTATGGTGTCGGAAAACTCGGGGTCGGTCAGCAGAACCTTTGCTTCTCCATGTTCGAGAATAAACGCGATGGCTTGCGGATCGAGGCGGATGTTCAGGGCATTCAGCACGCCGCCCATCATGGAGACCCCGAAATGCGCCTCCACCATCGCCGGCACGTTCGGCAGCATGGCAGCGACGGTCTGGCCCGGTCGCAGGCCGTGTTTTTCCAGCGCGCTGGCGAGCCGGCGGGACCGGGCATAGGTTTCCGCCCAGGTGTGCCGGATATCGCCATGGATGACAGCAATGCGGTCAGGGTATGTCGCAGCTGAGCGCTCGATGAAGCTTAACGGTGTAAGTGCTTGAAAATTAGCCGGATTTTTATCCAGATCAGTCTCGAACGGATTGCTCACCTTTCAACTCCCGATATTGTTCTTCGCTATTTCGGAAACAATACGTCGTTCGGGGGCGAGAACAAAGACCTGACGATTTTAATCGCAGATTCGGCGCGAATGGCCTAGGTGAGGCAGCTAACAAGAATAATAAATCCAGTTGAGAAACGTTCGGGGTAGCAATGCGCGATTCAACACTGCTTTTGTTTCTGCTGTTCGGGCTGTTCATGTTCACGGCAGCCGTATCTGCGTCCGGCGGCTGAAACACCGGAGAAATACAGGAATACATCTGGGAAAAGAGTGGAGGCCCGGAGCGGATTCGAACCGCTGTAGACGGATTTGCAATCCGCTGGATAGCCTCTCTCCCACCGGGCCGCGCCCCGCCAAAGCGGAACACAAGGCAGGCTATATAGGCGGGCCGCCGAACCCGGTCAACAATATCGATCAGGGACCGGAGTAAAATCTTGTCGGGACTCATGGAATCCTATAGTTAACGCTACGTTAAGCGGCGTCGGATTATCTGTTTCCGAACTCTCTCGGAATGGCGCGGAACCAACGGGAATCCCTCGTTTTCAGGGATTCCGGAAATGGCGATAAATATGGCTGACTTCGCAGCACTACGACAGACCATGGTCGATACCCAGCTTCGTACCAACAAGGTAACGGATGAGAACGTCCTCGCCGCGATGAACGACATTCCGCGTGAGATGTTCGTGCCCGCAGATCGCGCCAGCCTCGCCTATATCGATGAAGACATCCGGATCGGCAAAAGCCGGTGGATGGTTGAGCCCATGGTCCTCGCGCGGATGATTCAGGCGACGGAAGTCGGGCCGAAGGACGTGGTGTTGGATGTGGCCTGCGGGTCGGGCTATTCCTCGGCGGTGCTCAGCCGGATCGCGCGGGCGGTGGTCGCCGTCGAGAGCGATACGGATCTTGCTGGCGCGGCAAGTGCCCGGCTTACAAAGCTCGGGCTCGACAATGTCGTCGTCGAGATGGGCCAGATTAACGCGGGATGGTCCGATCAGGCACCTTACGACGTAATCATCGTGAATGGGGCGTGCGGCGCAATTTCGGAGGAAATACTGGCGCAACTGGCAGAAGGCGGCCGGCTTTGTGCGATTATCCGTGGCGCGGGTGGAACCGGGATGGCGAAGTTGTTTGTCAAAAGCGGCGGTGTGATCTCCAGTCGCGGTTTGTTCGATGCGAATGTCCCCGCATTGCCGGAATTCGAACTGGAAGAAGGATTTAGTTTCTGATGATTTCCAAGGCATTCGGCAGGGTCGCGATTGCAGGATTTGCGATAGCTTTTTCGGCGGCCGCTGTCACGGCGCAGACCCTGGAAGAAGCTTTGGTGAAGGCCTATCAGGACAATCCTTCTCTCAAATCCGAAAGGGCGAGGCTGCGGGCCACCGACGAAGGCGTGCCGCAGGCCCTGTCTGGCTGGCGGCCGACGGTGGAAGTATCCGGCAGCTACGGAGTGGCACGGTCCTACGGGTCTTCAACTGGCAGGGACAAGGTCGGCGACGTGCGCGAACCGATGACAGGAGCGCTGACGGTGACGCAGAACCTGTATCGCGGCGGGCGAACGGTGGCGACGACCGAGCAGGCCGAAAACAACGTCAAGGCGGATCGGGCGCGCCTCGCGGATACGGAACAGAGCATCCTGCTCAGCGTTGTGACGGCTTACGCCGATGTCGTGCGGGGCCAGGCCGAGGTCGAACTGAATTTCAGCAACGAGCGGGTCCTGCAGCGCCAGCTGGAGGCTACCGGCGACCGCTTCCGGGTGGGTGAGGTCACGCGGACCGACGTCTCCCAGGCAGAATCCCGTCTGGCCCGCGCGTTGGCGGACAGGGTCGCGGCGGAAGGCAGCCTCAGGGATGCCCGTGCCGCTTACGAGAATATCGTCGGCGAAGTGCCGACGCTTCTGAAACCGGCCAAGCCCCTCGATGACCTGCCGGGCTCTCTCCGCGATGCAATCGAGATCGCGAAGCGGAACAATTTCGCCGTCATCCAGGCAAGGTTTGTCGAGGAATCTGCGAAGAACAACGTGCGGTCGATCGTCGGGGAATTGCTGCCCAGTCTGACGCTGAACGGCGAACTCGAAACCAGCCAGGAGACCGCGAACGACAGAAACGAGAGCGATGATGTCTCGCTTATCGCGCGGGTGTCCATGCCGCTTTATGCCTCAGGCTCGGTTACATCGCGGGTTCGCGCGGCGAAACAGGTCGTATCGCAGCGCCGCGAGGAATATAATCAGGCCGTACGGTCAGCCGTGGAGTCCGCCACAAACGCCTGGCAGACCCTTCAGACCGGGCGAGCGAGCATCCAGGCGTTTTCCGCGGCTGTCAGAGCGGCGGAAATCGCCCTTGAAGGCGTCCGCGAGGAAGCAAATGTCGGCTCGCGCACGGTTCTTGACGTGCTGGATGCCGAACAGGAACTGCTGGATGCCCGCGTCGGCCTCGTCCGTGCCATGCGCGACGAGCTGGTAGCAACCTACCGGCTTCGGCAGGCGGTCGGCGAAGCGACGGCTGAAAAGCTGGGATTGCCAGTCGATCTATACAATGTTGAAGATCATTACCGCGAGGTGCGCGGAAAATGGTGGGGGCTCGGCGCGAGCGACGGCAAATGAAGCTGGCCGGCGCGCAGGCCGCCCGGGCGCCGATTTGCGCACCGTTTGTTTAATATTGGTTAATCTTTTATCCTTAACGTCCGATAACGTTTTTTCGAAAATGAGGACCGTCGTTCTATGAGCGACCCGAAGGCACAACAGGAACCATCGATGGAGGAGATTCTCGCCTCTATCAGGCGGATAATTTCCGAAGATGGCGAAGAAGAGACTGCCGCCGCGCCCGAAGAGGCTGCGGAGGAAGTCGAGGTGCCTGAAGCATCGGTCGAGCCCGAGCCGGAGCCCGAACCGGAACCGGAACCGGAAGTCGCCGAGGAAGAGGACGTTCTGGAACTGACGGACGAGGTTCAGGATGACGGAACTGTCGTGAACCTGAATACAGGCGAAGCGGTCGCCGAAGACGAGCTCCCGGAAGAAGCGGCCGAGGAGGCTCCGCCCCAAGAAGATGACGTCGAGCTCGAAATGGTCGATGCCGACGAGGCAGACGAAGAACCGGAACCGGAACCGGAGCCCGAGCCGGAACCGGCAGCTGTCGCGGTTTCCGAACCCGCCGAGGCGCTTGCGACGGCAGCGGCGGGGCGTCTTGTTTCGGAAAATCCGGCGATGAATTCGGTATCCTCGCTTTCGGCCCTCGCCGCCGCGGTGGACACACATCGCCGGGCGGTAGATCCCAGCATCGGTCCGCGGACGATTGAAGACCTCGTCAAGGACGTTATGCGCCCCATGATTCGCGAATGGCTGGATGACAATCTTCCGTCGCTGGTGGAACGGATGGTGGGCAGGGAAATAGAGCGTCTGACCCGCGAAGCCGAGGAAATTTCCCAACGCTGATCGGGCGTTGCGCTTCCCTTGTCGAAGCGCGATAAACTTCTTGAAATCAATACTCGTAGCTTTAGCTTCGCCCCGACTGCATCCGCGGCCCGATACGGCTTTGCGCGGCGGTCGAGCAAGCGTTTAGGGATGAAAATGGAAAAGACATACCGGCCGGAAGACGTTGAAGGCCGTATCTACGCCGAATGGGAAGACGCAGGCGCGTTCGGGTGCGGGCATACGAGGACGGGCGAAGCGACGGGTGAATCCTATTCGATCGTTATTCCGCCGCCGAACGTCACAGGCAGCCTGCACATGGGCCATGCGCTGAACAACACGCTGCAGGATATCCTTGCGCGGTTCGAACGCATGCGCGGCAAGGACGTGCTCTGGCAGCCCGGCACCGATCATGCGGGCATCGCGACGCAGATGGTGGTCGAGCGCCAGCTGGCCGAGGAACAGAAATCCCGCCACGACCTCGGGCGCGAGGCGTTTATCGAGCGCGTCTGGAAATGGAAGGCCGAATCCGGCGGCACCATCACCGGTCAGCTGCGCCGTCTCGGGGCCTCCTGCGACTGGTCGCGGGAACGCTTTACGATGGACGAAGGCCTTTCGGAAGCGGTCCGGAAAGTCTTCGTCAGCCTGCGCAAGGCGGGCCTGATCTACCGCGACAAGCGCCTTGTCAACTGGGACCCCAAGCTCCACACCGCCATATCGGATCTTGAAGTCGAACAGCAGGAGGTCAATGGCAGCCTGTGGTATTTCAAATATCCGGTGGAAGGCGAAGACGGCAAATTCATCACGGTCGCAACGACGCGCCCCGAGACAATGCTCGGCGACACCGCGGTTGCCGTGAACCCGGAAGACGAACGTTACACGGCGCTTGTCGGCAAGAACGTGATTTTGCCGATCGTCGAACGGCCGATCCCGATCGTCGCCGACGAATATTCCGACCCGGAAAAAGGCTCCGGCGCGGTGAAGATCACGCCCGCGCACGATTTCAACGATTTCGAGGTCGGGCGGCGCCACGACCTGCCGATGGTCAGCATTTTCGATATCGACGCGAATGTGAACGAGGAAGCCCCGCCGCAGTTCCGCGGGATGACGCGGGAAGAAGCGCGCAAGGCCGTTGTCGCCGAAATGGACGCGCGCGGTCTGCTGGAGAAAATCGAAGACAACCCGATGACGGTGCCCTACGGCGACCGGTCCGGCGTCGTGATCGAGCCGCGTCTGACGGACCAGTGGTTCGTCGATGCAGCGGTGCTGGCCGAACCCGCGATCAAGGCGGTTGAAGACGGCGATATACGGTTCGTGCCGAAGCAATGGGAAAACACCTATTACGACTGGATGCGCAACATTCAGCCCTGGTGCATTTCGCGCCAGATCTGGTGGGGCCACCAGATTCCGGCATGGTACGGGCCAGACGGCGAGATCTTCGTCGAAATGACGGAGGAAGAAGCGCAGGCGGCGGCGGATGCCCATTACGGCAAATCCGTCGAGATCGTCCGCGATCCAGACGTGCTGGATACGTGGTTTTCCTCGGCGCTGTGGCCGTTTTCGACGCTCGGCTGGCCGGAGGAAACCCCGGAACTGGCGCATCATTATCCGACAAGCGTGCTGGTCACGGGCTTCGACATCATCTTCTTCTGGGTCGCCCGGATGATCATGATGGGGCTGAATTTCCGCAACGAGGTGCCTTTCCGGGACGTCTACATCCATGCGCTGGTCCGCGACGAAAAGGGCCAGAAGATGTCCAAGAGCAAGGGCAACGTCATGGACCCGCTCGATCTGATCGACGATTACGGCGCCGACGCGCTGCGCTTCACCCTGACGGCCCTTGCCGCCCAGGGGCGCGACATCAAACTGTCGACCGGGAGGATCGAGGGATACCGCAATTTCGTCACCAAGATCTGGAACGCGGCGCGCTTCACGCAGATGAACGGCTGCGTCCCGGTCGCGGATTACGATCCCGCTGCCTGCACGCTGACGGTCAATAAATGGATCGTCGGCGAAACCGCGAAAGCGGGCGCGGATATCGTGTCGGCCCTTGAAAGCTATCGCTTCAACGAGGCGGCCCAGGCCGGCTACCGGTTCGCATGGAACCAGTTCTGCGACTGGTATCTCGAATTCACGAAGCCGATCCTTCAGGAAGGCGACGCGGCGGCCCAGGCGGAAGTCCGCGCGACGACATCCTGGGTGCTCGATCAGCTTCTGAAGTTCATGCAGCCGATTATGCCGTTTGTGACGCAGGAGTTGTGGGTTCAGCTTGCACCGCCCGAAGGGCGTGACGGGTTGCTCATGCTGCAGCCATGGCCGGCGCTTGGCGAGGAGCTGCGTGCGCCCGATGCCGAGGAGGAGATGGACTGGGTGATCCGCATGGTCAGCGATATCCGCACCGTCCGCGCCGAAATGAATGTCCCGCCCTCTGCCGAACTGCCGCTTGCCGTGACCGGCGGGTCCGCCGCGACGATTGCGCGTCTCGAAACCCATAAGGCGTTGCTGGCGCGGCTTGCGCGGCTGTCGGAGGTGTCGGTGTCTGAAACCGTACCGAAAGGGGCGGTTCAGGTTGTCGTCGATGAGGCGACGGTGGCTCTGCCGATCGGCGATGTGATCGATGTCGCCCAGGAGGTGGCCCGGCTGGAGAAGGAAATCGGCAAGGTCGACGGCGAGATCGGCAAGATCGAGAAGAAGCTCGCCAACGAGAGCTTTACGGCGAAGGCGCCGCCGGCCGTGGTCGAGGAACAACGCGCCCGGGCCGACGATTACCGTCAGTCCAGAACCAAGCTCAGCGAGGCACTGGACAGGCTGGCGACGCTCTGACGATGTGACGGTGACACCGGCGTGACGGGAAGTGTGGCGGGAGGAGAATGATTTGACGCAATACCTCCTGGTACCGTTCCGTTTTCTCGTTGACTGGCTCATTCGCTTTATCGAAGACGATGGCCTCGCGTCGGCGGGCTATCTCGCCTATCTCGGCATGATGTCGCTGCTGCCGTTCCTCGTTTTCGTCTTCACGCTTCTGGGGCTTGTCGGCCGGGCGGACGAAGGAGCGGGAATCGTGGAAATGATGTTCCGCTTCATGCTAACGGAAGTTGCACTCACCCTGCAGGAGCCGGTCGTACAGGTTATCGAAACCGCGTCCGGCGGGGTGCTGACCCTCAGCCTTGTGGTGGTCCTCTGGATCACTGCGTCCGGGGTCGAAGGGATCAGAACGGCGCTGAACAGGGCCTATCGTACGCGGGAGACGCGAAGCTACTGGCGGCGGAGGGCAAACAGTTCGGTGCTGGTGATTTTCTTCTCCGGCTTCATCATCATCGCGATAGGCGGCATGGTGATCGGGCCGCTGCTCTGGCAGCAGGGGGACGCGTATCTCGACATCGGAATCGCGCTCGGCTCGAGCCAGTTTCCCGAAATCCTGCGTTTCGGTGCGGGCGGGGGCGCGCTGTTCGTCGCGACCGCGGCGCTGTACTATTTGCTGCCCAACAGGAAACCGTCCTGGATCGGGGTTGTTCCCGGCGCCGGCGCCGTCTTCGTGATGGTAAGCGGGGCAACCAGTCTTTATTCGCTCTACCTTGAACGATTTGCGCAATACGCGGCCATCTACGGCAGTCTTGGCGGCATTATTTCCACCCTGATATTTTTCTATCTGCTGGGCGCGATCTTTGTGCTCGGCGCCGAACTGAACGGGATGCTGTCGGAGCTCCACGAACAGAAAAAGAAGGAAAAACCGGAATGACAGGCAGTGAAACCACCAGCAAATTCATACGTCTCGGGACCTCCGAGACCGGCGGCACGTTCTGGTC
>JAYOMI010000030.1:34035-36972 GCA_038120765.1 Rhodospirillaceae bacterium
TCCCAGGGCACAACGATCGCGACGCTTGTCGAGCGCGAGACCGGCAACGCGGTGAAGGTTCTGGATGCGGGGCAGGCGAGCATAGAGAACGCACGGCGTCTCGACGAAGGCCTGATCGATCTCGGCTTCATGGCGTCGAACTGGATCGGCCGCGCATACCGGGGAGAAGCGCCGTTCGCGCATGAAATCGCCATGCGCAATGTGGCGCCAGCGAATTCGGGGGCGATGTTCTTTATCGTACGCGACGAGAGCTCACTGCGTCATGTCCGGGACATGATCGGAAAACGGGTCGCGATCGGGCCCTCGGGAAGCGGCATGGTGCAGCATATTCACACCATATTTGGCGTCCTCGGCATATCGTTCGACGATTTCACGCCGGTTTACCTGCCGTTCGAGGAAGGCGGGAAGGCGCTTGAGGCAGGGGAGGTCGATGCGCAATGGCAATGTCCCTATCCCAACCAGGTCATGGCCGACATCGCCGCACGCATGGATGTCCGCATGCTCGACTATGCCACCGGCGATCTTGCCGCTGTGCTGGATCAGGTGGATTTCTACCGGCCCGCGACGGTGCCGGCGGGGTTCTTTCGCGGTGTAGACGCCGAGAGCGATCAGCTCGCGGTGGTGAACATTATCGCGGCCCATGAAAGTACCGATGCGGAAACCGTCCGCGTGTTCGTCGAGACGATCCTCGCCAGCCTTGATGAAATGGCGGAAATGAACGCGTTGTTCGGCGGGCTCGGTGATCTGTTCGAACCTTTGCGGACGCAGGGTGCCGCCGCGCTGGCGTTCGGCGGCGCCCCGTTGCACCCGGGCGCCATCGACGCATACAAAAACGCCGGATATTTATCCTGACGGATTCCCTAGGCAGGACGCAGCGAGCCGACTATTGTCCCGCCAAATCAGACCAGATCGACAGGAGTTTCCCATGCCCGACGGAACAGGCGCCGCAAAACGCCCCGCAAAGAAGACGGCTGCCAAGGCCAAGCCCCGTTTCAACAAGAACAAGCTGCCGAGCCGGCACACGACCGTCGGGCCGGAGCGGGCGCCGCATCGAAGCTATCTCTATGCGATGGGGCTGACCGAGAAGGAAATCAACCAGCCGCTGGTCGGCGTCGCGACCTGCTGGAACGAGGCCGCACCGTGCAATATCTCCCTGTCGCGCCAGGCCCAGGCGGCGAAGGCGGGCGTGAAGGCCGCCGGCGGCACGCCGCGCGAGTTCACCACCATCACCGTGACCGACGGCATCGCCATGGGGCATGAAGGGATGAAGTCGTCGCTGGTATCGCGCGAGATCATCGCCGATTCCGTTGAGCTGACCATGCGCGGTCATTGCTACGATGCGCTGGTCGGCCTTGCCGGCTGCGATAAATCGCTGCCGGGAATGATGATGTCGATGGTGCGCCTGAACGTGCCGTCGGTCTTCGTCTATGGCGGGACCATCCTGCCGGGCAAGTTCCAGGGCAGGGACGTGACCGTGGTCGACGTGTTCGAAGGCGTCGGCCAGTACGCGGCCGGGAATATGAGCGCGAAAGAGCTGCAGGAGCTCGAGGAAGTGGCCTGTCCCTGCGAGGGATCCTGCGGCGGCCAGTACACGGCCAACACAATGGCCTGTGTCGCCGAAGCCATGGGGCTTGCGCTGCCGACATCGTCCGGAGCGCCGGCGGCCTATAAATCGCGGGACGCGATGGTGAAGGCATCGGGCGTTGCCGTGATGGACCTGCTCGCGAAAAACATCCGCCCGCGCGATATCGTGACGCGCCAGTCGCTGGAAAACGCGGCCGTCGTCGTCGCGGCAACCGGCGGTTCGACCAATGCCGGCCTGCACCTGCCCGCCATCGCGAACGAAGCGGGGATCAAGTTCACGCTCGACGACGTGGTCCGCATTTTCAAGAAGACCCCGTATCTCGCGGATCTGATGCCGGGCGGTAAATATACCGCCACGGATATGTACCGCGCGGGCGGTGTGCCCGTGATCATCAAGGAACTGCTGGATAACGGCCTGCTGCACGGCGATTGCATGACGGTCACCGGCAAGACGCTCAAGCAGAACCACGCGAAGGTCAAATTCCCCGAAAAACAGAAGGTTTTCTATCGCGTGAAGGACGCCTTGTCGCCGACCGGCGGCGTCGTCGGTCTGAAAGGCTCGCTCGCTCCCGAAGGTGCGATCGTGAAGGTCGCCGGGATGAAAAACCTCACCTTCACCGGCCCGGCCCGGGTGTTCGACTGCGAGGAAGAAGCCTTCGAGGCCGTCATCAAGAACAGGATCAAGGAAGGCGACGTGATCGTCATCCGCTATGAAGGCCCGAAAGGTGGCCCCGGCATGCGCGAAATGCTGTCGACCACGTCGGCGCTGTACGGCCGCGGCCTTGGCGAGAAAGTCGCCCTGATCACGGACGGCCGGTTCTCCGGCGGCACGCGCGGCTTCTGCATCGGCCATGTCGGCCCGGAAGCGGCGGTCGGCGGCCCGATCGGCCTGCTGAAAGACGGCGATATGATTTCCATCGACGCAAAGAAGGGCAAGCTGGACGTCGATTTGACCAAGACCGAACTCGCGAAGCGCCTGAAAAAATGGAAACCGCGCAAGCACGACTATCAGTCCGGTGCGCTGTGGCGGTATGCCCAGACGGTCGGCAATGCGCGGGACGGCGCGGTCGTTCATCCGGGAGCGAAGGCGGAGACCCACGTTTACGCGGATATCTGATCCGGCGGGACGGGGCGACGCTGGCTGGCCAGTTTCACCTTGCCAGGCACATCTGTTCGGCCAGGCACATCTGTTCGGGATGAGGACGGGGAACGTTCTGCGTCGATAGCGCCGGACACGGAATCGCTATGTCTGCTCTCTGGAGGAGAGCGGACAGGCGGGACCTGCGGGGGGTGAGTCTGTTTTTAGCCATGTGTGGACGGCTCCGTGTTGGCAAGGGTTTTTTGACGGAGATG
>JAYOMI010000031.1:0-18400 GCA_038120765.1 Rhodospirillaceae bacterium
CGGGAGAGCTTTCTTTCGAACTCCAGAACGACTGGAACTACAAATCCGACGACCGGGCGAACCTCAACAACAATCTGTCGCCGAAGGTGGAACCCTCGGTCACCTTCGCCTTTTCGCCGCGCTGGTCGGTTTTCGCCCATGCGGTGATGGAGCCGGTCGGCAGCGCCGCCAAGTTCGAGAACCGCGCTTTCGAGGATATCGGACTGTATATGGAAGACCTGTATGTCGAATTCTCCGGCGACCGCTTCGGCGCCCGGGCAGGCAAACTGAACCCCGGATTCGGTGTCGCCTGGGACAAGGCGCCCGGCGTCTACGGCACGGGCCTGGCGGAGGATTACGAAACGTCTGAGCGGATCGGCGTCGTCGGCGACTGGCATGTCGCCACGGGTGCGAACGGCAACCATACCGTTTCGGCCGCCACGTTCTTTGCCGACACGACATTCTTCAGCGAATCGGCCCTGCGCGGCCGGGGCGACAACCGCAAAGAGGATGGCGGCGTCAGCAACACGGAATCGTTCGAATCCTTCCTGATCGCCGTGAACGGCGGCAACATGCCGTCCCTCGGCAACCTCGGGTATCACCTGTCCTTCATGCATCAGGCGAAGGGCGTGGGGAATACGACGGATGAAAACTCGGTCGCAGCCGCCGTCTTCACGCGCTTCGATCTTGGCGGCAATGCGACCTTCGCCCCCCTTCTTGAGGTCGTGCGCCGGACCGGTGTGGGCGGCGCGTCGGACACCGACCGGCTGTATCTGACGCTTGGCGGTCAGGTGGACTGGAACGGCTGGAACCTGGCGGTCTCCTGGACCGAGCGGGAAACCGACAATCCGACCACGCCCGACAATACGGATTCCCATTTCCAGCTGTCCGCCGGCTATGCGTTCGATTTCGGCCTTTCCATCGACATTGGCTGGAAAGTCTCCGAAGACGCCGGCACGGAAACACGCACGCTGGGCGCGCTCGCAGCCTACAAGATCGAATTCTAGACCGACCGGAGCGTTCTGATGCGGCATGGGTCTTGTCATGCCGCATCAGCGCGGGCATAAATTGTGTATACGGGAGAAATGAAGATGACCCAGAACAGACAATATTCTCAAAAATCAATCGATACGCGCGCCAGCGCCGTCGCGCCGGCGTTGCTGGCTCTGCTGTTTGGCGCCTTCCTCGTGATCGGAACCGGCTTTGCGCATTCGGACACGATCCACAATGCGGCGCATGACAGCCGGCATTCCTTCGCCTTCCCCTGCCACTGAGCAGGTAGTCTGAAATGTTCCGGCGGATTTTTTTCACCGCCCTTGTCGCCGGCCTGCTCGGCGGCGCGGGGATTTCCGTCGTCCAGGAATTCACCACCACACCGATCATTCTGCACGCCGAGCAGTTCGAAAATGCCGGCAGCGGCGATTCTCACAAACACAGTCTGCAGGATCGCGGCATCTCGCTGATCGCGCCGGCGCATGCGCACGGCCCGGCGGAAACTGCGGATGGCGGGGAAGCCTGGGGACCGGGCGACGGTCTGGAACGAACACTGTTTACAACGCTCGCAAATATCATCACCGGAATCGGCTTTGCGCTGATCCTGACCGCATGCTTTTCATTGGCTGGACAGCCGATCAACGGGCAGGCGGGGCTCCTCTGGGGGCTTGCCGGATTCGGCATCGCCAGTCTCGCGCCTGCCCTTGGCTTGCCGCCTGAATTGCCGGGAACGCTGTCAGCGGACCTTGTAAGCCGGCAGACTTGGTGGTTCCTGTGCGTTGCGGCGACGGCAGGCGGGATATGGGCAATGGTGTTTCGCAAAGGCGCGGCCTGGATGATCGGCGGCATCGTCGCCATCGCATTGCCGCACCTGATCGGCGCGCCGCAACCGGCAAGCATCGGCGGAAAGGTCCCGCCGGAACTCGCGGCGCATTTCGTTGCCGCGTCCCTCGTATCAGCGGCGATATTCTGGTGTGCGATCGGCTGGCTGTCCGGCACCTTCTGGGAACGCTTCGCGTCATCTGACGGTTAGGGATCCAGCTCGCCGCTGACGGCGGCTTCAGCGAACGTCGCCATCCCGTTATGGGCGGCAAGGGCACATCGCAGAATACCGAGCGCCACGGCAGCACCCGACGCTTCGCCCAGCCGCATCCCAATATCCAGCAGCGGTTCCTTGCCCAGACGCTCGAGCAGCCGTCTGTGCCCCGGCTCCCCCGACACATGGCCGGCAACGCAATGATCGAGCGCGCCGGGTACCGTCTTTTCCAGAACCGACACGGCCGCCGTCGTCACGAATCCGTCGAGAATGACGGGCACGCGCTGGTGCCGCGCCGCCAGCACCGCACCGGCCATCGCCGCGAGCTCGCGCCCGCCGACGCAGCGCAACGCCCGCAGGGGATCGTCCAAGACCGGCCCGTGGAGTTCCATCGCGGCGGCGACCGCACGCACCTTCAGGGCAACGCCGGCCGCATCGACGCCGGTCCCGGGCCCGGTCCAGTCGGTCGGATCGCCGCCGAACAGCGCGCAGGCGAGGGCCGCCGCCGTTGTCGTATTGCCGATCCCCATCTCGCCGACGACCAGGACGTCGGGAGCGTCTTCGACAGCCTCGTACCCCGCCGTGAACGCGGCGGCGCATTCCGCCTCGGTCATCGCCGGGGCCTTCGTGAAATCGGCGGTCGGCGTATCGAGATCGAGAGGGATCACGTCGAGCCGCGCACCCTGAACCGCCGCCAGCTGGTTGATCGCGGCGCCACCGGCGGCGAAATTCGCCACCATCTGGACGGTGACCTCGGGCGGGAAAGCGGACACCCCTTGCGCGGTGATGCCGTGATTGCCGGCAAAGACGATGATCCGGATATTGTCGAGCGTGGCGGGATGGCGCCCCTGCCACGCGGCGCACCACGCGGACAGGTCTTCAAGCCTGCCGAGAGACCCCGCGGGTTTCGTGAGGTTGCCTTCCCGCGAAGATGCAGCATCTTGAGCATCAGGATCAACTGACGGCAGATTTTCGAACAGTTTTGCGATATCGTCGTAGTGCAAGATTTTCTCCCTTTCAGGCGACAGAGATAGCATTTAGGAAAACCAATGGCAGCTTCGGATCCATCAGACGACAAATTTAACTTGCTGAAAGATGTCTATCTGAGCGTGGTGTTCCTCACACGGCTGCCCGCGCGGGGTGTTCCCCACCCGGCAGCCCGCGCCGCCCTGGCCGGCCGCGGCCGCCCGCAAGCTGGCCGCCGGGATGTGGGCGTTTCCGGTGGCCGGCGTTCTGGTCGCGACGATCGCGGGACTGGTTTACGCGGTCGGCGCCGCCATAGGCCTGCCCGTCTACATTTCCGCCCTGTTTGCCGTCGTCGCGCTGGTCATTGCCTCGGGCGGTCTGCATGAAGACGGGCTGTCCGACCTCGCGGACGGCATATGGGGCGGCGCCGATCGGGCAAAGCGGCTGGAAATCATGTCGGACAGCCGTATCGGCGCCTATGGCGCGATCGCCCTGATCGTCTCCGTCGCCGGGCGCGCCGCCGCCATCGCCACCATCGGCCGGCCCTCCCTCGTGCTGGGCGCGCTGGTCGCCTCGGCCGCGGTGAGCCGCGCGACGATGCCGGCGCTGATGGCTTTCGGATCGCCGGCCAAGGCCGACGGACTGGGCACCCGGGCCGGCACGCCGGATGCCGCAAACTGGATCATCGCGTTGTTGCTGGCCGCGGCAATCGCCGCAATCGCGGCCCCCGCCGGCTGGTTGGTCTGCCTGATCGCCGGGGCCATCGGTGCCGCCCTTGTCGCCTGGTTCGCGCGGCGCAACCTTGGGGGTTATACGGGAGACGTGCTCGGCGCGGCCCAGCAGGTGGCGGAGCTTTTCGCCCTCGCGATCATCGCCGGCGTCATCGTGGAGGCCGGTTGACGAAACCGATCCGCCAGCTTTCCGGCCCCAGATAATCGCACCGTGTGACCGACAGGGTATCGATGACATAGGACAGGGATTCCACCGGCGCGCCGCCCATCGCCGTGGACAGGAAGCTGCGGATGCTGCCGGAATGGAGGACGGCGACGACCTGCCGGCCGGCAAATTTCTCCGACCAGCGATGCGCGGCCGCCCCGACGCGCCTCGCCACATCTGAAAAGGTCTCCCCGCCGGGGGGGCGGATGTCGGCGGGCCATGATTTTTCGGTATCGCGAATCTCGGCCCAGACCTCGGCGCTCGGCCGCCCTTCCCAGTCGCCGAAATGCTGTTCCGCAAAGGCAGGTTCAATGTGGACCTCTTCCGGCGTCACGCCGCGCGCCGCCAGGATGCCGTCCAGGGTCCTTCGGGTGCGCGACAGGTTCGACACCATCCAGACGGGATCCGCCGGCAGAACCGCCGAGAGCGCCTCGAACGCCGCCGCGGGCGGCACCTCGATATCGAGATCGAGCGAGCCGTAGACCGTCTTGCCGGGATTGACCGTCGGCGCATGCCGGACCAGCCACCATTCCGTTGTCTCAGCGTTCATGGCTGCATCGCCCTTTCCAGCCGTGTCCAGTGTTCTTCACTGCCCGGCAGTCCGAAGCGCAGCCAGGAAGGCTGCGCCGGAAACATCCGCACATAGATGCCGGCGCGCCCGAGTTTTTCATAAAGCGTCATGGCATCGTTACGCGACGCCAGCCGGTACAGATCGGTGCCGCCGACGATATCGAACCCCGCCGCCGTCAGCAGGGTGTCGAGTCGCCGGGCGTTCTCCGCGAGCCAGGTCCGTGTTTCACCCTGCCAGGGACCATCCGCCAGCGCCGCCGCGCCGATATCCGCCGCGAGGGACGATACCGGCCACGGCCCGAGCGCCTCCGAGATGGACGCGGCAGTCGTCGGATCGGTAACGGCGAAGCCCAGCCGAAGCCCCGGAAGACCATAAAACTTCCCGAAACTGCGCAAGGCGACCAGACCGCGTTCCGCCTGCGCGGCGACGGAGGCCGCCGCATCGAGATCGGCAAAAGCCTCGTCGACCACCAGCACACCGCCCTTGGCCGCCATCTCCCCGGCAAGCGCCGCGACATCGGCGCGGCCGGGCGCGCGTCCGTCGGGGTTGTTGGGCCGCGTCAGCACGACAGCGTCGAAATCCGCGGCGGCCGGAAGCGCGCCGACCTCGACGACGTCATGTCCGGCAAGGCGCCAGGCCGCCGCATGCTCGCCATAGGTCGGCGACAGGATCGCCGTCCGGCCCGCCGGATATAATCTTGGAAGCCACTGGATAAGCGCCTGGGTCCCGGGTGCCGCCGCCACACGGCCGGGATCACCCAAGCCGTATGCATTGGCGGCGGCCCGCAACAGCGCGTCCATCCGGGCGCTGTCGGGAAGCGCGTGGAGCCCGTCCAGCAGGGCGGCATCGACGGCCCACGGCCGGGGATTGATCCCGGTGCTGAGATCCACCCAGCCGCCGGCCGGATCGCCGAAATGCGCCGAGGCCTTTGACAGATCGCCGCCGTGCTCCACCCCGGTCAATCCGCATCCCCTTTGAGGACGAGCGGCAATCCGGCGGCAACGAACACAACCCGGTCGGCGGCGGCGGCGACCGCCTGGTTCAGCATGCCGTGCCGGTTGCGGAAATCCCGCGCCAGCGCGTTGTCCGGTACGATCCCGAGGCCGACCTCGTTCGCCACCAGAACGATCCGCCCCGGCAGGCCGCCCATGACATCGACCAGTTGCGCGGCCTCCGCCGCGGAATCGCGGTCGGCCGCCATCAGGTTGTTCAGCCACATCGTCAGACAATCGACCAGCAGCGTCGCGTCCGGCGCATCCGTGCGGGCGATGGCCCCGGCAAGATCGAGCGGCTCCTCGACGGTGGTCCAGCTCTCTCCCCGGCGCGCCCGGTGCACTGCGATCTTGTCGGTCATCTCGCCGTCGAAAGCCTGTGCCGTCGCGATATAGACGGGGCGGCCCGGCAGGCGCAGCACCAGATCCTCGGCATAGGCGCTTTTGCCCGACGCCGCGCCGCCGAGAACCAGGGTCGAACGGAATGCCGGCATATCGGGCTACGCCCGTCCCGCAGAACGATGCGCGCGGTACCAGTTCCATGCCGTCGAGACGATATTATCGAGCGAAGAATGCACCGGCTGCCAGCCGAGACCCTGTTGCGCATGCGCGATATCGGCAACGAGCCGCGCCGGGTCGCCCGCCCGGCGGGCATCTTCCATCGCCGTCACCGGGGCGCCGACGATGCGCCCGACCGTATCGATCACGTCGCGCACCGAACAGCCGTTTCCGGCACCGAGGTTGAACACGTCCGACCCCCCGCCCTCGAGCATGCGGCGGACCGCACGCACATGGGCATTCGCGAGATCGGTGACATGAATGTAGTCGCGGATACAGGAGCCGTCAGGTGTGGGATAGTCGGTGCCGAATATCTTCAGGACATCGCGGTCCCCCGCCGCCGCCGCAATCGCGAGCGGTATCAGATGCGTTTCGGGATCGTGATCCTCGCCGATCTCGCCGTCGGCATCGCACCCGGCGGCGTTGAAATACCGCAGCACGGTGTTCCGCATGCCGGTTGCAACCTCGTAATCCGCGAGCATGATTTCGATGGCGCGCTTGGTGTTGCCGTAGGGATTGATGGGCGAAACCGGCTCGGCCTCGGATATGAACGCAGCTCCGGTCTCTCCGTACACGGTGCAGCTGCTGGAAAAGACGATGGCCTTGGTGTCCGCCGCCGCCAGCGCATCGCACAGGTTGATCGCGCCCGACACGTTGTTGCGCCAGTATTTTCCGGGATTGGTCACGGATTCGCCCACAGAGGCGAAGCTCGCAAAATGGATCGCGCCGGCGGGTTTATAGGCGGCAACGACCTCGGCGATCCGGTCGCGGTCGAGGAGGTCTCCCTGTTCCAGCGCGCCCCATTTTACCGCCCAGTCATGCCCGGCGACGAGATTGTCGAACACCACGGGCTCGTACCCCGCCGCCGCAAGCGCCTTGCAGGCATGGCTGCCGACATAGCCGGCGCCGCCGGTCACGAGGATTCTGGTCATCTGTCTGCGCCATGTGTCATTGCGCGCCATTATCCATCGCTTGGGGCGGCGCGCAACCACTCTGGCATGACCCGGCGCAGATGGCCATACTGAATTCAATAACAGGGAGGATGCATCAATGCCCCATGCGACCGCGAAAGACGGCGTCAAACTCTATTACGAGGAAGCGGGAGACGGCCCGCCGATCCTGTTCATCCACGAATTCGCCGGCGACTGGCGCGCCTGGGACCCGCAGGTCAGCCATTTCAGCCGGCGGCGGCGCTGCATCGTCTATTCCGCGCGCGGCTATCCGGGGTCCGACGTGCCCGAAGATATCGCAAGCTATTCCCAGGACATCGCCCGCGCCGATGCGCTCGCCGTCCTCGATCACCTCGGCATTGAAAAAGCCCATATCGTCGGGCTGTCCATGGGCGGTTTCGCGACGCTCCACTTCGGCATGGCCTATCCGGACCGTGCGCTGTCATTGACGGTCTGCGGCTGCGGTTACGGCGCCGAGCCGGATACGCGGGAGGAATTCCGCAACCTGTCCCTCGCCGTCGCCGACAATTTCGAGACCCGGGGTGCCGCGGACTACGCCGAAGAATACGTCACGGTACCCGGCCGCCTGACCTTCCGCGACAAGGACCCGCGCGGCTGGGCCGCCTTTGTCGCGCGGCTTGCCGAACACCCCGATATCGGCTCGGCGCTGACCCAACGCGGCGTGCAGGCATCGCGTCCGGGCCTGTGGGACCTCGAAGCCGAAATCCGCGCCATTCCGGTGCCGACCATGATCGTGACCGGCGACGACGACCAGCGCTGCCTCGCCCCCGGGCTGTTCATGAAAGACCTGATCGAGCGGTCCCGGCTGTTCGTGCTGCCGAATACCGGCCACGTCCTGAACCTGGAGGAACCGGAACTGTTCAACACGGTGCTGGACGACTTCCTGTCGGATGTCGACGCCGGGAAGGCATAAAAAAATGCCGGAATCCGACGAGGATTCCGGCAAGTGACACAGGGAGGCTCACATCTTTTGGCGGCGGTATCCCGGGCGGGGAGGTCACCGGTCAAATGTGACTGCGGGACGACGGAGACAGACCCGCCCGGAAGTTCCGGCCACCGGCCAGACGGGGTGAATGTCCAATGGTCGGAAGGAGCGGGCCTGCTTTGCACAGACTGGCTGGTTTTCAGACTTCCGGAGGGTGGATCTGCCCGATGTCGTTCGCAAGCGTATAGTCGCGACACGGCCTGACGGCGCAATGACAGGCCGGTGATAGTTTTGTGACAGCGGGCGGCGGCAGGCTGCGCGCCTACGCCGTCGGCAAAGCGTAATCCCGGAATTTATCGCGCAGGTCCATTTTCAGCAGCTTGCCGGTCGCCGTATGGGGCAGTTCGTCGACAAAGGCGACGTCGTCCGGAATCCACCATTTTGCGACCTTGCCCTCGTAATAGGCGAGCAATTTGTCGCGCGTCACCGAACTGCCCTCGTTGCGCACAACCACCAGAAGCGGGCGTTCGTCCCATTTCGGATGGGCGACCCCGACCACCGCGGCCTCAAACACGCCGGGATGGCCGACGGCGACGTTTTCCAGCTCGATCGAACTGATCCATTCGCCGCCCGATTTGATCACGTCCTTGGACCGGTCGGTGACATGCATGTAACCGTCCGCATCGATGGTCGCGACGTCGCCGGTCGAGAACCAGCCATCGGCGTCGTGGCTGTGGCCTTCGCCCCGGTAATATTCGCTGCACACCCAGAACCCGCGGGCCTTGAGCTCGCCGAAGGCTTCCCCGTCCTCGGGCAGGCGTTCATTATCGTCATTGACGATTTTCAGATCGACGCCGTAGCACGGGCGGCCCTGTTTGACCTCTCGGTCGAGGCGCTCGGCATCGGTCTCATCCTCCATGCCGTTTTTCGGCCAGTTCACGGTCCCGAGCGGCGACATTTCGGTCATTCCCCATGCATGGAGCACGTTGACGCCGTAGTCCTCCTGCAGCCTGACGATCATCGCCCGCGGGGTGGCCGAGCCGCCGATCACGCAGCGTTCGAATCCGTCCAGCCGCTTGCCGCTGCGTTCGAGGTAATCGAGCAACCCGAGCCAGACGGTGGGCACGCCGGCGGACATCGTCACCCCTTCCCCGTCGATCAGCCGGTGCAGGCTTTCGCCGTCCATCGACGCACCGGGCATCACCAGCTTCGCGCCGGTCATCGTCGCGGCGTAGGGCAGCCCCCAGGCGTTCACATGAAACATCGGTACCGCCGGCAGAACGGTGTCGCGCGCGGCGATACCCAGCATGTCCGGCGTCACCGCCGCCCAGGCATGCAGCACGGTGGACCGGTGGGAATACAGCACGCCCTTCGGGTTTCCGGTCGTGCCCGAGCTGTAGCACATGGACGACGCCGTCCGTTCGTCCAGCTGCGGCCAGTCGTAATCCCCGTCCTGCACGTCGAGCAGCGTCTCGTAGCAATAGACGTTGGGCAGCGACGTTTCGGGCATATGGGCTTCGTCGGTCATGATGACGAAGCCCTTCACCGTTCCCGCATCGGGTGCGATTTCTTCGAGCAGCGAGACGAATGTCAGGTCGACGAAGACCAGGATGTCCTCGGCATGATTGACGATATAGGCGATCTGGGCCGCGAACAGGCGGGGATTGATCATGTGGCAGATCGCGCCCATGCCGGATACGCCGTAATACAGCTCGTAATGGCGATAACCGTTCCAGGCGAGCGTGGCGACCCGGTCGCCTTCCGCCACACCGAGGGCCTGCAGGGCCTTCGCCAGTTTCCGGGAACGCAGCGCGGCATCGGCATAGGTATAGCGGTGGACCGGTCCCTCGACGGTGCGCGAAACGATTTCCGTGCCGCCATGATAGGCCGCCGCATGATCGAGCAGCGACGAAATCAGCAGCGGCTTGTCCATCATGAGGCCAAGCATGCGGCCCTCCCTTTGATTGTCCGTTCTTTTGCGGTTAAACCAAAACTATAGCCGGGTGCGGCGCATGACAATCGCAGGAAAGAGATGGATGTGACGATCAACACTGCCGAAACCCCGTCCTTCGAAACGCTCACCTTCGACGTTGCCGACGGCATCGCCCGGATCGGGCTCAATCGCCCGAAAGCGGCCAATGCCTTTAACCCCGCTCTGTCGCGCGATCTGTTCGAGGCCGCCATCGCCTGTGACGCGCGCGCCGACATCCGCGCCGTAGTGCTGACCGGCGAAGGGTCGATGTTTTCCGCCGGCGGCGATCTGAAATATTTCGAGGCCCAGGGCGACAAGCTCGGCGCGTCCCTGAAGGAAATCACCGGGTTGCTGCACGCCGCGATTGCCCGCATGGCGCATATGGACGCGCCGGTCGTCGGCGCGATCAACGGCATGGCGGCGGGCGCGGGGTTCAGCCTTGCCGCCACCTGCGATTATGCGATTGCCGGCAGCTCAACCCGATTTACCCTTGCCTATACGGCGGCGGGGCTGTCGCCGGACGGATCGTCGACATGGTTCCTGCCCCGGCTGATCGGGCTGCGTCGGGCGCGCGAACTGATGCTGACAAACCGGATGCTGAGCGCGGAAGAGGCACAGCAGATGGGCATCGTCGACCGCGTCGTGCCGGACGAAGACCTGCAGGCCGAGGCCATAGCGCAGGCAAAAGCCTTCGCAGCAGGTCCGACGAAAGCCTTTGGCGCAACAAAGCGGTTGCTGCAGGATACATGGACCAGCGGGCTGGAGACCCAGATGGACCGGGAAACCCGGTCGATCAGCGATCTGACCCGCACCGCCGATGCACGGGAAGGGATCGATGCCTTCGTGAACAAGCGGAAACCGTCTTTCAGGGGCGAATAGCATGCGCCGGATCAGCACAGCATGACGGCCGATTTTTCCCTTTCCGGGCAGATAGCCCTGGTCACCGGGGCGTCATCCGGACTCGGCCGCAGCTTTGCCGGGTTCCTGGCGGCGGCGGGCGCGAAGGTTGTCCTCGGCGCGCGGCGAATCGATAAATGCGACGAGGCCGCTCGGGAAATCGGAGATACAGCCCTTGCAGTGGCCCTCGACGTCACTGACCCGGACAGCATAGAGGCCGCGCTGGACGCCGCCGAAAGGGCGTTCGGCACTGTCACCGTTCTGGTCAACAATGCGGGCACGGTCACCAACCGGGCGCTGACGGAAACACCGCCCGAGGAATGGCGACAGGTGATCGACTCCAACCTCACGGGATGCTTTCTCGTCACCCAGGCCGCAGCCAGACGGATGATCGCGGCCGGAAGTTGCGGCCGGATCGTCAACGTCTCATCGATGCTCGGCCAGACGCCCACCGGACAGGTGCATGCCTATTCGGCATCAAAGGCCGGGATCAACCAGCTGACGCGGACATCGGCGCTGGAACTCGCCCGCCACGGCATATCGGTGAACGCGCTGGCGCCCGGCTATATCGAGACCGACCTGAATACGGATTTTCTGAACGGACCGGCGGGGGAGCGCATTGTCAAACGCGTGCCCCAGCGCCGGTTCGGACAAATCGCCGACCTCGAGGGCGTGCTACTGTTGCTGACATCCCCCGCAGGCCGTTATATGACCGGCGAGATCGTCACCGTCGACGGTGGCCTGAGCCTGAGCGGCATGTAAGGTATAGAATGGATTTTACCCTTCCCCCCGAGATCGAAGACTACCGGGTCCGCGTTCGCGCCTTCGTCGAGACCCATATCATGCCGCTTGAAGCGGACCGGTCGAATTACGACGAACACGAAAACATCCGCCCCGACGTCCTCGATTCCGTGCGCGCCAAAGTGAAGGAGGCGGGGCTGTGGGCCCTGCAGATGCCGAAGGACCGCGGCGGTCAGGGGCTGAACGTCGCCGGGATCACGCCGTGCTACGAGGAAATGAACCGGTCGATCTTCGGGCCGGTCTGTTTCAACTGCGCCGCGCCCGATGACGGCAACATGACGGTCCTGAACAAGGTCGCGACCGAGGCGCAGAAGGAACGCTGGCTGCAGCCGATCATCGACGGGAAGGTACGATCGTCCTTCGCCATGACCGAACCGGCGCCGGGATCGGGGTCGGACCCATCGGCGATGATGACCACCGCCGTGAAAAAGGGCGATGCCTGGGTCGTCAACGGACGGAAGTGGTTCATCACCGGGGCCGGCGAAGCCCAGCATTTCATTCTGATCGCGCGGACATCGGACGATACCCGCAAGGGCCTGTCGGCCTTCCTGTTCGACGCCGACCAGCCGGGCTGGGAAATCCTGCGCCGCATCCCGATCATGGGGCCGGAGGAACATGGCGGCCATTGCGAGCTCAGCTTCGACGGGCTGGAAATTCCCGACGAGAACCGCCTGATGGGAATCGGCGACGGGCTGAAACTGACCCAGATCCGCCTCGGCACCGCACGGCTGACCCATTGCATGCGCTGGACCGGCATGGCGCGGCGCGCGCTGGAAGAAACCTTCGACTATGTCCGCGACCGCAAGGCCTTCGACGAAACGCTCGCCGACCACGAAGGCGTTCAGTGGCTGCTCGGCGAAGCGGCCATGCAGATCGAAATCGGCCGCCTGCTGACCATGCGCGCGGCGGTCAAGCTGGACGCCGGGGATTTCGCGCGCAAGGAAGTATCCATGGCGAAGGTCATGGTGTCGGAGACGCTGCACAAGGCCATCGACACCGCCATCCAGCTGCGCGGCGCGCGCGGCTATTCGAAGGACACCCCGCTTGAATGGATGTACCGCTATGCCCGTCAGGCGCGTCTGGTGGACGGATCGTCGGAGACCCACAAAATGGTCCTGTCGCGCCACCTGCTGAGCGAGGGTACCGATTTCTGGAGCTGGGACTGACATGCCGCTTTCCCCTTTCATCCGCGATGCCGCCGGCGCCGACAGCGTCACGATCGAAGACGGCGCTTTGCTGTCCGGCGGCGCCATTCAGGAAAACCGCGCCCTGACGGTGACCATTCATGGCGGCGCTTTCGACGGCCGGCACGACCTGGTTTTGCGGACCGAAGCGATGGCGACGATTTCCGAAAGCCGGCCGCTCGACCAGCAATTCGCCCTTCTGAAAGCCGCGGAAGCTGCAGGCGTGCGCGTGCCGCGACCGTTCTGGCATTGCGGGGACGCCGCCATCGCGGGTAAGCCGTTCTATCTGATGGAGCGCGTTACCGGCACGGCGCTGGGCAACCGGATTGCCCGCGCGGGCGCGCAGCCGGCCCTGGCGGAAACGCTCGCCCGGGAACTGGCGCGTATTCACGGTATCCAGCCGCCGCATCCGACGCTGGGTTTCCTGGGCGCTATTCGCGACACCCCGGCGACGGACGCCATTGCAACCTACCGCGCCTATCTGGACGAGATGCCGGAGCCGCACCCGGTCCTGGAATGGACGCTGCGCTGGCTGGAGATCAACGCGCCGCCGGTGGGGGAAACGGTGCTCTGCCACCGGGATTTCCGGACCGGGAATTACATGGTCGATGACGACGCGCTCACCGGGATTCTCGACTGGGAATTCGCCGGCTGGGGCGATCCGCACGAGGATATCGCGTGGTTCTGCGCACGCTGCTGGCGTTTCGCGGGGCCGCAACTCGATGCCGGCGGGATTGCTCCAAGGGATGTTTTCTACCGGGCCTACGAACAGGCTTCCGGCCGCACAATCGATCCCGTTCTGGTGCAGTACTGGGAAGCGATGGCGCATGTGCGCTGGGCCGTGATCGCCCTGCAACAGGCGATGCGGCACCGGTCGGGCAGCGAGATCAGTCTCGAACTGGCCCTGATCGGGCGGCGTATCGCAGAGATCGAATACGAATGCCTGAACCTGACGGGAGCCCTGTCATGAGGAACCGGCCCGACGCCCGCGAACTTCTGGAAGCCGCCGAACGCACGCTATCCAGCGAGGTCGCGACCGATCTGTCGAACCGCCAGCGCTACAACGTGGCGCTGATCGCATCGGCGCTGGGCATTGCGCGCCGGGAACTTGGCAACGGCGCGACGGCGTGGCCGGAAGAACTGGCGGCGCTGCAAGCCCTGTATGGCGCGGACGGGACCGAAACGGATGACCAGGCGCTGCACCGGCTGAACCGCAAATTCGCGGCGGATCTGCGGGCGGGCGTCTATGACGAGGTCGGTAAAACCCGCCATGCGGCGCAGAAACTGTTGCGCGAGGACGTGCTCGCGCGCCTGGCCGAGGACAATCCGGGATACGTCAGATAGAGCGTTGAACGGAATGTGCGGCGCGTTGACGTGAAACCGGTCTGACCTATCTTTACCGGACACGCCGCATGATGGAGGCCGCCATGAATTTCCGATCCCTGTTATCCCTTGCCGCCGGCGCGGCCCTGATGATTGCCCTGCCGCAGAGCGCGTCGGCGACGCCGGAGACCGGAAAGGCCGCCCCCGCGTTCAGCGGCACGGACAGCCGCGGCAAACCGGTCGCGCTTGGCGATTTCAAAGGCAAGACCGTGGTTCTCGAATGGACCAACCATGACTGCCCCTATGTGCGGAAGCATTACAGCAGCGGCAACATTCAGGCGATTCAGCGCGATGCGGCGAAAGACGGCATTGTCTGGCTGCAGGTGATCTCGTCAGCGCCGGGGCTTGAGGGGCATGTCGACGGCAGGCAGGCCGAAGCGCTGAACGCCGTGCGCAACGCCGCGCCCGGCGGTGTCCTGCTGGACCCCGACGGAAAAATCGGCCGGCTGTATGCCGCCCGCCATACCCCGACCATGGCGATTATCGACGGCGCCGGCCGGCTCGCCTATTATGGCGCGATTGACAATAATTCGAACTGGCATCCGGATTCGATCAGGGGGGCGCGGAATCATGTCCGGATGGCGCTGGCGGATATCCAGGCAGGTCGTGCCGTGAGTATGGCAAAGACCCGCGCCTATGGCTGCAGCATCAAATACATGAATTAGGACACCCATGAGCCGACGCAAGAGCATCCATATCGACGGGTTCAGCCACAAGAACCCCATCCCCAACGCGTCGGTGATCGGCAATCTGCTGGCCACCGGGGTCATCATGGGCCGCGATACGCGCAGCGAGACCATCCCCGACACCATCGAGGCGCAATGCGCGATCATGTTCGATCACGTCCGCGAAATCGTCAAAGCGGCGGGCGGCACGACGGACGACATCATCAAGATGAGCGTCTGGCTGAAAGACCCGTCCGACCGGGCGGCGCTGAACGCCGAGTGGACGGCAATGTTTCCCGACCCCGAAAACCGCCCCGCCCGCCATGCATTCACGCTGGAGGGCGATTCGCCGGTCATGATCCAGTGCGATTTCATGGCAGTGCTCGCCGACTGACCACTCGCAACCGAACGAAAAGGCCCGGACAGGACTCATTCGTGCGCTCAAAAGTTAGCTTCTACTAATATTTATAGCCATGTTTTACAATATTAGCGCTTGCGTAATTCGGTCGCGGGTATAGAGTCCGGGTGACTGCGGGATACACTGCGGCGCTACCGGTGGGACGGATGACGGGAACTTTCGGGATCAGATGGACGATTGCGTGCGCGGCAATGGTCCTGTTCGCGGCAACGGCCGCCCTGCCCGCCCATGCCCGCAAGAACGTCGTCGCCACCATCGCGCAGATCGGCCAGCCGCTGTCGGAGATTACCGCCGGCAAGGCGGACATCGTCACCCTGATGGGGAACGGCGTCGATCCGCATCTTTACCGCCTGACCAGATCGGATGTCGCGAAGATCAATCGCGCCGATATCGTCTTCTATAACGGCCTCCATCTCGAAGCCCAGATGGTCGACATGCTGGCGCGGTTCGCGGCACGGAAACCGGTGGTCGGCATTGCCGATACCCTGCGGGCGAAAAACCTGCTTCCCGGTGACGGCAAGACCCATGACCCCCATGTCTGGATGGACCCCACCCTGTGGGAACAGGCGCTGCGCGCGGCGGTCGACGCCCTGATGCGCCACGACCCGGCAAACGCCGCCACCTACCGGACCAACGCCGCCGCCTATTTCAGGAAACTGCGCGCGCTGGACGACCGCGCCCGGTCGGCGATCGCCAGCATTCCGCCGACGTCCCGGGCGCTGGTTTCGGCCCATGACGCCTTCGGCTATTTCGGGCGCGCCTATGGCATCGACGTCCTGGCCATTCAGGGGATCAGCACGGACAGCGAAGCCGGGATACACAAGATAGAAATGCTGGTCGACACGCTGGTCGAGCGCAGGATTTCCGCCGTTTTCATCGAAACGACCGTCTCGACCCGCAATGTCCGCGCCCTCGTCGAAGGCGCCGCCATGCGCGGTCACACGGTCCGTATCGGCGGCTCGCTGTTTTCGGACGCGATGGGCGCCGGCGGCGGATATACCGGAACCTATCTCGGCATGTTCGACCACAATGTCACGACGATCGTCCGCGCCCTCGGCGGCGAGGCGCCGGCAGTGGGTCTTGGCGGACAACTCGCACAGGGGAAAGACTGACCGATGAGCCCTCCCCGCCTGATACCTTTCGAGGCCAGACAGCCCCGCGACTTTGCCGCGCCGTCGCCGCTCTCGATCCGCGGCCTTTCGGTGGCCTATGACGACAAGCCCGCGGTCTGGGACCTCGACTACGACGCGCCCGACCGGGGCCTGATTGCCGTGATCGGGCCGAACGGCGCGGGTAAATCGACAATGATCCGGGCTGTCCTCGGACTGGTTCCCGCCCTTGCGGGCGACGTGCGCGTATTAGGCAGTACGCTGCGCCAGGCGCGGCGGCGGATCGCGTATGTGCCCCAGCGCACCAGCGTCGACTGGGATTTCCCGGCCTCGGCCGAAGACGTCGTCGCGATGGGCCTGTACGGCGAAATCGGCTGGTGCCGCCCGGTGCGGCGCCGTCACCGGGACGCCGCCCGCGACTATCTCGACCGGGTCGGCATGGCCGATTTTGCGGGCCGCCAGATCGGCCAGCTTTCCGGCGGGCAGCAGCAACGGGTCTTCCTTGCCCGTGCGCTCGCCCAGAAGGCCGATCTCTACCTGATGGACGAGCCCTTCGCCGGCGTGGATGTTGCGACGGAACGCGCCATCGTCGATGTGATGCGCGGTGTCCGCGACGCGGGTGCCACGGTCCTGTGCGTTCATCACGACCTGCAGACGGTCACCGATTATTTCGACCATGCGCTGATCCTGAACGTCCGGGCGATCGCCCAGGGCCCCATGCGCGACGTGCTGACCGAAGAGGTCCTGCAGCGCGCCTATGGCGGACGGCTCGCCGAAACCGAAATCCGGGCAATCGCCCGCACCGCCTGACCCCGATGTCCGGAGACCTCTATGCCGTCCTGACGTTTCAGGGGGGATATAACACGTCGATTGTCCTCACCGGCGTCATGGCGCTGGGGATCGGCGGCGGCGTCATCGGGGTTTTTACCTTCCTGCGCAAGCGCGCGCTGATTTCTGATGCGATCAGCCATGCCACCCTGCCCGGGATCGCCATCGCCTTTCTGATCGGAATAGCACTCGGGGGCACGGGACGGAATCTTGCGCTGCTGATGGCCGGCGCCGCGACAACGGGCGTGCTTGGCGTGCTGTGCGTCCAGTGGATACGCGACCATACCCGCCTGCCGGAAGATACCGCCATCGGCACGGTCCTCAGCGTTTTCTTCGGACTTGGCATCGTCCTGCTCAGCCATATCCAGACCCTGGAGACGGCGGGTCAGGCGGGGCTGAACAGTTTCCTGCTCGGCTCCACCGCGGCGCTGACCGCCGGGGAAGCCCAGCTGATCGGCGGCGCATCGCTGTTGGCGATCCTGATCGCGCTGCTGCTGCTGAAGGAATTCGGGGCGGTCGCATTCGATGAAGATTTTGCGGCGGCTCTGGGCTGGCGGGTCGCGCGGCTCGACCTCGCGATGATCGGCCTGTTGCTGGCGATCGTCGCCATCGGGCTCAAGACCGTCGGCCTCGTCCTGATTATCGCGCTGGTCATCATTCCTCCGGCAGCCGCGCGATTCTGGACAGAAAGGCTGGGCCGCCTGGTCGTGTTGTCCGGCGCGTTCGGCGGCCTTGCGGGATGGATCGGCGGCAGCCTGTCCGCGCTGCTGCCCGACATGCCGGCCGGCGCGGTGATCGTGCTGGCCGCGGCCGTCATCTTCGCTTTCAGCCTGCTGTTTGCGCCCAGGCGCGGGGTGATCGGGTGGGCGGTCCGGCGTCTGAGGGTGCGCCTGCGGGCGGCATCGATACGCGGCCTGCTGGCGATGGCCGACGGATACCTGCCGCCGGACGGGCTGTCCTACCGGGTGATGCGCCTGCGCCGCTATATCGACGGCGATGCGAGAATTACCGAGAGCGGCAGACGGGCCGCGGCGGACATGCGCCGCCAGGACCGCCTCTGGCACACCTATCGCCTCCAGCATCCCGATGCCGCGCTGGCGTTCAACCCGCTGTCGGGGGCGCGTATCGAAGAGGTGCTGTCGGCGGATATCATCGCCACGCTCGACAGCGGGGCCCGATGACGGGGGCGGATTTCCTCTCCATCGACCTGCCGGCG
>JAYOMI010000031.1:18410-30658 GCA_038120765.1 Rhodospirillaceae bacterium
GCTGCGGGCTGCTCGGGAATTTCCTGGTGCTGCGGCGTCAGGCGCTGATCGGCGATGCGATTTCCCACGTTGCCCTGCCCGGAATCGTCGCGGGGTTCCTGATCGCCGGGACCATCGCCAGCCTGCCGCTCATGCTGGGGGCAGTGGCCGCCGCCGTTATCGCCGCCGGCCTGATCGAAATCATCCGGTGCGCGGGGCGGCTGGAACCGGGCGCGGCCATGGGCGTCGTCTTCACCACCATGTTTGCGATCGGCATCGTCCTGCTGGAACAGACCGGTGCATCGAACGCCCATATCGATGTCGAACACGCGCTGTACGGAAACCTGGAATCGACGCTCTGGCTCGGCGTGACCGGCTGGAACGACGCGCTGACATGGGAGGCGCTGTCGCACCTGCCGCGCCAGCTCATCACGCTTGCCGGCGTGACCTTCGCCATCGCGGCCGCGATTACCGCATTTTACAAGGAACTGAAGGTATCGACCTTCGATCCCGGCCTCGCGGCCAGTCTCGGCCTGCCGGTCCGGACGATTTCGACGGCGCTGATCGTCGTCGTCGCGCTTGCAGCCGTCGCCGCGTTCGAGGCCGTGGGGTCCATCCTGGTCATCGCGATGTTCATCTGCCCGGCCGCGACGGCGCGGATGCTGACCGACAGCCTGTCGCGACAATTATGGCTGAGCGTTCTGGTCGCCGTGATTGCCGGGGTGGGCGGATACGTTCTCGCCGCGTTCGGACCGCAGCTATGGGGCGATGCGAATTCGCTGAGTGCGGCGGGCATGATCGCGGTGGTCGCCGGCATGCTGCAGACCGCCGCCATGATTGCCGCCCCGCGCTATGGCATCCTGTCCCGCGCGATCCGCCGCCGTACCGGACAATTAGACCTGCCCGCATAATCCCCTGTATATTGAAGGCATGACAGGACCTCTTCACGGATTTCGCATCATCGACGTCACGTCGATGGTCTCGGGCCCCTCGGCGACCATGCTGCTCGCCGACCAGGGTGCAGACGTCATCAAGGTCGAGAACCCGGGCGGCGGCGACCACACGCGCGCGTCGGCCAACAAGCAGAACGGGTTTTCGGCGAATTTCATCAACAACAACCGCAACAAGCGCTCCGTCGCCCTGAATCTCAAGGACGCGGAGGCCCGGCAGGCCCTGCTGAAGCTGTGCGAAGGCGCGGATGTGTTTATCCAGAATTTCCGTCCCGGCGTGGTCGACCGCATGGGAATCGGCGAAGCGGATATCCGCGCCGCCTGCCCCGACATCGTCTACGTATCGATCAGCGGTTTCGGCGAAACCGGCCCCTATGCCGGCAAACCGGTCTACGATCCGCTGATACAGGCGCTGTCCGGTCTGGCGACCGTGCAGGCCGGATCGGACGCCGAACGCCCGCGGCTGGTGCGCACCATCCTGCCCGACAAACTGACCGGCATCGTCGCGGCCCAGGCCATCACGGCGGCGCTGCTGTCCCGCACCCGCACCGGCGAAGGCCAGCATATCCGCCTGTCCATGCTGGACGCGATCATCGCGTTCCTGTGGGGCTCCGACATGGGCAGCCAGACCTTTATCGACAAACCTTTCCGGCAGCAGAACGCGGCGAGTTTCATCGACCTGATATACGAAACCGTCGACGGCCATATCAGCGTCGCCGTCCAGAGCAACAAGGAATGGGCGGGGCTGAGCCGCGCATTCGACATGCAGGAACTTCTGGACGATCCGCGTTTCACGACCCCCGCGCTGCGCCAGGAGAATATCGACGCCCGCCTGGCCCTGACCCAGGACGTTCTGCGGACACGCCCGGCCGATGAATGGATCGCCCGGCTGGAAGCGGAAGACGTGCCCTGCGCGCCCGTGCTGACCCGCACAGAGGCGATCGGTCACCCGCAGGTCGTCGCCAACGAAATCGTGGTGGAGACGCTCCACCATCTTGCCGGCGGCGTGCGCCAGGCGCGCCCCGCCGCCCGGTTTTCGGCGACGCCGACGGAACACCGCCGCGGCGGCCCGGCGCTCGGCGAGCACACGGCGGAGGTTCTGGGCGAGATCGGCTACACGGCGGATCAGATTGCCGCCCTTGCAGGTACAAACAAGGATGCGGCGGAATGATCGATTTCTATTACTGGCCGACGCCGAACGGCTGGAAGGTATCCATCATGCTGGAGGAATGCGGTCTCGATTACCGCATGATCCCGCTGAATATCTCGAAAGGCGAACAGTTCGCGCCGGACTTCCTGGCGATCAGCCCCAATAACCGGATGCCTGCGATCGTCGATCACGACCCGCCGGCGGAATACGACGGCAAGCCCGTCCGGATATTCGAATCCGGCGCGATCCTGCTGCATCTTGCGCGCAAGGCCGGAAAGTTCATGGCGACCGATCCGGTCAGCGAAAAGGAAACGCTGGAATGGCTGTTCTGGCAGGTCGGCAACCTGGGCCCGATGGCCGGCCAGATCAGCCATTTCGTCAACTACGCGCAGGGCGAACACGATTATTCGAAAACCCGATACGCCAACGAATACAACCGGTGTATCGGCGTCCTGGAGCGCCGCCTGACGGACCGCGAATGGCTGGCAGGCAACGCGTATTCCATCGCCGATATGGCAAGCTGGCCGTGGATTCTGATTTCGAAACCGCTCGGCCAGCCGCTTGACGATTTCCCGAACGTGTCGCGCTGGCGCAATGCGATCAAGGAACGGCCCGCCGTCCGGAAAGGCGTCGATCTCGGCAAGGATCTCCGCCGCAGCGCGCCGCCGACCGACGAGGAACGGGAACTGCTGTATCACCAGACGGCGAAATCCACCGCGGCAATGGCAGAACGCGATAGCTGAACGCCCATGAAACGCCTCGTACAGATTGCCGCGCCCGTTGCCCTGATGCTGGCGACGGGACTACCCGCGACGCCGGCGCAGGCCTATGTAGATGCGGACGCCTCCTACGGCATGGCGCTGCGTCACCATCACCCGACGGACGGCCGCGCCCGGAACTACCGCATCGCGATGCTGCTGTATTGCCGCGCCGATGCCGACGGTCACGCCGATTCCGCCTATGCGATCGGGCTTCTGTATGCGGGCGGGCTCGGGTTCAAGCAGGATCAGGCCCGCGCCGCCGCCTGGTTCAGGCGGGCAGCCGCCCTCGGCCACCCGGAAGGTGCCTCGATGGCCCGCATCTTCCGCCAGCGCGGCAAGCAGAGATCGGCGCGCTGCCCCAATGGCTGGGGCCGGACCGCGCAGGCGAAGCTCTATGCGCCGGCGGAAATCCGGACCATGGTCACGAAGCTTGCGCCGCAATACGGCCTCGACCCCAAGCTGGTGCTCGCCGTTATCCAGGTCGAATCCGCCTATCAGGCCGACGCCGTCTCGTCGGCGAACGCGCAGGGGCTGATGCAACTAATCCCGGCAACCGCGACACGGTTCGGGGTGCGCGATCCCTTTAACCCTGCCGAAAACATCAACGGCGGGATGCGGTATCTGCGCTGGCTGCTGAAACGCTTCAAGGGCGACGTCACCAAGACCGTCGCCGCCTATAATGCGGGCGAAGGCGCCGTTCAGAAATACGGCGGGATTCCGCCCTATCGCGAAACGCAAAACTACGTCCGCAAGATCCGCCTGCTTTACGACAAGCTGCGCCACCCTATCTGATGTGAAGCCTGCACCGGCCGACACGACACGTGTTCGACCGACCCCAGGGAGACCCTGAATGCTACGCCGGATCAGCCTGCCCACGCTGTTTGTGCTTGCCGCCATCGTCACGATGGTTCTCGCGGCAGGAGCGGTATGGCAGTTCGCGAAGCCGATGGACGAAATGCTCCGCGCGCTGGCGCCGACCTGGCTCGGCATTGCCTGTGTTTTCTGGGTTCTGTGGCGCCAGCTCCCCGCGGCGGCCGACGGAGACGCTGCGGTCAGATCCTCATCGCGCCCGCAGGCCGCCCGCTTCGATCTCCTGAAGCTTGAGACGCGCTATAGCGATATGTCGCGGCTCCCGCTGGCGGCCCTGGATTACGTGGTTGTCGATACCGAGACGACCGGCCCCGACAGCATGCACGACCGCATCGTACAGATCGGTGCCGTCCGGATCAGCGGCGGGGAAATCGTCAAAGACGGGACCTTCACGCGGCTGGTCAATCCGGGGCATGCAATCCCGGCGGCGGCAAGCCGTTTTCACGGCATCACCGACGAGAGGGTGGCGGATGCCCCCGGGATCGAGACGGTCCTCGCCGAATTTCTCGATTATGCGGGCGATGCGGTACTGGTCGGCCACAATGTCGCGGTCGATCTTTCTTTCATGAGCCGCGTCGCGCGGATCGAAAACCCGGCGCTGGACACGATGCTGCTCTCAATCGGCGCGTTCGACAGCCGCCGCGACCACACGCTCGACGCGCTGGCCGGTCATTTCGACGAACCGGTAAGGGACCGCCACGATGCCGCCGCCGATGCCGACCTGACGGCGCGGATATTCCTGCGGCTGTTGCCGGAGCTGGACCGGGTGGGGGCACGCCGTTTCGGCGATGCCCAGGACCTCTGTGCCTATTCCGTCGACCGACTTCGCGATAGGGATCTTTAGGGTCTAGCTGGAATGCCCGGCGCTGACCGCGGCGACGAAGGGCGCGATCTCTTCCGGCAGGTCGTCGATGAACATCTCGCGGAGCCCCATATCGGCGCACATGCGAAGCTGCTTCGCCGTGGCCTCCGCCATGGTGGGCGGGATACCGATATCGCGCAGGGTTTCGGCGACCTCTTCCATCTCGTCGGCGCGGCGCGCGGCGTGCAGCGCCACCCGCCCGAGGTGGTATCCGGCCTTGCCGCGCCAGTCGAGACCGGGAAAGCTCTCGCCGAGGCTCTCGATCACCTTGTCTTCGACGCCGGCCCGGTGGGCGGCGGTGAGCGATTCGACCAGCAGCGCTTCAAGCCCCTTCACCATCACGCTGCGGATCATCTTGATCGATGACGCCTGGCCGATGCCGGTGCCGACAACCTCGACATCCATGCCGAGCGGTTTCATCAGCGCCGCGGCTTTGTCGGCCGCCGCGCCGGCAAGAAACATCGGCACCCGGTGGCCATGCGGCGGCACGTTGGACATCACGGCCGCCTCCACGTAATCGGCGCCGGCGGCGGCCACGGATACCGACGCGGCGCGCTTCGCCGCCGGAGACGCCGAATTGATGTCGAGGAAAATCTGGCCGGGCTTCATGTGCGGGCCGGTCGCATCGCCCGCCGCCGCGACCTGCTTCGCGGTCACCGCGGAGATCACGATATCGGCGCCGGGCGTGACCTCGGCGGGATTCGCCATCGCGGGGATGCCCCGTTCTGCGAGCGCGGCCCGCACCGCCGCCCCCTTGGCCCCGCCGCCGTCGGGCGCATCGAACAGGATGTCATAGGCGCCGGAAACGACCGCGCCCTCGCCCTGAAGGCCTTTGGAAAGATATTGCCCGGCCTCGCCGAACCCGATGAAGGCGAATGTGGTGGTCATCGGCATGTCTCCCCTGAAAAGGCGGCCTACTGCCGCCCGCGCCCCGGTCGCCGGAAATGGCGACCCCGAGAGGATTCGAACCTCTGACCTACAGATTAGGAATCTGTCGCTCTATCCTGCTGAGCTACGGGGCCGTGGCCCTGATGTAGCCCAAGGCGGGCGCCGGATGCAACTTTGCAGTTACCGACCGGGTTCGGTCAGTTCCCCGGCCCGAGCGGGATCGAATAGACGATGCTGAGCACCTCGGTGCCCGGGTTGATATCGCCGATGCTGGCATTCGACAGGTGATAGAACGACACACCGAGACGGGTGCGGTTGTCGAACCGGTAGGACAGCTCGATGCTGGAGCGGAATTCGAGCTCGTGCCCGAGATCGACGCCATCGCCATTGTCATAATACCCGGCGGCGAAGCTAGGCGTCAGCACCCAGCGCTTGCCGAAATACAGGTCGGTCAGAATACCGGCATAGCCGTAAAAGGCGGAATCCGTGGTGCCCATCGCGCCGACAAACGGCTTCACGATCCAGAACTTCTTATCGAACCGGTATTCCACCCGTAATTCGGCGGCCTGATCGTGGTCCTGCACAAGATCGAACGACCCGACCGCAACGGTCAGGAAGTCCGGATCGTCCGCCGCGGCAGAGAAAGGCGTGGCCAGAACAGCGCACAGCGCGACCGTCTTGAAAAATCTTTTTATCGCAATCACTGAATACAGCCCCGTACGCTGATACCCCCGCCGGACGAAGCGTTTGAAGCCGCCTCTTCCCCGCATTGTAAATGAATTGGGCGCGTCATGAAAAGGCTCCCGCCACAATTTCCGGCGCTCAGGCCGCGAATTTGCGTTTCACGCGTTCGGTCGACATGACCAGTTCCTCGCGCAAGCCGGAATCCATCGCCGAATGACCGGCATTGGGCACGATGATCATTTCAGAGCCGGGCCAGGCGCGGTGCAGTTCGTCCGCCGTCGCGATCGGGCAGATCATGTCGTAGCGGCCCTGGATGATCGTGCACGGCAGATGCGTAACCGCCCCGATATTGTCCAGAAGCTGATTGTCCGACATGAAATTGCCGTTGGTGAAATAGTGAGTCTCGATCCGGGCGAGGGCATAGGCCATCGATTCCTCGCCGAAGGCCGCAACCGTCTCGGGGCTGGGATGCAGGGTCGAACACGCGCCTTCGTACCGGCTCCACGCGCGCGCCGCGGGCAGATGCACTTTGGGGTCTTCGTCCAGCAGGCGCCGGTAGAAACTGCCGAGGATATCGCCGCGTTCCTGTTCCGGCAGGACCGACACCAGATCGCGCCAGGCTTCCGGGAAGACCGTCTTCAGCCCGTACAGAAACCAGTCGATCTCGACCGGCCGGCCGAGGAAGATGCCACGGATCACCAGGCCGAGGCACCGGTCCGGATGGGCTTCCGCGTAGGCCAGCGCAAGGGTGCTGCCCCAGGATCCGCCGAACAGCAGGAACTGCTTGATGCCGAGATGTTCGCGAAGGGCCTCGATATCGGCGATCAGGTCGGCGGTGGTGTTGTCGGTCAGTTCGCCCCGCGGGGTCGAGCGCCCGGCGCCGCGCTGATCGTAGATGATGATCCGGTAGGTGCTGGGATCGAAGAACCGTCGATGCACCGATGTCGCCCCCGCACCGGGCCCGCCATGGAGAAAGATCACGGGCAGCCCGCCGGGATGACCGGATTGCTCCCAGTACATCGTGTGAAGACCGTCGAGCGCAAGCCTGCCGGTCTCATACGGTTCGATTGACGGGTAAAGTTGATCGCGGAGGCGGCGCTCGATCACGATGTAGGCTCCGGCTAGAATTAATGCGCCATCGCTCGGGACAGGCGATGGCGGCGGGGTATATTACCGTCCGGAAAGACC
Organism: Rhodospirillaceae bacterium; assembly: GCA_038120765.1. Taxonomy (GTDB): domain Bacteria; phylum Pseudomonadota; class Alphaproteobacteria; order MPNO01; family UBA830; genus CAXBCP01. The sequence continues at coordinate 25,743 of JAYOMI010000031.1, forward strand.
GAGGCAAGAGCAGACCGGCGCAAGTGAGAACCGGGGCAAGAGCGAAACAGAATGACCGGACGACCCAACCATCGCGCCGCCGGACGGCGCGGAACAAAGCGCCGGGCCGCGATCGGCCCGTCGGGGGCGCGCGCGGTTTCGGCCGGGATCGCGTTGTTCGCCCTGGTCGTTGCGGGGGTCGTTGCGGGGGTCGTTTCGGGACCGATCGACGCCGCCGCGCGGAAGCTGCCGGCACAAAACCCAGATCCGGTGGAAACCGCCATCGTGACGGCGGTTGTGGACGGCGATACGGTCCGCCTCGATACCGGCGCGGAGGTCCGGCTGACCGGCATTCAGGCGCCGAAACTGCCGCTCGGGCGCAAGGGGTTCCGGCCCTGGCCGCTGGCCGCCGAGGCAAAGGCGGCGCTTTCGGCGCTCAGCCGCGACCGGCGGGTGCGGCTGGCCTACCCCGGGCAACGCTATGACCGATGGGGCCGCCTCCTTGCCCAGATGCATGTGGGCGACGTCTGGATCCAGCGGGAAATGCTGCTGCGCGGGCTGGCACGCGTCTATACGTTCCCGGACAACCGTGCCGATGCGGACGCGCTTTATGACGCCGAACGGGCGGCGCGGGCCGCGCGGCGCGGCATCTGGGCGCTGGACTGGTATCGCATTATCGATGCCGCAGACGCCGGCCGTCTTATCGGCACCTTCCAGCTGGTCGAAGGCAGGATAAAGAGCGCGGCCATCGTCCGCGGGCGGGGCTATCTCAATTACGGGGACGACTGGCGGTCGGATTTTACCGTGTCGATCGCGCCAGAATCCCTGAAACTGTTCCGTGCGGCAGGCGTTAGTATCCTGAACCTGAAGGATCGCCGTTTGCGCGTTCGCGGCTGGCTGGTAAGCCGGAACGGTGCCATGATATCCGTGACGCATCCCGAGCAGATCGAAATTCTGGAAGAGTGAGCTGAAACCGTGAAACGTGTCCTGACATTGATCCCATCGCTGGCCGCGGCGGGGCTTCTGGCCGCCCTGCTGTCGGGTTGCGCCCAGAACCCGGCCACCGGCAGCACCACCTTTACCGGCGGGCTTTCGCAGGCGGACGAGATCCGGATGGGCCGGGAAAATCATCCCAGGATCATCAAGGAATTCGGCGGCGAATACGGCACGCCGGAGCTCAAACGCTATGTCGACGGAATCGGGCAATTGCTGGCGAGGACGTCCGAGCGGTCCGACCTGCAATTCAAATTCACGGTGCTGAATTCGGACATCATCAACGCGTTCGCCACCCCCGGCGGGTATGTCTACATCACCCGGGGTCTGATGGCGCTGGCAGATAACGAGGCACAGCTCGCCGGCGTTCTGGCCCATGAAATCGGACATATCACGGCGCTGCATCATGCGCGGCGCCACGGGCAATCGTTGCTGGCGAATATCGGCCTTGCCGCGGTCGGCATACTGGTCGGCAGGGAAGCCGCCCAGGTCGGCCAGATGGGGGCCGTAACGCTGCTCCAGAGTTTTTCGCGCGAAAACGAATATGAAGCGGACGAGCTTGGCGTTAGATACCTGTCGCGCGCCGGGTTCGATCCGGCGGCGATGGCGGGATTTCTGGCCAAGCTTCGCGCCGATTCGCGGCTGACCGCCCTGCGCCGGGGCGAATCGCCTGACAAGGTGGACCAGTTCAACTACCTGGCGACCCATCCGGCCCCGGCCGCCAGGGTTGAACGGGCCACCGCACTGGCCCGTCAGACGAACGTGCGGAACCCGATGACGGCGCGCGATATCTACCTGTCGAAACTGGACGGGCTGCTGTTTGGCGGCGACCCTGAAGAAGGCTTCATCCGCGGACAGGACTTTCTGCATCCCAAACTGCGCTTCGCGTTCACGGTGCCCCAAGGCTTCAGCCTTATGAATTCCAGCACGGCGGTCCATGCCTTCGGCCCCAACAAATCGCGCATTATTTTCGACCGGGCGAGCAAACCCGCCGATGGATCGATGGAATATTATCTGGGACAGATCTGGGGCGCGAAAATGAACCTGCGCAACCTGGAAACCATTCGCGTCAACGGGCTCGATGCCGCGACGGCGACCACCCGGATACGCACCAATGACGGCACGTTCGATGCCCGCCTGACGGCATACCGGATCGATACCCAGACGATCTACAGGATGATTTTCCTCACCGCCCGGGACGACACGAACCGGCTGGCGACGGGCCTGCGGCGGACAACATACAGTTTCCGCACGCTGAGCCCCGCCGAGGCATCCCGTCTGCGACCGCTTGTGCTGCGGATCGTGACCGTCCGGCCGGGCGACACGGTCGAAAGCCTCGCCCGCCGCCTTCCCCACAGCGACTTCAAGGTCGAGCGGTTCGAGGTGCTGAACGGAATTTCCAGGAGCAACCGGCTGGTGCCGGGGCAGAAACTCAAGATGATCACGATGGACTGAGTCCGTCCAGAATCCGGCCGACGAACAGCTCGGCGATAGCAGAGATACCGGGACAGGAACTTTCCCGCGGTCCGGCAACGTTGAGCACCCGGATGTCTTCGCGTTCCAGCCAGTGCCGGACCCCGCGCGCCTGCGCCCCGGTGTCAGGATCGTTCGTATCGATAACAAGACAGGCTTTGCCGGTTTTATCGGCATGGTTTTTCGTCGCGCGTGTCCCGCCGGAGAGCGCGCCGGGCGCCAGGATCAGCGTCCCATCGGACTCAGCGACATTGCGACGGGTGCGCGCGATATAGCTTGCGGTTTCGAGCTCCGTCAGCGGATAGCGCGCCGGGATCGGGCCGTCCTCGGCGCGGCGTCCCCTGGGGCACGAACCGCCGCACGGGAACCCCCGGCGGAGCGCCGCGTCCAGCGCACCCCGGTCGACACCGGTCTGGCCGCCCGAAATAAGCCGTGCAAGCATCCGGTTATCCTAGAAATCGATTCGATACGGCGCAATTGCGGACCAATGCGGGGAGGCTTAACTTCATGCGATGTCGAACGATGATCTGCCGGCGATACCTGACGTGGAGAAACGCAGACGCATCAAGCCGTCCGTGACCACGGCGCTCGTGCTTGGTTTCGGGGCGCTGATGATTGCCGGCATGATGCTGTTCCAGGGCATAACCATGTGGACCGCGCAGAAGAACACGCGCGAGTTACTGGCAGAGAACGCGGATTTCGCGGTTTTATCCCTGGTCCGGGAAACGCGGCGGCGCCTCTCCCCGGTCAGGGAACTTACCGAATACGTCACCCGGATGATCGATACCGGCCAGATCGATAGCAACGACCGTAACCGGCTTGCCGAAACACTGCTGACGAGCATGGCCGGCGCCGATCAGGTTTTCGGAATGGGCTTCGTCTATCCGGACGGCACAAGTGTGCGGATGTCGAGCGAACCCCTGAGCAACAATCTGGAGACACTCCGCGCGATCGAGGAAGCCCGAAGGCGATTTCAGCCATACTGGGAACACCCGATCTGGCTGCCCTCGCTCGGCGTCACGATTATTTCGATCCGCTCCCCGATCTGGGAGGGCGAGACATTCCGCGGGATGCTGGTGGCTGCCGTGACGGTCAATGCCCTGTCGAGGTTTATCGCCCGGTCAGGCGCGGTCCCGCTCGCGGATAATCGTTTCGTTCTGTACGGCCGGGACCATGTTCTGGCGCATCGCAACATGGAAAAGGGCCAGTTCAAACGGCAGGCCGATATCCCCCTGCCCGCGCTGGGAGAAGTCGGCGACCCGGTGCTCGCGAAGCTGTGGAACACCCAGAACCGGCGGCGCCTACTGATCCGGCTGGACGAGAATACCCGCGGCCACGCCATGCTGATCAATGGCGAGAATTATATCTTCATATACAGGGAACTGACGGGTTTCGGCCCGCAACCCCTGACCGTCGGCATCTATGCCGAGCCGGAAGACGGGCTTGGCGACGAGTTCCGGCGCCTGGTCCGCGCCGGCATCGCGGGTCTCGTCGTCATCGTGATCTGCGTTTTGAGCGCCATATACCTGGGCCGCCGGATAAGCGCGCCGATCCGCGCCCTTGCCGCCGGATCGACATCCATCGCCGAGCTGGATCTCGGCCAGGTCATCCGCCTGAAACCGAGCCGCCTGAGAGAACTGGACGACGCCGCGGACGCCTTCAATCGCATGACGACGGGCCTGCGATGGTTCGAAACCTATGTGCCCCAGCAACTGGTGCGCCGTCTGATGGCACGGGATACGCCGGTCGAATCCGAGAACCGCACGATTACAGTGATGTTCACCGATATCGTCGGTTTCTCGACATTGTCGGAGCACATGCCGGCCGCCGAAACCGCCGCCATGCTGAACGAGCACTTCGCGATCCTGGTCGATTGCATCGAAGCCGAGGGCGGCACGGTGGACAAGTATATCGGCGATTCCGTGATGGCGTTCTGGGAGCCGGACGAAACGGGGGTCAATGTCGATCGCGCAATCCGCGCAGCGCGGCAGATCCGCCGCCGCGTCACCGAGGATAACGCATCCCGGCGGCGCATCGGCCGCGTCGCCCCCTGCGTGCGGATCGGCATTCATACGGGCGATGCGCTGGTCGGCAATATCGGGGCGCCGGGGCGTATCAATTATACGCTGGTGGGCGATGCGGTGAACGTCGCGGCCCGGCTTGAACAGCTTTCGAAAACAATCGGTCAGGAAAGCGACGCAAAGATTCTGATCAGCGATGCGACAGCCGCTCTGGCGCAGGATCGCGACGGGCTGGTCTCCGTCGGCACCTACGAAATCCGGGGCCGGGACGGCAGCATCGGTGTGTGGTCCCTGAACGGCGAAGACGGCGCATGAAAAAAGCCCGTCGCAGGGACGGGCTTTTCTAAAAAGTGCGACCTGCTTCTAGGCGCCGCTCAGCACGGTTTCCAGCTTCTGGGTCGCCGCATCGACGTCGAGGTATGGTACCCGTCCCTCCGGGACATGGCGCGC
>JAYOMI010000031.1:30668-36656 GCA_038120765.1 Rhodospirillaceae bacterium
TTCGTTGACCAGTCGCTCCAGCGCCGCTTCGTACATCTGGCGTTCGCTGTAGGACTGCTCCGGCTGGCCGGGCGCACGATACAAATCGCGCACTACCTCGGCGATCGCCACCGGGTCGCCGCTATTGATCTTGGCTTCGTATTCCTGGGCGCGGCGGCTCCACATCGTGCGTTTTGACCGTGCCCGGCCTTTCAGCGTGCCCATCACCGCCATCATCTTGTCTTTGGAGCTGATCTTGCGCAGACCGGAATCGGCAACTTTCTCGACCGGGACACGCAGGGTCATCTTCTCTGATTCGAACAGGATAACGAAAAGCTGGAGATTGAATCCGGCGATTTCCTGCTTTTCCACGCCCGTCACCTTGCCGACGCCATGGGTCGGATAGACAACATAGTCACCCCGCGCAAACGGCAGTTTCTTCGACGGCTTCTTCGCCGCAGGTTTGGCGGCAGGCTTGGCTGGCGCTTTTGGCTGCGCTGCAGGCTTGGCGGCAGTCTTCGCGGCAGTCGTTTTCGGCGCGGCGGCTTTCGGGGCCGCCTTCGCCGCAGGCTTCTTTGCAGAAGCCGCTTTTGCGGCGGGTTTTTTAGCTGCAGGCTTCTTGGACGCTGCCGCTTTTGCAGCCGGCTTCGCCGCCTTGGGTGCAGTTTTCGCCGGTTTGGCGGAAGACTTCGCAGCGGCTTTCGGCGCTGTTTTCGCTTTGGATTTAGCAGTCGTTTTGGCCTGTGCCATCACACTCTCTCGATTCTATGTTCCGTTTGCCGATGAAAAAGCGAACAAATTCAACCCCCCGGACATAATCGCCTGAGTTCAGGACATGTCAGCAGGATAATGGTATTGGGTTGAGGAGTATCTGTCCGTCTATCCACCGGTCAGGCGAGAGCCTTGTATCACAAAATCAGGTGAAATAACAGCGTTTTAGCCTGAAAGGCGCGAACGGCGCGTCAACCGGCGATCAAGACGGCCGTTTCACAAAAAACGCTGCGCGGCGGATTGCCGCGCAGCATTGATTTTTCGTTCAAATCCGTCCGCAGAAGCGGAAATTCAGGTGCCCTGGCCGGGGCTCTCGCTGAATTGTTCCTCGAATTTATTCTCTTTGTCGCGCCAGTCATCGGCATCCGCCGGGGATTCGCCCTTCCGGGTGATATTCGGCCAGATATCAGCGAACTTGCGGTTCACCTCGAGATACTTGTCGGAAACGTCGTCCGTGTCCGGGCGAATTGCTTCCACCGGGCATTCAGGTTCGCAAACGCCGCAATCGATGCATTCGTCCGGGTGAATGACGAGCATGTTCTCGCCTTCGTAGAAGCAGTCCACCGGGCATACTTCCACACAATCCATAAACTTGCATCTGATGCACGCATCGTTGACGACGTACGTCATACTCTTCTCCGTGTTTTTTTCGCCGGGCCTGAACGAGGCGTTCGACCCGGTGTGTTAAATCCCCACGGCTACATGCCGCATCTCCATCAAAGCAAACTAGTATTTTTTAAAGCCCCGACCAACAACTTTTATAGACCGGACAGCAGGTCCTAGTCTCCACCGTTCAGCCGGGCGCGAACCCGCGATCTGGCGATACCGCTGTCCCGGTCGTCGACATAAATAAGCCCGGAAATCTGACGCATCAGAGACGCTTCATGCGCCTCGACGATCTCGTCGGCATAGACCACTTCCCAGAGCATTTCCATCAGATGAATGCGTTCCTCGTAGGAAAAACCATCCTTGATGGTGCGTGTGAATTCGAGGAGCTGGACGGAATTTTCGACCTTGCGCTCGGCCGCCAGGATCAGCGCATGCGCTTCATCGTGGCCGAGTTCGAAGCGGTGTTCGCAAAGCCATTCAATACGGGCGCGTTCTGCCGCGCCGAACTCTGCATCCGCGGTCGCGGCATATACCAGGAGCACTGCCGCCGCGAGGTGGAATTCATCCGGGGTATGGCCGCCGGCTTCATCGCCGCCCGCCGCCTGTTTGACCTCGAAAAAGGCTTTGAATCTGTCAAGCATGAGGCGTGTTATCACAAGACCGGCAGGTCGGCAAACATGAGATTTTCTGATGGATGCCGACAGACATACCCGCACAGACCCGTGCACCAGCGGGACAACCCGGTTATGATGGGCGCATGGAAACGCCTTCGGATAAAGCCCGCCATTTTCCCGCCACTGCCCGTAACCGGGACGCGATCGCCGACGTATTGAAGCGCTGTCTGCCCGCCACCGGCACGGTGCTGGAAATCGGCAGCGGGTCCGGCGAGCACAGCATTTATTTCGCCGGCCTGTTTCCCGGTCTCCGCTGGCAGCCGAGCGACCCGGATCCGCTCAACCTGGAAAGCATCGCCGCATGGCGCGACGCGGCGGGTAAAGACAACCTGTGCCCGCCGCTGGCGATAAACGCATCCGACGTGATCCTGCCGATCGATTCCGCGGACGCCATGATGTGCATAAACGTGATTCACATATCCCCCTGGGATGCGACCGAGGGGCTGATGCGCAATGCGGCGAGACTTCTTCCCACCGACGCCCCGCTCTACCTGTACGGTCCCTATCGGATCGCGGGCGCCCACACAGCCCCGTCGAACGAAGCTTTCGATGCATCGCTGAGATCGCAAAACGAGACCTGGGGCGTGCGGGATCTTGAAGATGTCTGCGCGGAAGCGAAAAAGAACGGTCTCGAATTCATCGAACGCGTCGAGATGCCGTCCAACAATCAGTCGGTGATATTTCGCAAAGCAGGCTAGGAGGCGCGATCCTCGCCGATTTCGGAATAGAGCGCCTGTGCTTCCGCGGCCGGTCCGCGCCGCGTCCCGAGCCCCTCGATCCGGACCACGCGTATCTCTTTTGCCTGGGGAAAGGTCAGCACGTGACCGATGCGCACAATGTAGTGGGACTTGCGAACGACCTGTCCGTCTATCCGGACCTTGCCTTTGGCGCAGATTTGGCTGGCGAGGCTGCGGCTTTTGAAAAAGCGCGCATGCCATAGCCACTTGTCGAGCCTTATGCCGTCTTCCCCGCTCAAGAAAACTTGAAGTCTTTCAGTTTCGCGAAGGGCGAATTTTCATCGATCGGAGCGGGCTTGCGCGGCTTTTGCGCCGCGCGGTCCGATTTATCCGGATTTCCCTTATTTCCCGGTTTGCCCTTGTTACCCTGGTTGCGGGGCTTGCCCTGCTTGCCCTGCCGGGACCGTTTCGGCCGTTCAGCACCGGGTTTGCGGCGACCGGCCCATCTCCAGACCAGTTCCTCTCCGGCCTCCGCGGACTTGCCGGCGTCCGCTGATTTCTCCGACGGCGCGGCGTCCCCGGTTTCCGAAGTCTCCGGAGGCTGTACCGTCTGCGGGGTTTCCGGAATCTCCGGCGTTTCTGCCGCTTTTTCTGCTTTCGGCACTCTTTCGGCGACATAGCCAAGCGCCTCGAACACGGGGCGGGCATCGTCCATCGACAGGCCGAGCAGGTTGAGCTGTGCCGCGCCGATATCCATCTTGCCCGCGCGGGACTGGCGCTCCAGGTCTATCGCCACGCGATCGAGCACGTCGATCCGGATGGCGCGGCCGCCCAGCTTGGCGTAGCCGCAGGCTTCGAGAAAGTCTTCGGGCAGGTCGTCGCCGGCGGGCACGGTCACAAGCCCGGCCCCGGGCGGCGGCGGCGCTTCGCGCTCGTTGAACAGTTTCCAGAGCATCGCCCGCCACTGCACCGCCTTGGGTTTGACAAGCGACGGCACGAACAGCGTTTCCGCGCCGATGCGGATTCCACAGGCGCGGAGCGCCGATCGGTCTTCCTTCGACAGTTCGCGGACCTCTTTCAGGACACGCAGCCGCGGCAGCGATCCCAGCCCTTCGACGACCTGATAGGCGAGACCCCGGGACACGCCACTGAGTTCCGCCTTGCGCAGGGTCATCAGCCGTTCGAGCGCGTCTTCGAGCTGGGCGGAAACCCACGCAACGAGCCGTTTGCGCATGCGTTCGCGCTGGTCCGCCGACAGATAGTCGCTTGCCATGACCGCAACGCCCGGCGACACGATATCGGCACCCTTTTCCAGCCGCGCGACCGTCGCGCCGGCCCAGGAAATCACCGCGGTATCGTCGATAGAGAAAACGGTATCGGGCGCGGCGCACATCGCATCCACACGCGCATCTATTTCGCTGCGCAGCGCCTTGTTCGCCGCCGTCAGCAGGGCCTGTCTTCCCTCCGCCGCGGAACTGGCATCGGGCAGGAACCGGAAACCGTCGAGATGTCCGACGAATTCCCCTTCGACCGTCACGTCGCCATCGGCGCCGACGACCGCCATCAGGTCATCGCGGTCCTTCATGCGGGAGAAAGCCGCCGCCCGGCGGTCGACAAATCGTTGGGTAAGGCTTGTATGCAGAGCATCCGAAATCCTGTCTTCAAGTTCGCGGGTCCGATTTTGCCATGTTTCGGCATCGGTGAGCCAGTCGGCACGATGGGAAATATAAGTCCAGGTACGGACATGGGCGATACGGGCCATCAGGGTGTCGATATCGCCATCGACACGGTCGAGCTGGGCGATCTGTGCCGCCACCCAGTCGACCGGCAGGCAATCGCCGGCCGTCAGTTCGCGGAATATCCGGGCGAGAAGCCCGGCATGAACATCCGCCATGGTTTTCCTGAAATCGGGAATCTGGCAGATATCCCAAAGCAGGCGAACGATATCCGGCGTCGATGCCCGGTCGGCGATATCCGGGTCGCGCAGAAGCTGGGAGAGCGCGATCTTGTCGTCGGCATCGCGTGCGCGCAGAAGTTCCGGGCGAGGTGGCGGCAGTTCCAGCGATTTCTGCAGGCCCAGACCCGACCTGTAATCAAGATCGGCGTTGCGCCAGAAAACACCGGTCAGTGCCGGAAAATTGTGATCCTCGATCGCGTTGACGATGTCTTCGTCCATGGCGCCGATTTCGGCCACCGGGCCGAACGTGCCGTCGGACAGATGGCGGCCGGCGCGCCCGGCAATCTGTGCAAGCTCCGCCGTCGACAGTTTCCGGTAATTCTTGCCGTCGAACTTTCGCAGGCCGGCAATCGCGACATGGTCGATATTCATGTTCAGGCCCATGCCGATGGCATCGGTGGCCACGAGATAGTCGACCTCGCCGCCCTGGTACATATCGACCTGCGCGTTGCGGGTGCGCGGGCTCAACGCGCCGAGAACCACCGCGGTGCCGCCGCGCTGGCGGCGCATCAATTCGGCAATCGCATATACCTCGTTGATGGAGAACGCGACGACGGCGCTGCGCCGCGGCAGGCGCGTGATCTTGCGGGGGCCGACATAGGACAGCCGCGACAGCCGCGGCCGGCTGATGAATTCGGTGCCCGCCACAAGTGTCTGGATCAGCGGGCGGATCGTTTCCGCGCCGAGGAACAGGGTTTCTTCCGTGCCCCGCGCACGCAGCAGCCGGTCGGTGAAGATATGACCGCGTTCCGGGTCGGCACACATCTGGATTTCGTCAATGGCGAGGAATTCGACCTGGCGGTCCAGCGGCATGGATTCCACCGTACAGATGAAATATGCCGCGCGGGGCGGAATGATCTTCTCCTCGCCCGTTACCAGCGCGACCCGCGTAGCACCCTTTTCCCGAACCACGCGGTCGTAGTTTTCGCGCGCCAGCAGGCGCAGCGGAAAACCGATCATACCGGAGGCATGACCGAGCATCCGCTCGATCGCGTAGTGCGTTTTGCCGGTATTCGTCGGGCCCAGAACGGCCGTCACGATCGGCCGTTGTTCGGCGCCTGACATTGGCGCAGGATGGCCGCGGACGGCCCCGGTGGCAAGGGGTTGAAATCGTCGCGCCAGCGCAACATATTCCGGCGGCATTCAGAAATTTTCAATGGGAGAACCGGGCCGATGGCAGAAGAAAAGCTGAGGTTCGAGACGGAGGTCTCGCGCCTCCTCCACATCGTTGCCAACTCGCTGTACAGCCAGAAGGAAATCTTCCTCCGCGAACTGATATCCAACGCGTCGGATGCCTGCGACCGGCTGCGCTACGAAGCGC
>JAYOMI010000032.1:0-17206 GCA_038120765.1 Rhodospirillaceae bacterium
CTGCTTGAACGGAACGGACCGCCGGACGCGGTCAGAATGATCTTTTCGATCGACTCCCGCCGTTCGAAGTCGAATACCTGGAAAATCGCATTATGTTCCGAATCGACCGGTAGCAGCGTCGCGCCGCTTCGCGCGACCTCATCCAGCATCAGATCGCCGGCACAGACTAGGCATTCCTTGTTAGCAAAAGCGACAACCGATCCTGCCCGCGCCGCCTGCAGCGTCGGCTCCAGACCGGCCGCTCCCACGATCCCGGCCATTACCCAGTCCGCATCCCTGGCAGCGGCCTCGACGATTGCTTCGGGCCCGGCAGCGATCTCTGCCGTCGTGCCCGACATCGCGGCTTTCAGGCCTTCATAAGACTCCGGGTCCGCGACGGCGACGAATTTTGCGTTCAGGCGCCGCGCCTGTTCCGCCAGCGCATCCACGCTGCGGTTGGCCGTCAATGCCTCGACGACATACGCATCCGGATCCCGGTCGATCAGATCGATGGTGCTGCACCCGATCGATCCCGTGGACCCCAGAATTGTTATACGCCTTGGCACATCGGTGCGGGCCTGCAGCTTATCCGTCATTCAATCCACCCCTTGGCCGACAACACTAACACGAAAGCGGTCGCCGGACCCGTCAATAACATGCCGTCCAGCCGGTCCAGAAACCCGCCATGCCCCGGTATCAGAGCGCTCGCGTCCTTCACGCCGACGCGCCGTTTCACGGAGGAAACGGCAAGATCGCCAAGTTGCGCAATCATTGCAATACCCGCTGCGGCTGCCATTGCCGGCCCCACGGCGTAACTCCCTGCCCAGAACGCCGCCGCCGCGCTCCATAAGGCCGCGAGCAATACCCCACCGCCGAGACCGGCCCAGGTCTTGTTCGGACTGATTCGCGGCGCAAGCTTCGGGCCGCCGATCAGCTTACCGAAGAAATAGCCGCCCGCGTCTGTCATCCAGACCGCGACCACCAGCCAGATCACCAGCGCGAGCCCGATCTCGGGCGTTTTCCGCAACAGGATAAACGACAGGCAAAACAGGCTGACAAACGCGATCCCCATTGCTAGCCGCGCGGGGCTTGGATGGCCGCGCGCGACCGAAACCGCGGCAACGATTCCCGTCGCGACGGCCGCCGCAATCAATGCCATCGTCGGGCTGCCTGCATACAGCGCGACAAGACAGACAGCGATCCCTGCTTCCATCATCCACCCATGAAGATCGAACCTGCCGCCGGAGCACATCGTTGCCCATTCCCAGGCCATTACGCCGCCGCCAAAAATAATGAGCAGATCGAACCAGGGAGAGCCGAAATAAATTCCCGCAAAGACCGGCGGCGCGAGGACGGCCGCAGATCTGAGCCGCAGACCGAGATTCCGGAATCTGGATTTGCCGGCTATGCGTTCAGGCGGTGGTCGCGCCATAGCGCCTTTCGCGGCGACTGAATTCCTCGATAGAATCCTCCAGCTTCTCGCGCGAAAAGTCCGGCCACAAAACATCGGTAAAGACAAACTCGGCATAGGCCGACTGCCACAGGAGAAAATTGCTGATGCGCTGTTCGCCGCTGGTCCGGACAATGAGGTCCGGATCAGGCATATCGGCCGTGTACAGGCGTTCCTGAAGCATTTCCTCGTCGATGGAATCGGGGGTGAGTTCGCCGGCGGCGACTTTCCTCGCCAGTTCCCGGACCGCGGCGGTGATTTCCTGGCGGCCGCCATAGCTCAGCGCGATGACCAGATCGAGCTTGGTATTCGCGCGGGTCTTTTCTTCCGACATATCGATCAGGGCGATAATATCCTGCGCCAGCATGGACTGGTCGCCGATGAACCGGATACGCACGCCTTCGCGGTGAAGTTCGCCGACCTCCTTGCGGAGATACAACCGCAAAAGCCCCATCAGGTCGGCGATTTCCTTCGCCGGGCGTTTCCAGTTTTCGAGCGAAAAACCGTAAAGTGTCAGATACCGAATGCCGAGCTCGCTTGCCGCCCTGACGGTCCGTCGCACGGCCTCCGCGCCCTGCGCATGACCTGCCGCGCGCGGAAGCCCTCTTGCCTTTGCCCACCTCCCGTTGCCATCCATGATGATGGCGACGTGAACAGGGATGCCGTTCGAGATCGGCTGGGTGGGTAATGGTTTCATACAACTATACCTGAAGGATCTCGGTTTCCTTCGAAGCCACCGCATCGTCAATCGTCTTGATCGCGCTGTCCGTCAGCTTCTGGATTTCATCCGCCCAGGCCCGCTGCTCGTCCTGGGAAATCTCTCCGTCCTTTTCGAGCTTTTTCAGCTCATCAATGCCGTCGCGGCGGACGTTGCGCACCGCGATCCGCGCCTGCTCGGCATATTTGCCGGCAATCTTGGTCATCTCGATACGCCGGTCTTCGGACAGCTGCGGCACCGGTACCCGCACGACGTTGCCTTCCGTCTGCGGATTAAGCCCGAGGTTGGAATCCCGGATGGCCTTCTCCACCGCCCCGATCAGCGAATTGTCCCAGACCTGCACCGCGAGCATGCGCCCGTCCGGCGCGCTGATCGTGCCGACCTGGTTCATCGGCATCGGCGCGCCATAGGCCATGACATTGATCGGCTCCAGCAATGCCGGAGACGCGCGGCCGGTGCGCAGCCCGCCGAATTCATCGCGCAGGACTTCGATTGCGCCGTTCATGCGCCGCTTCAGATCGTCAATATCAGGGTCTGCCATTGTTGGGAATCCTTCTCACTCAACCTTCATCGCAAATGATCGTGAAGGTGCCCTCGCCGCACACGACTGCCGCAAACGCGTTGGGATTGTGTATCGAAAACACCAGAATCGGTATGTTATTTTCGCGGGCAAGCGAGATTGCCGAGGCATCCATCACCCGCAGGTCCTGCGACAGCACATCCATATAGGTCAGGGTCTCATACCGTTTGGCATCGGGCTCCTTATGGGGATCGGCGGAATAGACGCCGTCAACCTGGGTGCCCTTGAAGATCGCATCGCAGTTCATTTCGGTCGCGCGCAGGGCCGCGGCCGTATCGGTCGTGAAATAGGGATTGCCGGTGCCGGCCGCGAAAATCACCACGCGGCCCTTTTCCATATGCCGGATCGCCCGGCGGCGGATAAAGGGCTCGCAGATGGTCGACATCGGGATTGCCGACTGCACCCGGGTGGGCACGCCGATATCCTCGAGCGCGCCCTGCATGGCGAGGGCGTTCATCACGGTCGCCAGCATGCCCATATAGTCGGCCGTGCCGCGTTCCAGCCCGGCCGCGGCGCCGGAGATGCCCCGGAAGATATTGCCGCCGCCGATCACCAGGCAGACTTCGGCCCCGAGGTCCGTTACAGCCTTGATTTCATTGGCAATCCGGTTCGCGGTGACGGGATCGATACCATAGGAGCCCTTCCCCATCAGCGCTTCCCCCGAAACCTTCAGGAGGACGCGTTTGAAGCGAAGTTGGGCGCTGTCCGGCATCGGCCTGTCCCCTGCTCAGCCGCCCGCCGTTGCGGCGACCTCCGCCGCGAAATCGGATTCTTCCTTCTCGATCCCTTCGCCGAGTTGGAAGCGGGCAAAGCCCGTGATCCTGATCGGCGCGCCGGCATCGCCCGCCGCCGCCTCGATCGCCTTGGAGACCTTGGATTCGCCGTCGATGACGAAGGTCTGATCCATCAGGCAGACTTCCTCATAATACTTGCGCAGGCGGCCATCGACCATCTTCTGGACGATGTCCTCCGGCTTGCCGGATGCCCGGGCCTGTTCGGCGAGAACGTCGCGTTCGCGGTCCACCGCCTCGGTATCGACCTCGTCCTGGGACACCCAGAGCGGATTGGCGGCCGCGATATGCATCGCGAGTTGTTTGCCGAATTCCTCCAGTTTGCCCGCATCGCCTGCCGACTCCAGACCGATCAGCACGCCGATCTTGCCCTGGTTCGGGGCGACCGCGCCGTGGACGTAGCTCGCGACAACGCCTTCACCGACGCTGATGCCGGCCGACCGGCGGAACGACATGTTCTCGCCGATGGTGCCGACCATTTCGGTCACGGAATCGACGACCGACTTGCCGCCCGCCATGGCGGCCGCGCTCGTCTTGTCGAAATCGCCGCCCTCGGCGAGGGCAACGGCGGTAACGCTGCCGACGAACTTCTGGAATTCGGGGTTACGGGCAACGAAGTCGGTTTCGGAATTCAGCTCGATAACCGCACCCTTCGTGCCCTCGGTCGCAACCGACACGAGCCCTTCGGCGGCCACACGGCCCGATTTCTTCGCCGCGGCGGCAAGACCTTTCTTGCGCAGCCAATCGACGGCTTCTTCCATGTTGCCGCCGGTTTCGCTGAGCGCCTTCTTGCAGTCCATCATGCCGGCGCCGGAGGTTTCGCGCAGTTCCTTGACCAGCGCAGCTGTAATCTCAGCCATAACTCACCTTCTCAATTAAAGTCTGTAACTACCTGATGAAAAATCAGGTTTCCTTATTCCGCAGCGGGCTTGTCTTCCGCCGTCGCCGCCTCGGCAACCGGGGCAGCTTCGGCGACAACCTCTTCCGGCAGGTCTTCGGCCGGGGCTTCCTCCGCCGCGCCGATATCCTCGCCGGAACTGATCGCTTCCTGCTGCAGGCCGTGAAGGACGGCGCCCGACACCAGCTCGCAATACAGGGCGATCGAGCGGATCGCGTCGTCATTGCCGGGGATCGGGAACGTGATGCCCTGCGGGTTCGAATTGCTGTCGATCACGCCGATCACCGGGATATTCAGCGTGTTGGCTTCCGCCACCGCGAGGTCTTCCTTGTTGGTGTCGATGATGAACAGCATGTCCGGCAGGCCGCCCATGTCCTTGATGCCGCCGAGAGAGCGTTCGAGCTTGTCGCGTTCGCGGGTCAGGTTCAGGAGCTCTTTCTTAGTCAGCGCCTCGGCGATTTCGGTCGAGCCGAGCATTTCGTCGAGCTCGTGCAGGCGCTTGATCGACTGCGTGATGGTCTTCCAGTTGGTCAGCATGCCGCCGAGCCAGCGATGGTTCACGTAATACTGGCCGCAGCGCCCGGCCGCTTCCGCAACGATTTCCGCCGCCTGGCGCTTGGTGCCGACGAACAGCACGCGTCCGCCGCGCGACGTGACCTCGCGCACCGCCGCCAGCGCCGCATGGAGCATCGGCACGGTCTGCTGCAGGTCGAGAATATGAACTTTATTCCGAACGCCGAAGATGTACGGTTCCATCTTGGGGTTCCAGCGGCGGGTATTGTGTCCAAAGTGAACGCCGGCTTCCAAGAGCTGACGCATGGAGAATTCTGGCATAGCCATTTTCGGTTTCCTTTTCCGGTTAGACCTCCGCGGAGATTGGTCAGGTATTTCAAGGGTTTGAAACGTTCCAGGGGAACATCCCGAACCCGGTCGGCCTGACACCGGATCGAACGATCAGCCTATGACGCCGCCGCCCGTAGCCCCGCGTGTGGATTTACGCAGCGGTTGATAGGCCTAACGGGATGATTTCGCAAGCAGTTTTGTTGCAAAACGTCCCCCTGCCCGCCGTCCGCCGGCAAAGTCGCAATTCAACCCCATGCACCCGAAGGGAGGGAATGGCGGCGCCGGGGGACTCGCGCCTGTGAGCGCCCTGTCTCCGCCCGCGACGCGCGGCGTCAGGTCTTCATCGGAAACACCTCCCTCGCGGCTGAAGCGGCTTGAAACTCAGAAAGAATATCACGAAAAGAACAAATGACGAACTTACAAGCAAAAATATCCATCGACCCTCAGATTGTCATCCCGGCCTCGTGCCGGGATCCAGCCTTGCCGCCACGAGACTAGACCCCGGCACAAGGCCGGGGCGATACCGGGAAATATGGACAAGATGCCCTAAGGATCCAGCACCGCGGCCACGCCCGGCAGGTGGGCCACCGCGGCGCGGAAATTGCCGGTGAGGGCGATCTTGCGGGGCAGTTTGATCTCCACTTCCTGGTGATCGCCGACATCGAGGATCAGGGCGACCTTGCAGCGGCCTTCCTCCCCGGTTTCCAGGGCCTCTTTAATGCCGTTAATGGCCATGGCATCGGCGATGACGATCTTGAGCTCGGTGGAGGCACTTGCCAGCACTTCGTCGAGCGGGCGGATCATGGTGGCTGACATGCGCGCGGCGTCGCCGTCATCGGCGCGGATATCGACGGTGACGATCACCCGCTGGCCGCCTTCGAGCAGTTCGCGGGATTGCGCCAGCACTTCGGAAAACACGACGATTTCGAACACGCCGGAGCCGTCGGAGAGCTGCACGAAGGCGAAGCGGTTGCCCCTGGCGGACGTGCGTTCCTGTTTGGCGATCACCACGCCGGCGACATTCGGCGAGGTGCCGGCCATGCGCGCGCTGATATCGGCGGCGGGCGTGATACGCAGTTTGCGCAGCTGCCCGGCATAGGCATCGAGCGGATGGGCCGACAGGTAGGACCCCACGGCCTCGAATTCATGGGTGAGGCGTTCCATCACCGGCCAGTCGAGCGTATCGGGCAGGCGCAGGCGCGCATTGTCGTCTTCGGCGACGGCCCCGCCGAACAGGCTGTCCTGTCCGCTGTTGCGTTCCTGCGCGGCGGCGTTGGCGAGGCGCATCACCCCCTCCGCCCCCTCGTACAGGCGTTTGCGGTTGGAATCGATGCTGTCGAAGGCCCCTGCCCTGATCAGGTTTTCGAACTGGCGCTTGTTCGCCCCCGAGGCGCCCAGCCGGGTCGCGAAATCGGCGATATTGGCAAAGGTGCCGTTGGAATCCCGCTCGGCCACGACATCGGCCACGGCCTGCCGTCCGACATTCTTGATCGCGGCTAGCGCGTAGCGCACGGCATAGACCGGGGCGCCGCCGGCCGACTCCGCGGGGATCGTCTCCACCGTGAAGGTGACGCCGGACTTGTTGATATCCGGCGACAGCAGCGGGATATCGAGACGGTCCAGCTCCTGGCGGAACACGTTCAGCTTGTCGGTATTGCCGAGATCGAGGGTCATCGAGGCGGCGAGGAATTCGACCGGGTAGTTGGCCTTCAGATAGGCCGTCTGGTAGGCGACCAGCGCATAGGCCGCCGCGTGGCTCTTGTTGAAGCCGTAGCCCGCGAACTTGTCGACCTGATCGAAGATGCGTCCGGCCTGATCGCGGTCGACGCCGCGCTCGGACGCCCCGTTGACGAAATACTCGCGCTGGGCGGCCATTTCGGCGGCGATCTTCTTGCCCATGGCCCGGCGCAGCAGATCGGCGCCGCCGAGCGAATAACCGGACAGGACCTGGGCGATCTGCATCACCTGCTCCTGATAGATCATCACGCCGTAGGTTTCCTCCAGGATCGGCTGCAGTTCCGGGTGCAGATAATCCGGTTCTTCCTCGCCGTGCTTGCAGGCGATATAGCGCGGGATATTGTCCATCGGGCCCGGCCGGTAGAGCGCAACCAACGCGATGATGTCTTCGAAGGTATCGGGCTTCAGCTGGCGCAGCACGTCGCGCATGCCGGAACTTTCCAGCTGGAACACGCCGACCGTCTCGCCGCGGGACAGCATTTCGAAGGTTTTCCGGTCGCTGAGCGGCAGGTTCAGCAGGTCCGGCGCTTCCTCGCGCTGCTCGATCAGCTCGATCGCCCGTTGCAGCACGGTCAGCGTCTTCAGGCCGAGGAAGTCGAACTTCACCAGCCCGGCGGCCTCGGCATATTTCATCGAGAACTGCGTCGCCGGCATGTCGGACCGCGGGTCCTTGTACAGCGGGACCAGTTCGGCCAGGCGCCGGTCGCCGATGATCACGCCCGCCGCATGGGTGGATGCGTGGCGGTACAGCCCTTCGAGCTTCAGCGCGTTATCGATCAGCTGGGCGACGGTCTCGTCGCTGTCGCGCATGTGGCGGAGTTCGGCCTCGCCGTCGATGGCTTCCTGCAGCGTCGGCGGATGGGCCGGGTTGAACGGCACCAGCTTGGTGATCTTGTCCACCTGGCCATACGGCATGCCGAGCACGCGCCCGACATCGCGCAGCACCGCGCGGGCCTGCAGCTTTCCGAACGTGATGATCTGGGCAACCTTGTCGTCGCCGTATTTTTCCTGGACGTAGTGGATCACCTCGTCGCGGCGGTCCTGGCAGAAATCGATATCGAAGTCGGGCATGGACACGCGTTCCGGGTTCAGGAAGCGTTCGAACAGCAGCCCGAATTTCAGCGGATCCAGATCGGTGATGGTCAGCGCCCAGGCGACGACCGAGCCCGCGCCCGACCCGCGGCCCGGGCCCACGGGAATGCCCTTGTCCTTCGACCACTGGATGAAATCGGCAACGATCAGGAAGTAGCCCGGAAAGCCCATTTCAATGATGACGTTGAGCTCGAATTCAAGCCGCTCGCGATAGGGTTTGGCGACTTCCTCCCGCGTGGCCGCGTCCATGTCGTCGGTGTAAACCTGGCCTTCCAGCCGCGCCTCCAGCCCGTCCTGCGCCATCAGCTTCAGCGCTTCTTCCTCGTTCGACGCGCCTTCGATCTCGAAAGGCGGCAGGATCGGCGCATGTTCGGTCGGCATGAAGGCGCAGCGCCGGGCGATGACGACCGTGTTGTCCACGGCTTCGGGCAGGTCGGCGAACAGGTCGCGCATTTCTTTCGCGGTGCGGAAATAGTGCTTTTCTGTCAGGCGGCGGCGTTCGGATTCGGACACGTAGCGGCCATCGGCGATACACAGCAGCGCGTCATGCGCCTCGTACATGTCCTCCGTCGCGAAATAGGCGTCGTTGGTCGCGACCAGCGGGATATCGCGCTCATAGGCGAGTTTCAGCAGGCGGGGCTCGATCCGGCGTTCGAACTCCAGCCCGTGGCGCTGAAGCTCGATATAGAAGCGTCCGGCGAAGATATCCTTCAGCCGGTCGCAAAGGGCTTCGGCCGCGGCGATCTGCCCGTCGCCGATCAGGCGGCCGAGCGGTCCGTCCGGCCCGCCCGACAGGCAGATCAGGCCTTCCGAGCGTTCCCGCAGTTTTTCCAGCGTCGTATGGGTATCGCCGTGTTCGGTCGTCAGGAAGGCATCGGACGAGATTTCCAGCAGGTTCAGGTAACCCGCCCGGTTCTGCGCCAGCAGCACCAGCCGGTCGTGCCGCCGGGCCGTCGCACTATGGGCGGACTGGCGCGCCGCCTCGCCTTCGCGGGCGACATCGAACTGGCTGCCGATAATGGGCTGGATGCCGGCCTTCGACGCCGCCAGCGAGAATTCGAGCGCCCCGAACAGGTTATTGGTGTCGGTCACGGCGACGGCGGGCATTTTCAGCTCGGTCGCAAGCTGGATCAGCTTCGGCAGCTTGATCGCGCCCTCGGACAGCGAATACGCGGTATGAACGCGGAGATGGATAAAGCCAGGATCGGTCATGCGTACAGTCTAGACCGAATCGCCCGCGAGCATAGCCTCAGCCAGCTTCCAGAAGCCCGTTTTTCAGGGTCAGTTTCCGGTCCATGCGGGCCGCGAGGTCCGGATTGTGCGTCGCCACCAGGGCTGCCACCCCGGTTTCGCGGGTCAGGCGCATCAACAGCTCAAAAACGCGCTCCGCCGTCTCCTGATCGAGATTGCCGGTGGGCTCGTCCGCGATCAGCACTTTCGGGCTGTTGGCGAGCGCGCGGGCAATCGCCACGCGCTGCTGTTCGCCGCCGGACAGCTTGGCCGGACGGTGCCCTTCGCGCTCCGACAGGCTGACCATGCCGAGCAGTTCCGAGGCCCGTTTGCGCGCCGCCGGTTTCGCGACGCCCGCGATCATCTGCGGGACCACGACGTTTTCAAGCGCCGAGAATTCCGGCAGCAGGTGATGGAACTGGTAGATGAAGCCGATGGCCGTGCGCCGGAGCGCCGTGCGCCGGTCGTCCGACAGCGCCGAGCAGGCTTCGCCGTCGACGATCACCTCGCCGCCGTCCGGGCGTTCCAGCAGCCCCGCGATATGCAGCAGCGTCGACTTGCCCGCCCCGGACGGGCCGACCAGCGCCACGGTTTCGCCGGGCGCGATGGCAACCGCCGCGCCGCGCAATACCTGCAGGTCGTTCCCCGCCTGGCGAAAAGTGCGCCGGATATCGTTCAGGACGAGGGCGTCACTCATACCGCAGCGCTTCCACGGGATCGAGGCGCGCCGCGCGCCAGGCCGGATACAGCGTCGCCAGGAAGGACAGGCCGAGCGACATGCCGACCACGCTGACCACGTCCGAGGTTTGGACGACGGAGGGCAGCTGCGACAGGAAATAGATTTCGGCGGCGAACAGTTCCGCGCCGGTCAGGCCCTGTATCCACTGGCGGATGGTCTCGATATTGCCGGCAAAGGCGACACCGAGCGCGAAACCCGCCGCCGTGCCGATGATACCCACCGATGCCCCTGCGAGCAGGAAGATGCGCATGACCATGCCGCGCGTCGCCCCCATGGTGCGCAGGATCGCGATATCGCGGCCCTTGTCCTTCACCATCATGATCATGCCGGAAATGATGTTGAAGGCGGCCACCAGGATGATCAGCGTCAGGATCAGGAACATCACGTTGCGTTCGACCTTGATCGCGTTGAAGAAGCTCGCATTGGCCTGCTGCCAGTCCACCAGACGCAGCGGCAAGCCCGCAGCGCGCAGGATTTCGACACGGATGGAATCCACGCGGTCGGGGTTGTCGAGAAACACCTCGATATTGGTCACCGCGTCCTTCGACTGGAAATAGATCTGCGCGGCTTCGAGCGGCATGAACACGAAGCCGGAATCGTATTCGAACATGCCGACCTCGAACAGGGCGGCGATCCAGTACGTCTTGGAGCGCGGCACGCTGCCGAACGCGGTCGCATTGGATTGCGGCGAGACGAGGCGGACGGTATCGCCCGGCCCGACGCCGAATTTCCGCGCCATGCGCGTGCCGATGATGACGCTCGATTTGCCCGTGAAGTTGTCGAGCGTACCGGCGCGGATGTTGTCGGCGATGATTTTCCGGGCGCGGATATCGGATTCCCGCACGCCGCGCACGATCGCGCCCGCCGCGACCTTGTTGCCGCTGACCAGTACCTGCCCCTCGACCGTCGGGATCACACGGGTGACGCCGTCGAGCTTTTTGATTTCCGTCGCGATGCGGTCGAAATCGGACAAAGGCTGGTTGGTCAGGCTGTAGACGCCCATGTGGCCGTTCAGGCCGAGGATACGGTCCAGCAGTTCGGCGCGAAAGCCGTTCATCACCGACATCACGATGATCAGCGTCGCGACGCCGAGCGCGATGCCCGCCAGCGAGAACCCGGCGATGACCGACACAAACCCCTCTTCGCGCCGTGCCCGCAGGTAGCGGAGTGTAACCATGCGCTCAAAAGCGTTGAAGATCATGCGGTCAGCCGTGCCAGCGCGGATTCGGCCGAGATTTCCTCGCGCGCGCCGCTTGCGCGGTTCTTGAATTCGACGACGCCGTTCTGCACCCCGCGCGGCCCAACGACGATCTGCCACGGAATGCCGATGAGATCCATATCGGCGAACTTCGCGCCGGCGCGGACGTCACGGTCGTCATAAAGCGGATCGCAGCCCGCCGCCTGCAGCTTCGCGTATAGATCGGCGGAGACATCATCGCAGGCGTCGTCGCCGGATTTCAGGTTGATGATCCCGGCGCCGAACGGCGCGACCGCTTCCGGCCAGACAATGCCGGTCTCGTCATGAAACGCCTCGATCAGCCCGCCGACCAGGCGGGAGACGCCGATGCCGTAGGAGCCCATTTCCGGAAAGACCTGCTCGCCGTCCGGCCCGACGACGGCCGCGTTCATCGCCTTCGAATACTTGGTGCCGAAATAGAAAATATGGCCGACCTCGATGCCGCGTGCGTTCATCAGGTTGTCGCCGAGCTTCGCGGCCTCAGCGGGATCGTGCTTTTCGTCGGTCGCCGCGTACATCCCCGTCCACCGATCGACGATCGGCTGCAGGTCGGAATCGTAATCGATGGTCTCGCCGAGCATGTCGAGATCCAGTAGGTCCCTGTGGCAGAAAACCTCGCTCTCGCCGGTCTCGGCAAGGATGATGAATTCATGGCTGAGATCGCCGCCGATCGGGCCCGTATCCGCCGCCATGGGGATCGCCTTCAGCCCCATCCGCGAGAACGTGCGCAGGTAGGCGACGAACATCCTGTTATAGGCGGCGCGTGCGCCCTCATAGGTCAGGTCGAAGGAATAGGCATCCTTCATCAGGAATTCGCGGCCGCGCATGATCCCGAAACGGGGACGTACCTCGTCGCGGAACTTCCACTGGATATGATAGAGATTCTTCGGCAGGTCCTTGTAGCTGCGGATATGGGCGCGGACGATCTCGGTGATCATTTCCTCGTTGGTCGGCCCGTACAGCATGTCGCGGTCGTGGCGGTCGCGAATCCGCAGCATTTCCGCGCCGTAATCGTCGTAGCGCCCGCTTTCCTGCCAGATTTCCGCCGGCTGGATGGTCGGCATCAGCAGTTCCTGGCAACCCGCCGCGTCCTGTTCCTCACGCACGATCGCCTCGACCTTGCGCAATACTTTCAGGCCCAGCGGCAGCCAGGAATAAATCCCGGCGCTGGACTGGCGGATCATGCCCGCACGCAGCATCAGACGATGCGAGACGATCTGGGCTTCGGACGGGTCTTCTTTAAGGGTCGGCAGAAAAAAACGCGACATGCGCATGGGGTTTGCGAGCCTCCTTGGGGTGCGACGCGAACATAGGGAATGCCGCACTCACCCGCAATGCCCCGTCGCACTGCAAGTACTGCGGGTTCAGCGCCTGGAAATCACCCTCTAAGTCTTCACCACCAGATCCAGCTTCCGGCGCTGGTCGTCGACGGTGATCTTGTTGCCGTGTTCGGTTGACGAGAATCCGCATTGCGGGGCGAGGCCGAGCTGGTCCATGGCGGCGTATTTCGACGCCTCGTCGAACTTGCGTTTCAGGTCGTCGACGGATTCGAGCCCCGGCGTTTTCGTGGTCACGAAACCGGCCATCACGCGCTGCTTGCCCTTCGGCAGCAGGCGCAGCGGTTCCAGCCCGCCAGCGCGCTCGCTGTCGTATTCCATGAAGAAGATATCCACGCCCGTGCTGAAGATCGCTTCGGCCGCCGGGTCGTAGCCGCCGGACGCCGCGAAGGTGGACTGGAAATTGCCGCGGCACATATGCATGCCGATGACCATGTCGTCCGGGCGGTCCTTGATCGCCTCGTTCATCATCCAGGCATACTTGTTGAGCAGCATGTCGGGATCTTGCCCCGCCGCCGCCTTCTCTTCACGCTGTTTCGGATCGCACAGATAGGCGAAATAGATATCGTCCATCTGCAGGTAGCGGCAGCCCGCGTCGTAGAATTTTGCGACGGCTTTCTTGTAGGTCGCCGCAAGGTCGGCGAACAGGACATCCATGTCCTTGTATTCTTCCGGCAGGATATCCTCCGGCGCGGTGCGGAAGTGACAGCAGCTCGGCCCCGGGATGGAAATCTTCGGCGTGACCTTTGCGTTCGCCGCGACATACCGGAAATGGTCGAGCATCGGGTGGTCATCTGGAAAGCCGAGCTTGCCCTTGATGGTCGGATAAAGCGGCGGCAGCCGGACACCCTCGAACTGGACGCCCTCGCCCCGCGTTTCCATCTCGAACCCGTCGAGCATGCCCATGAAATCGTAGTGCCAGAAATAGCGCCGCAATTCGCCGTCGGTCACGACCGGAAGCCCGGCGTCTTCCTGCATTCTGATGACGTCGACAATTGCCGCATCCTCGATCGCGCGCAACTCGTCGGCGCTGATCGTCGGCGTATCGGTGTAGAATTTCTTCCGCGCTTCCGCGACGCTCGCCGGCCGCAGAAGGCTGCCGACATGGTCTGCGCGAAACGGCGGTTTATGGGGGGTGCTCATGGGAATTTCCTCATTCAGTTTCCGGCCCCGCTTCTGGCGGCGGTTCGTCGCGCAAATCCTCGACTATCGGGGTCGGGGCGGCAACCAAAAATTCAATGGGACAGCAATTTTGACGTGGCCCGATCAATCGGGCCGAACAGCTATTTCTGCAGCAGTTTCCGGCAGGCCGCAGCTATGGCGTTCTGGGAACCGCTGGCCAGCTCCTGGCCGTTATAGGTGACCTTCCCGTCCCTGAACTGGACGCTCCCGGCATTCAGCTCGCCCATATACTGCCCCTTGTTGGCAGGCAGGCCGAAGCGCTCCTGGAGATCGATGACGACCGGCATCGAAAAAGAGTCCGGCAGCTTCAGCCCGGCACCGCTGCCCGGAAGATCCGCAGGCGCGACCCGCCTGCCATCCGCCGTGACGCCCGGCGTATAGGCAACCGATGCATCCGGCGTATGCGCAACGAGTTTCCGGCAATCGGCCTGGGTGACCGTAATCGTTGCGGTCTGTGCGGCCGCAGGCAAGGCCGGCAGGCACATCAGGGCAAGAAAGAGTAATCTCTGCATACGCAGAGTTTTGCGAAGTCGGGTTAACGAAGCGTAAGGAAACCGGAAGATGACCGGATTTCCGGCGGCGCGATCACGACGCCGTATAGACGAGGGAACCGGACGCATAGGTCGCGCGCACGGCCCGGTCGTCCGCGAGGATCATCTGGGCGAACAGCATATCGCGCAACGACTCGGCCCGCTCCATGCGGTGGCGGATCACCGGCGTCGAAGTGACATCGAGGACGACGATATCGGCCTCGTATCCCGCCTCCAGCCTGCCGATCCGGTCGCCGAGCGACAGGGTCTCCGCCCCGCCCGACGTCGACAGCCAGAACGCTTCTTCGGGCGTCAGGGAATAGCCGCCGAACTGCGCGATCTCATAGGCCGCCTTCATCGTCGCAAAAGGCGACAGCGACGTGCCGCCGCCGACATCGCTGCCCAGCATCACATCGACGCCGGCCGCCCGCGTTTCCCGCATCCGGAACAGGCCGCTGCCGATAAACAGGTTCGAGGTCGGGCAGTGTACGAACTTCGTCGCCGTCTCCGCCGCAAGGGCGAGGTCCGCCTCGTCCATGTGAATAGCGTGGCCGTACAGGGCGCGCGGGCCCAGCATGCCGAAGCCGTTATAAACATCCAGATAGGACCGCGCGTCCGGATACAGGTCGGCAACCCATTCCACTTCACCGATGTTCTCCGATACATGGGACTGCAGATAGACGTCCGGAAATGCCGTCATCAGGGCGCCGCAGGCTTCAAGCTGCGCGGGCGTGCTGGTCGGCGCAAACCGCGGCGTGACGGCATACAGGTTTCTGCCCTGCCCGTGCCATCTCCCGATCAGCGACCTGGTTTCGTCATATCCCGACTGCGTGGTATCGCGCACGCTGTCCGGCGCATTACGGTCCATCAGGATCTTGCCCGCAATCATCCGCAGGTTCCGGGCACTTGATTCCGCGAAAAACGCGTCCACGGATTCCGGATGCACCGTGCAGTAAACAGCCGCCGTCGTCGTGCCGTTCGCAAGCAGCAGATCGAGAAACAGTTTCGCCGTCCTGCCGGCATATTCCGGATCCGAGAACCGGGCTTCTTCCGGGAAGGTGTATTTTTCCAGCCAGTCCAGAAGCTGGGCGCCGAACGACGCGATCACGCCGATCTGCGGATAGTGCACATGACCGTCGACGAACCCCGGCAGGATCAGGCCATCGCCATAGTCATGATGAACCGCATCTATACTGAGTTCGCCGGGTTCATCGCCCCGTTGTCCCGACCAGACAATGAGGCCGTCCGCCACCAGTACAGCGCCGTTCTCGGTATAGCAGACAGCATCCGCATCCAGGGCCGGATCGCCGTCGAACGACAGTGTCCGGCCGGTCAGCAGGATCGGTTTACGGGTCACGTCGATCGGTTTTTCCCCCGCTCGGTCAAAAGGCGCAAAAAGGGCGGCACCGGACAGACCCGCGCCGCCCCCTGCATCGTTCAGATTACTTCGGAATCGTGCCGTCGATTCCCTGGACGTAGAAGTTCATACCGGCCATCAGGCCGTCATCGGCGTTCGTGCCTGCCTTGACGCGGACCTTGCCTTCCTGATCCTTGATCTCGCCCGCGAAGGGGTGGATCGTGCCATTGACGATGCCGGCGCGCGTTTCGTTTGCCAGCTTCACGACATCTGCCGGGATCGCTTTGTTATAGTCGGCAAGCTGAACCATGCCCGGCTTGAAACCGTCCCACGTATCCGTGGACTTCCAGGTGCCGTCGAGCACCGCTTTCGCGCGCGCGATATAGTAAGGGCTCCAATTGTCGATGATCGACGTCAGGTGCGACTTCGGCCCGAACTGGGTCATGTCGGAAGCCTGCCCAACCGCCCAGACGCCGCGCTGCTCTGCGACCTGAACCGGTGCGGGAGAATCCGTGTGCTGCATGATGATGTCGGCACCCTGATCGATCAGCGTCTTCGCCGCATCGGCTTCCTTGCCGGGATCGAACCAGGTGGACACCCAGACGATCTTGATCTTGATATCGGGGTTCACCGATTTCGCGGCAAGATAGGTCGCGTTAATGCCGCGAATGACTTCGGGGATCGGGAAGGATCCGATGTAGCCCAGTATGTTGGACTTCGTCATGTTGCCGACGATCTTGCCGACCACATAACGGCCTTCATAGAAACGGGCCGAATAGGTCGACAGGTTCGGCGCGCGTTTGAACCCGGTGGCGTGTTCGAACTTCACATTGGGGAAGCGCTTCGCCGCCCGGAGCGTCGGGTTCATGTAGCCGAACGATGTCGTGAAAATCAGCCCGTGACCGGACGTTGCGAGCTTCGAGATCACCCGGAGCGCGTCCGCGCCTTCCGGCACTTTCTCGACATAGGTGGTCGTCACCTTGTCGCCAAGCGCCTTTTCGATCGCAAGACGGCCCTGATTGTGTTCATAGGACCAGCCATGGTCGCCGATCGGTCCGACATAGACGAAACCGATTTTCAGTTGCGCCTGCGCTGCGGACGAAACGCCGGCCGCAAGCACGACCGCCGAGGCGGCCGCGGTAAGTTTTGATTTTAGTTGCATTACTGCCTCCTTCGTTAAAAACGGGAAATATCCCCTGAACTGCCGTCGTTCCTGATTATTTAAGCCGTGTTATCCCATATTTTCTTCAGCCTGACGCGTGGAAGTTTTTCCCGAGGCAGGCCGGTGCGTCGAGCCGCGCTCGCGCGCTGTCCCGTGAAATGATCACCAGCACCAGGATGGTCGCAAGATAGGGCAGCATGGAGAGGAACTGGGCCGATACTTCAACCCCCATGCCCTGCGCGTAGAGCTGGATAATCGTAATACCCCCGAACAGATACGCCCCGAAAAAGGCGCGCCAGGGCTTCCACGACGCGAACACAACCAGCGCCAGGGCGATCCAGCCG